>NZ_JBIAKK010000006.1:0-436207 GCF_042872425.1 Streptomyces sp. NPDC005262
AGCGCGGGACGGGTGGCGTCACCGAAGGGGTCGTTGCCGCGCCAGCCGACGGTCCAGAGACCGAAGGTGAACTTGTCCGCGGAGGTGGGGGTGAAACGGTCCGACATGAATCTGCCTCTTGTCGACAAGGGCTCGGACGACGCACCGCCGACCGACCAATTTGTTTGCTGACAGTACTAATACTGCATCGCGGCTCTCGTCGCCAGCCCGTCTCCGTGACACATCAGTCACATAGGGGCAACATGACGGCTTCGTCCCGCCTCTGGCGGCACTCAAATGAGGCAGATCGATGGACCACTCCGTTCATGTCTTGATAATTCCGCCAGATTTGTTTTACACACGATCAAAATCGAGATGCACAGGCGGCGAGAGCTCCTGGATCCATTGAGGCGCAGCATGGCGTCCATCGGAGGATTCCGGTGGGCGCGGCCCGGTGCGCCATGTCGCCACCGAAGCGGGTCGCACACCTGCCCGAGCGTTCCAACTGGCTTGACGCTGCGATGACATGGGTGGGCGCAGTGCGCCCGGGAACCCGCATCGGACGGTCTATCGTGGGCGCCATGTCCGCCCCTGAACTCATCCGCATCGTGTCCCGCGACTCGCCCATGGCTCTCGCCCAGGTGGAGCGCGTCCGTGCCGAGCTGGCCGCCCTCCACCCCGGCACCGCCACCGAAGTCGTGGCTGTCAAGACCACCGGTGACAAGTGGATGGGCGATCTCGCCCAGGTCGAAGGGAAGGGCGCGTTCACCAAGGAGGTCGACGCCGCCCTCCTCTCGGGCCAGGCGGACCTCGCAGTGCACTGCGTCAAGGACATCCCGGCCGACCGGCCGCTGCCCGCCGGAACCACCTTCGCGGCCTTCCTCCGGCGGGACGACATCCGTGACGCCCTCGTACACCCCGGAGGTCTCACCCTCGACCAGCTCCCCGACGGAGCCAGGATCGGCACCTCCTCCGTACGGCGCAGCGCCCAGCTCGCCGCCTCCCACCCGCACCTCCAGTGCGTGCCTATGCGGGGCAACGCCAACCGCCGACTGGACAAGCTCGCGGCAGGAGAAGCGGACGCGCTGCTTCTGGCCGTCGCCGGACTGGAGCGCATCGACCGCACGGATGTGATCACCGAAGTCCTGCCGGTCGAGGTGATGTGCCCGCCGATCGGAGCCGGGATCCTTGCCCTCCAGTGCCGTGAGGGCGACAGGGCGCTGATCGACGCGATCAGCGGCCTCGGCGACCCGGCCACCCACCGCGAGGCCACCGCCGAGCGCATGTTCCTGCACGTGCTGCAGGGCCACTGCAACAGCCCCATCGCCGGATACGCCCGTACCGAGGGGACCAGCGAACTGTCGCTGCGGGCGAAGGTGTTCACGCCCGACGGGAAGGTGATCCTCAACGCCCACGAGTGGGCGGGCCGCCTGGACCCGGCCACGCTCGGCACGTCCGTCGCCGTCGCCCTCCTGCGCCAGGGCGCCCGCGAACTCATCGACGGAATCCCGCACTGAACCAGTCCGGCGCACCGGCCGGTGCTCCTGAGCCGGCCCGCCCCGGCCCCGCCCCGGACCGAGGAACTGTCTGATCAGGTCCGCGAGGGCACGATGCAGTCCCGGTCGCCGGCGCGATGTCCTTCCCGGCGTCGTACGGGTCGACGACAGGCCACGGCCGGTCGGCCCGCGCCGCCTCCCTGAAGAAGTACGGGTGGATGAAGCCGTCGGCCGTGCGGCAGTCATGGTTGCCGAGCAGTGCCGAGCGGTCGCCGGTACTCGACCGGAACCAGTTTTGTGGGTGCCGCTCACTCGTCGAGGTCCAGCACCGGTCGCCGTCGCACGACTGTGCGCGCCACCTCCGCCGTGCCCTTCCACGGCCCCGGCTCGGCACCCTGGGCCGCACGGTCCCGGCGCGTACACGAAGGTGCCCGGAATGCGATCGTGGATCAGCGAGTTTGGAAGCTACGCAGCAGGCGGCGCGCACAGCGCGGAGAACAGAGAGCGGACGGCACCCATGGGCGAGTTGATTCTGATCCGGCACGGCGAGACCGAGTGGTCCCGGTCCGGGCGGCACACGAGCCACACCGATCTGCCGCTGACCGCCCTCGGTGAGCGGCAGGCCCGCGCTCTCGTGCCGCTGATCGCCGACCGGAAGATCGGGCTCACCCTGGTCAGCCCGGCCCTGCGGGCCCGGCG
The DNA here is from genome assembly GCF_042872425.1 of Streptomyces sp. NPDC005262. NCBI lineage: Bacteria > Bacillati > Actinomycetota > Actinomycetes > Kitasatosporales > Streptomycetaceae > Streptomyces > Streptomyces sp. NPDC005262. The sequence continues at coordinate 2,175 of NZ_JBIAKK010000006.1, forward strand.
TACCGCCCAACTTGCCGGGCTTGCCTCGCCCCGTATCACCCCTGACCTGCGTGAATGGGACTACGGCGGCTATGAGGGTGTGACCACCGTCGAGATCCACCGCACCCGGCCGTCCTGGAACCTGTGGACCGACGGGGTCGCCCCGGGCTCGGAGGACCACCCCGGGGAGACACCGGCTCAGGTGGGGGAGCGGGCCGACCGCGTGCTCACCGAGATCCGCACGGCCGCCGAATCACTGGGGGACGCGGACATCGCCGTCGTTGCGCACTCCCACTTCCTTCGCGTGCTCACCGCTCGCTATCTGGGGCTGACTACGTCCGGCGGCACACTGTTCCAGCTCGGCACGGGGACCGTCTCCCGGCTCGGTACCGAGCACGGGAAGCCGGTCATCACCGCCTGGAACCTGGCCCTTCCCGAGAGTCTCCTCCACGCGGCAGCGCCGCATCCGGCGCAGTCGCCGGAGTGAGACGGGGCCGGTACGTGCCGCCGCCGACGGTGAACCCGCACGGGCGCAGTCGCGCACACCACGCCGCGAACGCATTCGTCCGCACCGTGGAATGAACGAACGGCCGGTACCTCACCCGAGGTACCGGCCGTTCGCAGGAGCGCAGAGGTCAGGAGATCAGCTCCACCTCCGCCAGCGTCCCCTCACCCTCGGGCACGAGGCGGTAGTGCTCGTACGTTCCCGTCGTGCTCACCGAGAACACCCGCGTCTGCTTGTCCCACGCGAACGACTGCGCGGACCGCTTGTCCAGGTCCTGCCAGGTCGTGCCGTCCGACGAGCCCTGCAGGACCCAGCCCTTCGGGGCCTTCGCCGCCGCGCCCGATGTCAGCGTGTACTGGACCGCCTTCGTCGATGCGGGCACCGGCAGCTCCACCGGGCCGTTCACCGTCGCCGTCGTGGCCGACGTGTTGTCGTACAGGGCACCCTCGCCCTTCAGCACGTCCTTCTTCGGCGACGGCACCTGGTCGTCCTTGGTGATCGATGTCGGGGCCGCGTCCTTGCCCGTCCCCCACGCCGACGGCTTGGCGCCCATGTCGAACTCCAGGACACCGCCCTTGGCGAGCAGGTCGTGCGGCAGCGACGTGGACGTCCACTTCTTGCCGTTGACCTTCAGGCCCTGCACATAGATGTTCTTCGCGCTGTTCTTCGGAGCCTCGACCACCAGGTCGTGGCCGTTCTCCAGGTGGACGGTCGTCTTCGTGAAGAGCGGCGAGCCGATCGCGTACTCGCCACTGCCCATCACCAGCGGGTAGAAGCCGAGCGAGGAGAAGAGGTACCAGGCCGACTGCTCGCCGTTGTCCTCGTCGCCGTGGTAGCCCTGGCCGATCTCGCTACCGGTGTAGAGACGGCTGAGGACCTCGCGGACCTTCTCCTGCGTCTTCCAGGGCTGCGACGCCGCGTCGTACATGTACGTGACGTGGTGCGCGACCTGGTTGCTGTGGCCGTACATGCCCATCCGTACGTCACGCGCCTCCGTCATCTCGTGGATGACACCGCCGTACGAGCCGACGAACTCCGGGCCCGCCGTCTCGGGAGTGGAGAAGTACGTGTCGAGCTTCTTGGCCAGGCCGTCGCGGCCGCCGTACAGGTTCGCCAGGCCGCGGCTGTCCTGCGGGGCCGTGAACGCGTAGCCCCAGCCGTTCGTCTCCGTGTAGTCGTAGCCCCAGATGCGCGGGTCGTACTTGTCGGAAGCGACCCGCCAGTCACCCTTGGCGTCCTTGCCCTGGAAGAAGCCCGCCTTGGAGTCGAACAGCTCGACATAGTTGCGGGCCCGGTTCAGGAAGTACTCCGACTCCTCCTTGTACCGGTCCTTCTTCGTCTTCTTGTAGAGCGCCTGGCCCATCTGCGCGAGGCCGTAGTCGTTGAGGTAGCCCTCCAGCGACCAGGACAGACCCTCGTGCGTCGACGTGTTCGCGTAACCCGCGAACGGGGACGTCTCCATGCCCTTGCGGCCGACACCCGACGACGGCGGAACCACCGTGGCGTTCTTCAGCGCCGCCTCGTAGGCCGCCTCGCCGTCGAACTTCACGCCCTTGACGTAGGCGTCCGCGAACGCGACGTCCGACGACGTGCCGGTCATCAGGTCGGCATAGCCGGGGGAGGACCAGCGGGAGATCCAGCCGCCGTCCTTGTACTGCTGGACGAAGCCGTCGACCATCTCGCCGGCCTTCTTCGGCGTGAGGAACGAGTACGCGGGCCAGGTCGTCCGGTACGTGTCCCAGAAGCCGTTGTTGACGTACACCTTGCCGTCGACGATCTTCGCACCCGTGTGGGTGGGGGTGTCGGAGCCGATCTGCGGCGAGAACGGGCTGGCGTACCGGTCCTTGCCACCGACCTGCTCGAAGCCCGAGTTCGGGTAGAGATACAGGCGGTACATGCTGGAGTAGAGACTCGTCAGCTGGTCGGCGTCGGCGCCCTCGACCTCCACCTTGCCCAGGATGTCGTCCCAGGCGTGCTGCGCCTGCTCCTCGACGCGGCCGAAGGAACGGGACGCGGGGATCTCCGCGGCGAGGTTCTGCTTCGCCTGGTCGATGCTGATCAGCGAGGTGGCCAGACGGAGGTTGACCGTACGGTCCTTGCCGGCGTCGAAGCGGAGGTAGCCCGTCACGTCGTCACCGCCGCCGCCCTTGAGCTTGCCGCTCGCGGTGACCGGTGCGTCGAAGACGCCGTAGACGAAGAGGCGGGTGGCACCGGTGGAGAGGCCGCTCTTCACGTCGGAGAAGCCGGTGAAGGAGCTGGTCCCGGGGTCGAGGGTGAGCCCGCCGTCGTTGGAGATGTTGTCGAAGACGACGGAGGCGTCGTCACCGGGGTAGGTGAACCGCATCCGCGCCGCGTGGTCGGTCGGCGTCATCTCGGCCTTGAGGCCGTTCTCGAACGTCACACCGTAGTAGTGCGGCTTCGCCGTCTCGTTCTCGTGCTTGAACGGCAGCGCGCGCGCCGTGCGGGAGGCGGACGGCTCGTCCTCGGCCACCGACGGCATCAGCTGGAACGTCTGCCGGTCGCCCATCCACGGGCTCGGCTCATGGCTCGCGCTGAACGCCTGGAGCGTAGGCAGGTTGTCGTCGTTGTTGGCGCGCTGGTAGTCGTACAGCCAGCTCGTCGAGCCGGCGTTGGTGACCGGCGTCCAGAAGTTGAAGCCGTTCGGGACCGCGGTGGCGGGGAAGTTGTTGCCGCGCGAGAAACCGCCGCTGGAGTTGGTGCCGCGGACCGTCGACGCGTAGTCGGACAGGTGCGCCCGGCGCTTCTCGGGAGCCCTCGGGGCGAGCTTGATGTCGTCGAGCCAGCCCTGGAACTTCGCCGGGCCCTTGGGGGAGTCGTACGCCACCAGGATCCGGTCGACGGTCTTGCCTGCCGCGACCGTGCCGATGCGGGAGGCGACCTTGTTCCACTGGTTCACGTACAGCCGCTTGGCGTCGGCCTGGCCCTGCGGGGTCAGCAGACCGCCATGGCTGTCGGTGGCGCCGAGATCGCTCAGATACGTACCGTCGGTGAAGGCCAGATCGACCGAGACATGGGTGGCGGGGTACGAGAGGTCCGTCTCGCCCATCTGCGGGTAGACGAGGTAGGAGAGCTCGGTGTCCCGGGTGACCGCGGTGTCGACGTCGAAGATCTTGTTGTACGAGTACGCGCGGCCGTCCGGCTTGTGCGTGCCCGCGTACCGCAGGGCCTTCTTACCGGTGAAGCCCGCGCCGGCCTTGGCGGTGGGCGAGCCGGACGGACCGCGGTCGATCTGGCTGCGCATCTCCTCGGGGGCGGGGGTGCTGGTGTTGCCGTCGGAGAACTGGACGTCGGCCAGCTGGGTCGCGTCCGATGCACCGTTGTTCTTGGTGACGTCCAGGCGGTAGTGCTGGTAGGCCGTGTCGCTCGAGAAGTCGTACGACTTCGTCTGGAAGCGCTCGGAGAAGGACTGGTCGGACCGGGAGTCGAGGTCCTTCCAGGTCTTGCCGTCGGCGGAGCCCTGAAGGGTCCAGTCCTTCGGGTCGCGCTCGTCGTGGTCATTGGCCGAAGTGAGCGCGTATGTCACGACCTTGACCGGTTCGACGAGGTCGAACTCGATCCAGCCGGTGGGCTCGAAGGTCAGCCACTTCGAGGAGGACTCCCCGTCGACCAGGTTCTCCTTCACCTCGCCGCCGCCGGTGTTCTCGCCGCTGGCGCGCAGATCTGTGACCTTGTCGGTGACATTGCCCGGTATTCCGGCGGAGAAGCCGCCGTCGATACCCGACGCCCGCTTCTTCCCGTCCGGACCCTCTTCCACGGTATTACGCCAGTCCGGCTGCTTTTCGTTCGCTTCGAACGATGAGCTGAATGTCTGGTCGCTCGTGGGCTTTTCACCCTTTTCGGCAGACCTCGCCGACTGTGCGGCGGCCGTGGTGGGGGCGGTCACCACCAGGACCAGTGAAGCCGCGATGAGTGCGGCCGTGCGGTTTTGTCTCTTACGAGAACCATGTCGGGGCTGCATGCCGAGCCATTCCTCCCGAGGAAGCGCACTGGACAACGTTGTCAGGGCGATGTGCAGGATCCAGTAGGGAGGCAAGTGGCGCGATGTGTCAAGGGTGTTGGACGAGGGCGCGCGGGTGAATCGACCGTATTGCGGAAATCGTTACACCCGGATGAGCGCGCACGGGGTCCATGTATCCGCGAGGTCTCAACTCGGGAAAGACTGCCGCTCAAACCTGCATTCGATCTTGCTCAGTTGGCTGCAAGTGGACTATACCTGTCGGCGTCTGCCCCGCCGTTTTCCACGCGGACGCGGACAAGGGGGGCCGGGGGGAACGGCCGGGGGCGCCATCGCTGCATCCATCGGTTCGATCTCCGGAATCCCCCGCTGCATCTGGCTAGCCTGCAAATCAGTACGACCCAAGCGCAACTGACCGCGGTGGCGGGGCCCTTCGCCTGAGGCGAATTTCGACGGGCGACCGGTACACACCGCCTGAGTCCTGGAGAAGGCGAGGACTTGAGCATGGGATCCACCTCCGCCCACAAGAATGAGGGCCTTGGCCGTCGCGACGTGATCAAGCGGTCTGCCGCACTCGGTCTGATCACCGTTCCGACGATGAGCTTCCTGTCGGCGTGTGCGAGTAGCGACAGCGGCACCGACGACTCGGTCAAGAAGGGCAAGACGAGCGCCAAGAACCCGCTCGGCGTCAACGAGACCGCTGCCCTCGATGTCGTCATCTTCGATGGCGGTTTCGGCCAGCAGTACGCGATCGACGCGGAGAAGAAGTACAACGCGGCCTTCCCGAAGGCGCCGAAGGTCAAGCACACCGCGACCCAGAAGATCCAGTCGCAGCTGCAGCCGCGCTTCAACGGTGGCACCCCGCCGGACCTGATCGACAACTCGGGCGCCGAGCAGATGGACATGGGTGTCCTCGTCGGCAAGAAGCAGCTGCTCGACCTGACGCCGCTGATGGACGCCCCGTCCATCGACGACCCGAGCAAGAAGGTCCGTGACACGCTGCGCCCCGGTGTCCTGGAGATGGGCCAGTTCGACGGCGACCCGGTCTGGATCATGTACTACGCGTACACGGTCTACGGCGTCTGGTACTCGCAGACCGCGCTCGACAACCTCGACGCGCAGTACCCCGAGAACTGGGACGACATGCTCGCCCTCTGCGAGAAGGCGAAGAAGAAGGGCATCGCCGGCTGGACCTACGCCGGTAAGTACCCCTACTACCTGCCGTTCTCGCTCTACCCGTTCATCGCCAAGATCGGCGGCCGGGAGGTTCTCGACAAGATCGACAACCTGGAGCCGAACGCCTGGAAGGACCCCGCGGTCAAGGCGGCGTTCGAGGCGTACTACGAGCTGTACAAGAAGGGGTACATCCTCAAGGGCACCCCGGGCATGACGCACATCCAGTCGCAGACCGCGTGGACCAAGGGCAAGGCGCTCTTCATCCCGAACGGTTCGTGGGTGGAGAACGAGGCGGCGCCGACCACGCCCAAGGACTTCAAGATGATGGTCTCGGCGCCGTCCAGCCTGGACTCGTCCGACAAGATGCCGTTCGGCACCATCTGGGCCTCCGGCGGGGAGCCCTTCGTCGTCCCGGCCAAGGCGAAGAACCCCGAGGGCGGCATGGAGCAGCTGCGCATCATGCTCTCCGAGGAGTCCTCGAAGAACTTCACCAAGCAGGTCAAGTCCCTGAGCGCCTTCAACGGTGGCACCGACGGTCTGACCCTGTCCACGGCCATGCAGGCCGGCGTCGACGCGCTGAAGAAGGCCGGCGACAACGTGGTGAACCCGCGTCTGCAGGACTGGTACGTGAAGCTCCAGAAGGAGCAGATCGGCGTCGCCGGCATCGGCGAGATGATGGCTGGCCGCGCGACCCCGGCGGAAGCCATCAAGAAGATCCAGGCCTTCGCGGACGCGGCGGCCAAGGACCAGTCCATCAAGCACTACAAGCACCAGTGAGCAACCGTCACCAGCGGCGGCACCCGCGGAAAGATCGGGGTCGGTAAACGATGCAGCATGGCAAGTACCGGTTCATTGTGGGGTTCTTGATCGCCCCACTGGCGTTGTACGCGGTCTTCGTCATTTGGCCGTTCGTCCAGTCCATCTACTATTCGTTCACGGACTGGACGGGTCTGAGCCCGGACTTCAAGATGGTCGGCTTCGACAACTACACCAGGATGCTGAAGGACGACATCTTCTGGAAGTCGTTGCAGCACAGCGTGTTGCTTGTGCTGCTGCTGCCGCTGGTGACGCTGGGCCTCGCGCTTTTCTTCGCTTTCATGCTCAATGTCGGCGGCCGACGGCGTAAGAACGCCACGGTCGCCGGCGTGCGGGGCTCGGGCTTCTACAAGATCGCCTATTTCTTCCCGCAGGTGCTTTCGATCGTGATCGTCGCCCTGCTCTTCCAATTCGCGTTCAACCCCAGCGACGGGATGCTGAACTCGACGCTGAAGGGCATCGGCCTCGGCTCCGTCCAGCCGGACTGGCTGGGCGATCCGAGCCTCGCGCTCATCTGTGTCATGTCGGTGCTGATCTGGTCGACGGTCGGATTCTTCGTCGTCCTCTTCTCCGCAGGCATGGCATCCATCCCGAAGGACTTCTACGAGGCGGCGCTCCTCGACGGCGCCAACCGCATCACGACGTTCTTCCGGATCACCCTGCCGCTGCTCTGGGACACCGTGCAGTCGGGCTGGGTCTACATGGGAATCCTGGCGCTCGGCGTGGAGGCGTTCACTGCCGTACAGGTCATGACCGTGGGTCCCGGTGGTCCCGACTACTCGACCACGGTTCTGCCGCTGTACGTGTACCAGACGGCCTTCCGTGACGGCCAGGCGGGATACGCAACGACGATCGGTGTCGGACTGCTCATCGTCACCATGGCCTTCGCGGCCATCGTGATGCGACTGGGCCGGCGCGAGCGGCTGGAGTTCTGATGAAGACCACTGACACCCCTCCCGTGGCTGCGGCGGACCTCGTGCCCGTGTCCAAGGCGTCCGTACCCGCCGGCAAGAAGGAGAAGAGCAGTGAGGGCAGCGTCCTCAACGTCTTCTCGCACGGTGTGCTGATCATCTGGGCGATCCTGGTCGTCATGCCGCTGCTCTGGGCGGTGATGGCGTCCTTCAAGACGGACGACTCGATCCTGTCGACGCCGTGGGCACTGCCCGACAAGCTTCACTTCGAGAACTGGTCGCGCGCCTGGAGCCAGGCGCACATGAGCGATTACTTCTTCAACACGATCGTCGTGGTGGGCGGTTCGCTCATCGGCACGCTGCTGCTCGGGTCCATGGCGGCGTACGTACTGGCGCGGTTCGACTTCCCGGGGAACCGCTTCCTGTACTTCCTGTTCATCGGCGGGATGAGCTTCCCGATCATCCTGGCGCTGGTCCCGCTGTTCTTCGTGATGAACAACATGGGCCTGCTGAACACGGTGCACGGACTGATCCTGGTCTATATCGCGTACTCGCTGCCGTTCACCGTCTTCTTCCTCACCTCGTTCTTCCGGACGCTGCCGACCTCGGTGGCGGAGGCGGCGATGCTCGACGGGGCGTCGCACACCCGGACGTTCTTCCAGGTGATGCTGCCGATGGCGAAGCCCGGCCTGATCAGCGTCGGCATCTTCAACTTCCTGGGGCAGTGGAACCAGTACATGCTGCCGACGGTGCTGAACACCGAACCGGATCACCGGGTCCTCTCCCAGGGCCTGGTCGAACTGGCCACCAGCCAGGGGTACAAAGGTGACTGGTCCGGTCTCTTCGCCGGTCTGGTGATGGCGATGCTGCCGGTCCTTGCGGCCTACATCGTCTTCCAGCGTCAGGTCGTCGCGGGCCTGACCGCGGGAGCGGTGAAGTAGCGCCGCACACTTCTTGCACACAGAAAAACCGCCCGTCGGCCACAGACCGACGGGCGGTTCGTCTGTTTTCCGTGGTCGCCCCGGCGGCGCAGGCTGCTCATCCGAGGCTCCCACTGCTCAAGGTCTTGACGGGGGGTGCCCCAAAACGTCAGCTTAGAGTTCACATGTTGGAGAAACTGGCAGGAGTGAGAGAGTCGATGGAGACTCCGGGGTCGCAGACATCTCTGCATCGCGCCAACCTTGAGCGGGTTGTGCGTGCCGTGCGTATGGCGGGCTCGCTCACCCAGGCGGAGATCGCCAGAAGCACGGGCCTCTCGGCGGCCACGGTCTCCAATATCGTTCGCGAACTGAAGGACGGCGGCACCGTAGAGGTGACCCCCACCTCGGCGGGCGGCCGCCGGGCCCGCAGCGTCTCGCTCAGTGGTGACGCGGGCATCGTGATCGGAGTCGACTTCGGCCATACGCATCTGCGGGTGGCGGTCGGCAATCTCGCCCACCAGGTGCTCGCCGAGGAGTCCGAGCCGCTGGACGTCGACGCCTCGTCGGCGCAGGGCTTCGGACGGGCGGAACAGCTGGTCAACCGGCTGATCGAGACGACCGGCATCAGCCCGGGCAAGGTGATCGGCGTGGGCCTCGGCGTTCCCGGCCCGATCGATGTGGAGTCCGGCACGCTGGGCTCCACGTCGATCCTGCCGGGCTGGACGGGCATCAACCCGAGCGAGGAGCTCGCCGCGAGGCTCGGCGTGCCGGTCTACGTCGACAACGACGCCAATCTGGGGGCGCTGGGCGAGCTCGTCTGGGGGAGTGGCCGGGGCGTCAAGGATCTGGCGTACATCAAGGTCGCGAGCGGTGTCGGGGCCGGCCTGGTGATCGACGGGCACATCTACCGGGGGCCGGGCGGCACGGCAGGCGAGATCGGGCACATCACCCTCGACGAATCGGGCCCGGTGTGCCGCTGCGGCAACCGGGGCTGCCTGGAGACCTTCACGGCCGCACGGTACGTCCTGCCCCTGCTCAGGCCGAGCCACGGGCCCGATCTCACGATGGAACGGGTGGTCCAGCTGGCCCGGGAGGGCGACCCGGGCTGCCGCCGGGTGATCGGGGACGTCGGACGGCACATCGGTAGCGGTGTCGCCAACCTGTGCAACCTGCTCAACCCGAGCCGGGTGGTCCTCGGCGGGTCCCTCGCCGAGGCCGGCGAGCTGGTGCTCGCGCCGATCCGGGACTCGGTGTCGCGCTACGCCATTCCCAGTGCCGGAAGGCAGCTCTCGGTGCTTCCCGGAGCGCTGGGAGCTCGGGCGGAGGTGCTGGGTGCGCTGGCCCTCGTACTGAGCGAAATGGGGGATTCGACCCTTTTGGAGAGCACTCTTCCGACGGCGACCCCTGCCTTCACTTAGATAACGAATGGCACCGTTGTCATCTCGTTAAGGATTTACTCCTTGACGTCGGCTTCGCAGCCGAGTTGACTTCCAGCCACCTCGGCCGCAACGCTGCGGCCTCGTCAGGGAGGCACACCCGCAATGAACGCAATGACGCGACGCATCGTCATAGGCACGGCCGCAGTTTCGATGGCCGTCTCCCTCGCAGCCTGTGGCAAGGCGGGCGACGACAAGAAGGGCTCGGCGGAGTCGGGCAGCAAGACCAAGATCGGTCTGCTGCTCCCGGAGAACAAGACCGCTCGCTACGAGACGCTGGACAAGCCGCTGTTCATCGAAGCGGTCAAGAAGGACTGCGCGGACTGCGAGGTTGTCTACAACAACGCGGCCGGTGATGTCGGCCAGCAGAAGCAGCAGTTCGAGCAGCAGATAGCCGATGGCATCAAGGTCATCGCGATCTCCTCGGTCGACGCCGAGAAGTCCGCCGCGTGGGTTGCCGACGCACACAAGAAGGGCGTCAAGGTCGTCGCGTACGACCGCGCCATCGTCGGTGCCGACGCCTACGTCAGCCACGACAACGAGAAGATCGGCAAGCTCCAGGGCCAGGCCGTCCTCGACGCCCTCGGCTCCAAGGCGGCCGGCTCCAACCTCGTCATGATCAACGGTGACGAGAAGGACCCGAACGCCGGCCTGTTCAAGAAGGGTGCTCACGAGGCCCTCGACGGCAAGATCAAGATTGCCTACGAGGCGTCCGGCGAGTGGGACCCGAAGATCGCCGGCGAGAAGATGACCGCCGCGATCTCCTCGGTCGGCAAGGGCAAGATCAACGCGGTCTACTCCGCCAACGACGGCATGGCGGGCGGTATCATCACGTCCCTGAGCAACGCCGGCATCAAGAACATCCCGGTGGGTGGCCAGGACGCCGAGCTCCCCGGTATCCAGCGGATCATCGCCGGTACGCAGACCTTCACGATCTACAAGTCGCCGAAGCAGCTCGCCCCGACGGCCGCCCAGTTCGCTGTCAACCTGCTCCAGGGCAAGGACATCGGCGCCTCGGGCAAGACGGACGGCGTTCCCTCCACGCTGCTCGAGCCGACCGTGGTGAACAAGGACAACATCGAGTCCACCGTGGTCAAGGACGGCATCTACCAGGCCTCCGCGATCTGCGTCAAGGACATCGCCGCCAAGTGCACCGCACTGGGCATCCAGTAGTCCCTCCTCGCGCCAGGGCCAACAGGCCCTGGCGCGTACGGGTTTGATCCGCGCCGCACGGCGGAGTCGGCCCGCCCCATGACTGTCCGGCCCCGGCCGGCCCACACCCCGCTGCCGGCCGGGTGCCGGACATTCTTCCCCCAGTACTTCCAGTACGTCGACGCTGCCCCTCGTGGCGCGGCGTCTCCGCCGGTCAGGCGGCACATCCCCGCCGGTCAGGCGGCGAAGGAGATGGTTCACGTGTCACAGACGCCCGTGCTGGCGTTGCGTGGAGTCTTCAAGCGATTCGGAGCGGTCCAGGTCCTCTCCGGTGTCGATCTCGAAGTCCACGCCGGAGAAGTGGTCGCCCTGGTCGGCGACAACGGTGCAGGAAAGTCCACACTGGTCAAGACGATTGCCGGCGTGCACCCCATCGATGAGGGCGTCATCGAGTGGGAGGGCGCGAAGGTGGACATCAACCGTCCGCACGACGCCCAGAACCTCGGCGTCGCCACCGTGTACCAGGACCTTGCGCTCTGCGACAACCTGGATGTCGTCGCCAACCTCTTCCTCGGTCGCGAGATCAAGAAGGGTGGCGTCCTCGACGAGGTCGCCATGGAGAAGCGGGCACAGGACCTCCTGTCCACGCTCTCCATCCGTATCCCCAGCGTCCGTATCCCGGTTGCCGCGCTCTCCGGCGGCCAGCGCCAGGTCGTGGCCATCGCCCGTGCCCTGGTCGGCAACCCCAAGATCGTGATCCTGGACGAGCCCACCGCGGCCCTCGGCGTCGAGCAGACCGCACAGGTCCTCGACCTGGTGGAGCGGCTGCGCGAGCAGAACCTCGGCGTCATCCTCATCAGCCACAACATGGCCGATGTGAAGGCTGTCGCCGACAAGGTCGCCGTGCTGCGACTCGGCCACAACAACGGCATCTTCCCTGTGGCGACGACCAGCCACGAAGAAATCATCGCCGCGATCACGGGCGCCACGGACAACGCCGTGACCCGTCGCAAGTCCCGCAGCGCGGAGGCATCCAAGTGAGCAAGATCAGCAAGACTTCGGCCGAGGTCCCGGCCCAGGCAAAGGCCACCGAGGCTCCCGCAGCAGCGGCCGGCGCAGTCAAGGTCGTCGACCCCCGCCTGCTCATCCGTGAGCAGGGCTTCAAGGGCTACTGGACCGAGTTCAAGCGCAAGGTGCGCTCGGGCGAGATCGGTTCGCTGCCTGTCGTGGTGGGCCTGATCGTCATCGGGATCGTCTTCCAGGTCGAGACCGGCAACTTCCTCACCTCGTACAACCTCGACCAGATCACGCTGTACGCGGCGGGCCCCGGCATCATGGCCGTGGGCATCGTCTTCGTACTGCTGCTCGGCGAGATCGACCTCGCGGTCGGTTCCGTCGCGGGTCTCGCGGGTTCGGTGTGGGCCGTGCTCGGCACGGACATGCCCGACTCCCTCGCCATCGTGGTCGGCATCCTGTCCGGCACGGTCATCGGCGCCTTCCACGGCATCGTCTTCGCCAAGATCGGCGTGCCCGCGTTCGTCGTGACGCTGGCAGGCTTCCTGGGCTGGGCCGGTCTGCAGACCTGGGTGATGGGCGACAAGTCCACCATCACCACCCCGCTCGGCAGCTTCGTCCGCGACCTGACCAGCTACTACTTCGCCGACGTCGCCGCCGCCTACGGTCTCGCCGTGGTCGTGATCGTCGCCTTCTACCTCGCGCAGCTGCGCGACTCGAGGCGCCGCAAGGCCGCAGAGCTGCCGCACCGCCCGCAGAGCGAGATCATCCTGCGCACCGTGCTGATCGCCGTCCTGTGCCTCCTCGCCGCGTACGCGTTCAACCAGGAGCAGGGCCTCCCGCTCTCCCTGGTGATCTTCCTCGCGATCCTGGTCATCACCGACTTCGTTCTGCGCCGCACCACCTACGGCCGTCAGATCTTCGCGGTCGGCGGTGGCATCGAGGCAGCGCGTCGTGCCGGTATCAACGTGTCCTGGATCCGCATCTCGGTGTTCATGATCTCCGGCACGCTCGGTGCGGTCGGCGGTCTCTTCCTGGCCTCCGCGACCGGCGGCGCCGACCGTTCGCTCGGTGGCGGCAACCAGCTCATGATGTGCATCGCCGCAGCCGTCATCGGCGGTACGTCCCTGTTCGGCGGACGCGGCAAGGTCTGGTCCGCGCTGCTGGGCATCCTGGTCATCCAGTCGATCGTCCAGGGCCTCAACCAGATGAACCTGTCGTCGAACGCGATCCAGTACATGATCACCGGTGGAGTACTCCTCATCGCCGTGATCATCGACTCGGTCTCGCGCAAGACCCAGAAGACCGCGGGCCGCGCCTGACCGCGGAACCCGCGCCTGTGCCCGGCACCCTTCGTGGTGCCGGGCACCTGCGTGTACGTATGTACGCACGCACCGGTCCGCACCGGAAAGCACCGCCCGATGACCCCGGCCCCGGACGGAACATTAGACTCAGCGGATCGGCATGCTCGACCAGCTCAAACGCAAGGAGGCACGGGTGGCCCTGCTGACCCGCATCGGGGGACCGCGCGACCTGGACCGGCTCAGTCCTGAGCAGCTGGAACAGCTCGCCGAGGAGATCCGGACCTTCCTCGTCGACGCAGTCTCCAAGACCGGCGGCCACCTCGGCCCCAACCTGGGCGTGGTCGAGCTGACCATCGCCCTGCACCGGGTCTTCGATTCACCGAAGGACAAGGTGCTCTTCGACACCGGCCACCAGAGCTACGTGCACAAGCTGCTCACCGGTCGCCAGGACTTCTCGAAGCTCAAGAGCAAGGGCGGCCTGTCCGGCTACCCCTCGCGCGCAGAGTCCGACCACGACATCATCGAGAACTCGCACGCCTCCACCGTCCTCGGCTGGGCCGACGGCCTCGCCAAGGCCAACGAGGTGCTGAAGAAGGACGACCATGTCGTCGCGGTCATCGGTGACGGCGCTCTCACCGGCGGTATGGCCTGGGAGGCGCTGAACAACATCGCCGCCGCCAAGGACCGCCCGCTCGTCATCGTCGTCAACGACAACGAGCGTTCCTACGCCCCGACCATCGGCGGCCTCGCGAACCACCTCGCCACCCTGCGCACCACGGACGGCTACGAGCGCTTCCTGGCCCGTGGCAAGGACATCCTGGAGCGCACGCCAGTCGTCGGGAAGCCGCTGTACGAGACGCTGCACGGCGCCAAGAAGGGGCTGAAGGACTTCATCGCCCCGCAGGGCATGTTCGAGGACCTCGGCCTGAAGTACGTCGGCCCGATCGACGGCCACGACATCGAGGCCCTGGAATCCGCGCTGCAGCGGGCCAAGCGCTTCGGCGGGCCGGTCATCGTGCACTGCCTCACCGAGAAGGGCCGCGGCTACACCCCCGCCCTCCTCGACGAGGCCGACCGCTTCCACGCCGTCGGCAAGATCCACCCCGACACCGGCCTCCCCGTCGCCACCTCCGGCCTCGACTGGACCTCGGTCTTCGGCGAGGAGATGGTCAAGCTCGGCAAGGAGCGCAAGGACATCGTCGCGATCACCGCGGCCATGCTCCAGCCGGTCGGCCTCACCAGGTTCGAGAAGGAATTCCCGGACCGGATCTACGACGTCGGCATCGCCGAGCAGCACGGCGCGGTCTCCGCGGCGGGCCTCGCCACCGGCGGACTGCACCCCGTCTTCGCGGTGTACGCCACGTTCCTCAACAGGGCCTTCGACCAGGTCCTGATGGACGTCGCGCTGCACAAGTGCGGTGTCACATTCGTCCTGGACCGGGCGGGGATCACCGGCACCGACGGCGCCTCGCACAACGGCATGTGGGACATGTCGATCCTGCAGTGCGTGCCGGACCTGCGGATCGCCGCGCCGCGCGACGCCGACCAGGTCCGCGCCCAGCTGCGCGAGGCGGTCGACGTCGACGACGCCCCGACCGTGGTCCGCTTCTCCAAGGGTGCGGTCGGCCCGTCAGTCAAAGCCGTCGGCAGGGTCGGTGGCATGGACGTGCTCCGCAGGGCCGACACCGCCCGCCCGGACGTCCTCCTGGTCTCCGTCGGCGCACTCGCCCCGATGTGCCTGGAGATCGCCGATCTGCTGGACGCCCAGGGCATCACGACGACGGTCGTCGACCCGCGCTGGGTCAAGCCGGTCGACGAGGCCATGGCCCCGCTCGCCGAACAGCACCGTGTCGTCGTCACCGTCGAGGACAACAGCAGGGCCGGCGGTGTCGGCTCGGCCGTCGCCCAGGCGCTGCGCGACGCGGGAGTCGACGTACCGCTGCGCGACTTCGGTATCCCGCCGCGGTTCCTCGACCACGCCTCCCGCAAGGAGGTCATGGCGGAGATCGGGCTGACCGCGCCGGACATCGCCCGCCAGGTCACCGGTCTCGTCGCCAAGCTGGACGGCCGCTACGACAGCGACGCCGGCAGGCCCTCCGTGATCGAGCCCGCCAGGGACTGATCCGACCGACACGGACCCGGCCCGCACGGGTCCGAACGAGCGACGAGCGATACGGCCGATGGGCCGGTCGGACCACCCTGTACGAGTGGTCCGACCGGCCCATTCGCGTGAAATCGCTCGACGTGGAGCCTTGCTCTGCCGGTGATGTCCCAATCATGGCGTTCACGACGAGTGCGTGGAGGTACGCCGGTGACTGCGCAGCAGGACACACCACCCACCAAAGGCGGGCTGTTCCGGACCAAGACGGTGGAACAGTCCATCCGTGACACCGAGGAGCCGGAGCACGCTCTCAAGAAGTCCCTCTCCGCGCTGGACCTCACGGTCTTCGGAGTGGGCGTCATCATCGGCACCGGCATCTTCGTCCTCACCGGCAAAGTGGCGAAGGAATCGGCGGGGCCTGCCACCGCACTCGCCTTCGTGGCAGCCGCCATCGTCTGCGCCCTTGCCGCACTCTGTTACGCCGAGTTCGCCTCCACCGTTCCGGTCGCGGGGTCCGCGTACACCTTCTCGTACGCCTCGCTGGGTGAACTGATCGCCTGGATCATCGGCTGGGACCTCGTGCTGGAATTCGCCCTGGGCACGGCGGTGGTGGCCGTCGGCTGGTCCGGCTACGTCCGCTCGCTGATGGACAACGTGGGCTGGCACATGCCCGACGTGATCGCCGGGCCGGATGCGGGGACCGGATTCGGCTTCGACGTCCTGGCCTTCGTCCTGGTACTCGTCCTGACCGTCATCCTGGTGCTCGGTATGAAGCTGTCGGCGAGGGTCACGACCGTCGTGGTCGCCATCAAGGTGGCGGTCGTCCTGATCGTGATCATCGCGGGGCTCTTCTTCATCAAGGCCGCCAACTACTCACCCTTCATCCCGCCCGCTGAGCCACAGACGTCCGGCTCAGGACTGAACGCGCCGCTGATCCAGCTGATGTTCGGCTACGCCCCGACCAACTTCGGCGTCCTGGGCATCTTCACCGCCGCCTCCATCGTCTTCTTCGCCTTCATCGGCTTCGATGTCGTGGCCACCGCCGCCGAGGAGACCAAGCTCCCGCAGCGTGACATGCCGCGAGGCATCCTCGCCTCGCTGTTCATCTGCACAGTGCTCTACGTCGCCGTATCGCTGGTGGTCACCGGCATGGAGCACTACACCGAACTGTCCGTGAGCGCCCCGCTGGCCGACGCCTTCAAGGCCGTCGGGCATCCCTTCTACGCGGGCGTCATCAGCTTCGGAGCCGCGGTCGGCCTCACGACGGTGTGCATGATCCTGCTGCTGGGCCAGACCCGGGTGTTCTTCGCGATGAGCCGTGACGGGCTGCTTCCCCGGTTCTTCTCCAGGACGCACCCGAAGTTCGGCACCCCGTACCGCCCGACCATCCTGCTCGGCGTGATCATCGCGATCGTGGCCGGCTTCACCAGCATCAACGAGCTGGCGACCCTGGTGAACATCGGCACGCTCTTCGCGTTCGTGGTGGTCGCCCTGGGCGTTCTCGTGCTGCGCCGCACCCGTCCTGATCTGCATCGCGCGTTCCGCACCCCGTGGGTGCCGCTGATCCCGGTCCTCTCGGTGGCCGCCTCGGTGTGGCTGATGCTCAACCTGCCGGCCGAGACGTGGCTCCGGTTCGCCGTCTGGATGATCGTCGGGGTGATCATCTACTTCTCTTACGGGCGCCGGCACAGCCGCATCAACGACGCCGTCGGCCGGCCGTAGGTCAGTCCTTGCGAGGCGGCAGCGGCCGTACGGCACGGGGGCCCGCGCATTGCGCCCCGTACGCCTCCACCCGCTGCCGCAGCTCCCGGTCGGCCGTCACCACGACACAGTCGCGGTTCGCGGCCGGAGCCGCCTCGGCGACGACGAGGTCGACGATCCGGTCGTCCCCACTGCCGGGCGCGGACTCCACCCGTACCCCCGGCACCGACACGATGCCACGGGCCGCGCCCTCGACGACCAGCACCAACTCGACGGGTCCGGGGTGCCCGGGCAGACCGGCCGCGGCGAACGGGACCAGGGAATCCCGCAGCCGTTCGGTCGCCCCGAGCCGGTCCCGCCACCAGCCGTCCGGCACCGACCCGACCACATTGGCCGCGTCCACGATCACCAGGGTCCGTTCGGTCTGCATCCCAAAATGGTGGCATGCACCGGCCGCCGCACGGCCCGTCAGCCGCCGGTGGCGGGGGACTTCTTCGCCGACTCCGGGATCGTGCCGTCCTTGCGGATCGCCTTCCAGAGGTCACCGGCCTGCGGCTGCGCCGCCACCACCCGGTTGGGGTCCTGCTTGTCGTACGCGACCGGAAGCATGATCGTTTCCATCGCGCTCGGGTCCACGCCGTTCATCGACCGGGCGAACTCCGCAAGGGACTTCAGTGAGGCGAGCCCGGAGTCGGTGGTCAGCGACTTGGTGGCCGAGTTGGCGATCTTGTACGAGTTCGTCGGACTGCCCAGCAGATCCTGCGACTTGACCTCACTCAGCAGCGCGAGGAGGAACTGCTGCTGGAGCCCGATGCGGCCCAGGTCGCTGCCGTCGCCGATGCCGTGCCGGGTACGGACGTACGCGAGGGACTGGGTGCCGTCGAGCTTGTGCGGGCCTGCCGTGAGGTCGAGACCGGACGACGTGTCGTGGATGTCCTGAGGGACATCGACCGTGACTCCGCCGATGGCATCCACCAGATCCTTGAACCCGGCGAAGTTGATCTCCAGGTAGTGGTCGATCCGGACCCCGGACATCTTCTCGACGGTCTTGACCACGCAGGCCGGACCGATCTGCGAGTAGACGGAGTTGAACATCACGCGGTTCGCGGACGGCGTCGTCGAGCCGTCGGCCTTGGTGCACTCGGGCCGGGTGACGAGGGTGTCGCGCGGAATGGACACGGCGACGGCCTGCTGCCGGCCCTCGGGTATGTGCACCACCATCGCGGTGTCGGACCGGGCGCCGCTGACGCTGCCGCCGCCCCCCAGCTCCTTGTTCTCGGCACCGGCCCGTGAGTCGGAGCCGAGCACCAGCAGATTCTGACCGCTGGTGGGCAGCTTCTCCGGGCGGTCGTCCCCCAGCGCCTTGTTGATGTCGACGCCCTTGATGTTCCCGTCGAGGCTGCTGTAAAGCCACCAGAAGGTGCCACCGGCGGCGAGGAGCAGGACGAGCACGACACTGAGGGTGATCTTCAGACCCCGGCGGCGCTTTCGGTCCTTCTTGCGACCCCGCTGCGAAGTTGCTGCTCGTCGGGAGGCGCGCGGGCCCGGGGGCATGCCGTCGTGGCTCATCCTGCTCGAGTCCCTTGTCTCGTCGCCCGGAAGGGCTGGGTTGGGTGGACTCGGGTGGGGGGAGGAGCCGGTCCGTCTTTTCCTGATGAATGTGCACTATAGACAGTCCATCGGACGTGCGTACGAGTGACGCGAACCTGTGCGTGGCGGACCGGCGACTTCCGGAAGTGCGGAGACGCGTCGTTGCGACAGGCCAGAGCCTTGGAACGCCCTCCGATGCGGGGGTTTAGGATGTGGCAGATTCGAAATACTGCGCGAGTCGTCGGATGTCAGTTCTGGAAGGTGGCTGCAGAACCATGCTGGAGCACGGCACTCGTGAGACTTCAAAGGCTTCCGCAGGCTCTCATGCGCTTCAGGGCGTATGGCTCACCCGGGGCAAGGACGGCCGACTCACTGTGTACGCCACGGCTCAGGGTGGTCTGCAGCGATGGACCGAGGAGCGGTCCGGTGGTCCGCGGTGGAGCCGCCCCGAGTTCTTCGCGGCGCCGCATCTGACCCATCTGTGTCTCGTGCAGGACAGCAACGGCTATGTGCATTTCATCGCCCGCCGTGAGCGAGGTGCCGCCGGCAAATCTGCTGTGGCCGACATCATGTACGCCATCCAGTACCAGACGGGCCGCCCGATCTCGCAATGGCGTTCCCTCGGCAACCCCCACAAGGACGCGGAGTCTGCGCGTGCGATCGGAGTGCCGGTCGGTGTGGTGACGTCGTCGGGTGTAGTGCACATCTGTCTGCCGAGCGCTCGCGGTGGTCTTGCTCTCCGCCGTGAGCAGCCCGACGGTAAATGGCGCGCGTGGGAGGACCTCGGGGGCAGCGGCATCGAATCCGCTCCGGCGATCGTCGCCCTCTCCACGGATCGCGTCGAGATCTTCGCGTCGACGCAGCTCGGTACGGCGCACTGGAGCCAGCAGAAGCCCGCCGGGCCGTGGGGCGACGCGCAGCCCTCACGCTTCGCGGTGTGCCCCGGTACGGCGGCCGGTCTGGAGACGGGCCCCGACCGGGCCACCTACTACTGGACCGATCCCGCAGGCCTCGGTGTGGTGGCGTACCGGGCCGGAGGGTGGCCGATGCCGCTCGGCGGGGCTCCGGGCGACGGACCCCACTCGACGGCGCGCGCGTTCGTGGACGGCTACGACTGCACCTTGCTGGCTCACCGAGGGGCGAACGGCACAGCCGTCATCGGTGTGGGAGTGACTGAGGGCGAGAGCAACGGGATGTGGTGGTCGGACACCGGAATGTCCTGTTCTGGCACCCCCGCGCTGGCCGAGGACGTCTTCGGCAGGGTGGTCGTGGCCGTGATCGACGAGAGTGGTGAACCTCGAGTGGCCCGGCAGACGGACGGTCCGGGACTGACGCTCGCCGAGTGGCAGACCCTCTGAGAAGAGCCGACCGGACTCTCTTTCACGCTCAGTAGGGAATCTCCGACGCATTCATGACACCCCGTAAGGGTTGTACGGCGAGTGCCATGACTTCAATCACTCTCGGGTGTCCAGAGTGTTTCGTGGGCCCTCACGGAACCTGCACGTTGACATCCTTTAATGTTCACTTAAGATTTGCGTCTGACGCAACAGTTTCAAGAGTTGAGCGACCAGTGGTCGGTTTGGTCCGACCCTGGGCCCCCATGGCTCGGCGAAGGCGGTGCGCAGAGTTGGATGTTGGCGGTGGCGCAGGCGCGTTCCGCTGCCGTGAACTGGAGTGTGAAGCATGGCCGACGGGCCGCGACTGAGTGTCATCGTCCCGTTTCAGGATGTTGAGATCTACCTTGCCGAGTGCCTGGAGTCCATCGCGCGCCAGACGTTCCGCGAGTTCGAAGTCATCATGGTTGATGACGGCTCGACCGATCACTCCACCCAGATCGCTCAGGACTTCTGTGCACGGGACCCCCGCTTCCGGCTGATACGGCAGGAGTCGCACGGCCCCGGCCATGCTCGCAATACAGGTCTTCGCGCCATGCATCAGGCAGGTGAGTTCCTGGTCTTCGCCGATGGTGACGACGTCATTCCGGAATACGCCTATGAGTTGCTCATCCGTACTCTCTCGGAGTCCGGTTCGGATTTTGTTTCGGGCAACGTCCAGATGATGAACTCCACCGCGAAGTGGCAGTCCCCTCTTCACAAGGGGCCGATGCAGCGCGACCGCCGTGGAACTCACATCACCCGGTTCGAGGCGCTGATCTACGACCGAACCGTCTGGAACAAGGTGTTCCGCCGCTCCTTCTGGGACTATCACTTCATTCAGTTCCCCGAAGGAGTCATGTACGAGGACTCCTGGGTGAACATGTTCGCCCATTTCCGGGCCCAGAAGGTCGATGTCATCACCGACATCGTGTACTTCTGGCGCCGCCGGGAAGGCGGAGCCGCCCCTTCGATCACCCAGCGGCACACCGAGCTCAGCAATCTGCGCGACCGGGTCGCCGCCGTGCAGTCCGTGAGTCGCTTCCTCGGTCAGCATCGGTCACGGTCGTTCAGGGACCACAAGCGCAAGTACGACCTCGCCTGCCTCAAGTCGGACCTCATGCTCCATCTGAAGGTGCTTCCCGACGCCGACGAGGAATATCGCGATGCCTTCATGCACTGGGCCCAGGAGTTCCTGAGCGAGGCGGACGAGGACATCATCGAAGAGCTCCCCGCGGACGCGCGTGTCAAGTGGCTCCTCGTCCACCAGGGTCAGCTCGATGAACTGCTCGACGTCATCGAGTTCGAGCGCAAGGGCGGACCGCTTCCGGTACGCCGCCGACTGCACCGGTACCTGAACTATCCGCATCTGGGCAACCGCAAGACGGGTCTCTACAAGCGCGACTACCGACTCGACAAGGAGTTGTCGCCCCACAGCTCGGCCACCGGGGTGCAGTGGAACGGCGAGTGGCTGACGCTGACCGGATCCGCCTATGTGCGTTTCATCAATGTGCACAAGCGGCACATGTCCACGAAAATGCTGGCGCTGCGCAACAAGAAGACCGGAAGCACCCTCGTCAATCTGGCCAAAACGACGTATTACCCCCAGGCGACCGAGCATTCCAACCAGAACCGCTACTGCTACGACTGGGCGGGCTTCGAGAGCCGCTTCGACACCACGCGGCTGAAGAAGAAGGGTGAGTGGGTCGAGGGAACCTGGGATGTCGCAGCCGGTGTGTTCAGCCGCGGGCTGTTCCGTTACAAGAGCATCGGCCGCGGTGGCTCCGGTACGGCAGCCAATCCGCCGTACCGGTATGTCGACAAGAACACCCGTATCATCCCGCTGTTCGTGCAGGGCAGTCTGAAGCTCAGGGTGGAGGTCGTCCGGTGCCGCATCACGAGGCACCGCGTGGTCGGCGAGTATCTGGAGATCGGCGGCGTCTATCTCGGTCCGAAGATTCCCGAGTGGGGCAAGTTCCGTGTCACCAGCATGAATGGTGCGGGCCGCCATGATTCATGGCTGAGCTTCCAGCCCGGCGGCGACGGCTGGTGCACGTTCGTCACCCGTGTCCCACTGGCCGATGTGGTGCCCGGCTCGCGGGCCACAGGCGAGGCGGTACCGCAGGCGTGGACCATGGGCAGCAACGGCTGGAAGGTCACCGTGCACGTGGAGGGGCGCAAGGCGCCGCTCTACCCGGTGATGGCCGAGGAGGCCCAGGACGGCCACTACCGCATGCCGGCATCTCTGCAGACGGACGATGGCGACCGCGAGATCGTCGTTCACCGGAACGGCTCGGGTTATGTGGTGCTGTTCGAACGCGCTGCCCTGCCCCTCCTTTCGGACGGCGCCTGGCTCGAGGACGGCGCGCTGGAGCTCATCTGCGGCTACTCCTGTGCCGACCTGCTCGGTCCCGCCGAGCGGGTCGCCGCCCACGTGGTCGTCCGCTCCCGTGCTCATGGCGCCGAACGGGCCGTGCCCATCCAGTGGGACGGAAAGAGGTTCCGCTGTGTCCTCACCCCCGCCGCGATGAGGACGCTGGCCGGCGACATCCCTCTCGCCGCGGGACGCTGGGATTTCTTCCTGCGCCGTCAGGACCCCTCCGTCGTAGCCCCGGACGACCGCTCCCCGGACCTCATGATCAAGATCGAGCAGGAGCTCATCGCTTCCATGCCCCAGAACATGGAGCGTGGCGACCGAGGGTACGAACTCCAGGCCGAGGCGTACGACAGGCTCTCGATGCTCGTGCAGTCCGCGATGCCTGAGGAGGCTCGAGGCCCGTACCGGCAGAAGTTGCTGCGAACCAGGGCATACCCACAGGCTCGGCGTCAGGACATTCGACCGGCCGTGCTCTTCGACGCCTTCAAGGGAACGCAGTACTCGGACAGCCCCCGGGCGGTGCACGAGGAGATGGTCCGGCGCGGGGTCGCGCTGGAGCACCTCTGGGTGGTGCGCGACGACCAGGTCGAGGTGCCTCCGACCGCCAGGCCTGTGCGCATGTGGTCACCGGAGTGGTACGAGGCGCTGGCGACTTCGCGCTACGTGGTCGCCAACAACCACCTCCCGGACTGGTTCCAGAAGCGTCCGGAGCAGGTTGTCGTCCAGACCTGGCACGGAACGCCGCTCAAGCGCATCGGCCATGACATCGAATCGGTGCACTTCGCGGACCAGCGGTATCTGGAGCGGGTGGAGAAAGAAGTCCAGAACTGGGACATGCTCGTATCGCCCAACAGCTTCTCCACTCCGATCCTCAAGAGGGCCTTCAGGTTTCCCGGAGAAATGGTCGAGTGCGGCTACCCGCGCAACGACATCCTGAGGCGTCACGACACGGGCCGCAAGGCGATGGAGATCCGGCGGCGCATCGGGCTGCCTCCGGGCAAGCGCGTCATCATGTATGCCCCCACCTGGCGCGACGACCAGTTCTACGCACCCGGGAAGTACAAGTTCGATTTCCGTATCGATCTCGACGACGCGCGGGAGCGGCTCGGTGCTGACCATGTGCTGATGGTGCGTCGTCATCCGAATGTGGTGGACCCGGTTCCGGGCGCGGGGGACGGCTTCGTCTACGACGTCTCCGACTATCCGGATATGGCCGATCTCTCACTCATAGCCGATGTGATGATCACTGATTACTCGTCCCTGATGTTCGACTTCGTCAACACCGGGCGCCCGATCCTGTTCTTCACCTACGACCTGGACCACTACCGAGACACGCTGCGTGGTTTCTATTTCGACTTCGAGGAGAGCGCCCCGGGGCCACTGGTCTTCGAATCCCCCGAACTGATATCGGCGATCCGGGACATCGACCGGATCCAGGAGGACTACGCGGACCGCTATCAATGGTTCCAGGAGGAGTTCTGCGACCTGGACGACGGCTACGCCTCGGCCAGACTCGCCGACCGGATCCTGGTCGCCGGTGGGGATCTGGACGCGGCGCAGGCGATGGCGCCGGCCGTCGGAACGGTGACGCCGTACAGCTCCGGCTACAACTCCGCCCAGGCGAGGGAGCGGGCCCTCGGCGGCCGCGCCGTTGTGCCCCGGCAGCTGATGAGCAGGGCTACAGCCGAGCCGCACAGGCAGGAAGTGGATTCCGTACATGTCTAACGCAGCCCCGAACGGGCGTGCCGTGTTCAGCGGTGTCGAAGCCTCCGGGTCCGTTCCCCTCGAGTACAGGTTCTCCCACGCGAAGAACGGAAACCGGCATCTGGTCGTCGTTTTCGCCAACCTCAATGCACCCGGTGAATGGGGATGGGCGAACGGGGTGCTCGACAAGACCCGCGCCAACATCCTGTGGATCCGAGACCAGTTCGACGGCCAGAACAGCTACTACCTGTGCAAGGGGATGGACTTCTCGCTGGAGAGGTCCGTCATCGAACTCATTTCGCGCGTAATGAACGCACTTGCTCTGACACCGGACGACTGCACCATGTTCGGCAGCTCGAAGGGCGGCACAGCAGCGCTGTACTTCGGATTGAAGTACGGCTTCCGGAACGTGGTGGCGAGTGTGCCCCAGTTCAGGATCGGCACCTTCGTCAAGGAATCGATGCCGGGTGCGGCCCGGTTGATGATGGGCGAAGTGACGGACGAGAAGGTGCACATCCTCGACTCCGTGCTCCCCGACGTGGTGCGGGCGGGGACGTATCGCGATGCCAACGTCTATCTGATCTCGTCACCTCAGGACGAGCAGTACACACGCCATGTCGAACCCTTCCTCGGGCTGTTCCAGGGGTACACGAACTTCAATTTCGTCTACAACGACTCTCCCTTGATCGCGAGTCACGGGAAAGTCACCCTGCGGAATCTCCCGACCATGATGGGGCTCTTGAATCTCCTCGTCGACGGAATCACTCCCCGCATAGGTGTGGTCAGCAACGGCCAGGAGCAGCCGGAGCGCGACACGTCCGCCATCGACGCCTATCTCTCGTCCACCTCGCAGATGCGCGGCGATACGTTCGCCGCGCCCGTGGTCTCGACGCCGGTACCTCATCAGGAGCTGCCGGGAAACGCCGTCCGTTTCGTCGGGAGTGCCCCGGGTGCCGTACGCGTCAGCATGTGGGAGAACGGCAAGTACCTCGGCTCGCCGCAGGTGCTCCCCGACGGCAGCTGGAGCTGGGCTCCGGAGAAGACCTGGGCCAGGGGGAAGCACGTCATCAGGCTCTTCGCAGTGGACGCCAACAAGTTCCACAGCGCACGCACCGAAGTAGTCTTCACCGCACTGGACCCGGCTTTTGCGCCGACACCGATTCTGCCGGCCGTACCGGTCGTGACCGCTCCGGTGGCCCACCAGCAGGTGGTGGGCGCGGCGGTGGGATTCATGGGGTACGCGCAGGGAGCAGCTCAGGTGTCCTTCCGCGAGAACGGCACCCATCTGGGTGCGGCGGCGGTCAGGTCTGACGGAAGCTGGTCCTGGGAGGCCCGATGGGCCTGGCCGGAGGGCCCGCACAATGTCGAGTACGTTGCAGTGGATGCGGCCGGCAACGAGTCCCCGCGGAGCCTGCTCGCCTTCACCGTGGTGAACGCGTTCGCGGTGCCGGCGAACGCCTCGTACGTCGAGCCGCGTTACTGACGCCGCCGTCCGCACCGTGCGAAGGCGTGCCGAGCGCGCCGAGGCCGTGTGAGGACCCCCACAAGATCGGAGTTCCCGAACCATGTCCAACGCACCTTCCGGCGGCGCCCCGCACAGTGGCATCGAAGCCTCCGGAAAGTACCCGGTTCAGTACAGGTTCGCCCATGCGAAGAAGGGCAACCAGCACCTGGTGGTCGTCTTCGCCAACTTTGCCGCGCCCGACGACTACGGGTGGTCGAACGGGGTCTTCGACAACCTCCGGTCCAACATCCTGTGGATCCGTGACCAGTTCGACGGCAAGAACAGCTACTACCTGTGCAAGGGGATGGACTTCGAACTGGAGCGGTCCGTCATCACCCTCATATCCAATGTGATGAACTCGCTGGGACTCACCCCGGACCAGTGCACCATGTGGGGGGGCTCCAAGGGTGGCAGCGCGGCGCTCTACTTCGGCCTGAAGTACGGCTTCCGGAACATTGTTTCGATCGTCCCGCAGTTCATGATCGGCACCTATCTGGAGAAGCACCCGTCGGTCGCGGAGTTCATGATGGGCCAGGTCACGGAGCCCAACATTCGCGTCCTCGACAATGCGATCCCCGACCTGGTCCGCGCCGGGGCGAACCGAGGGGCCAACATCTACGTGCTCTCGTCGCCGCAGGACGAGCAGTACCCGGTGCAGGTGGAGCCGTTCCTCGGCCTCTTCAACGGCTACGAGAACTTCAACTTCATCTTCAGCGACTCTCCCTTCATCTCCGATCACACCCAGGTGACCAGGAGAAACGTGCCCATGCTCATGGGACTCATCAACTTCCTCATCGACGGCATGGCACCGCGCCTCGGCTTCGTCGGTAACGGCCGCGAGCAGCCCGACGCCGACAGATCCGCCATCGACGGCTACCTGAAGGCGACAGCACAGGTGCGCTCGTCGTTCCCTGCCCCGATGGTCTTCGCTCCGTCGCCCGGCCAGCAGGTCCATACGCCTACGGTCGGATTCACCGGTTCCGCACCGGGCGCTGTGCGGGTGAGTATCTGGGAGCACGGAAAGTTCCTGGGCTCGCCCAAGGCCGCGCCCGAAGGCAGTTGGTCCTGGGAGCTGGGTAGGCCTTGGTCCAAGGGGCAGCATGTCGTCCGCATCTTCGCGGTGGACACCACCGGGTTCGCCTCACCCGCGACCGAGGTCGCCTTCACCGTCCAGACGCAGGGCTCCCTGTCCCCGGACCCGAACGCGGTGTCCGGCGGACAGCTGCTGGTGCAGCAGACGGTCGGCCCTTCGGCCCCGGCCCCTGTCATCTCGGTACCGGCTCCGGGTCAGCAGGTGCCGGGCCCGGTCATCGGACTCATGGGGTATGCGTCGGGCGCGGCGCACGTGGAGTTCGTGGAGGAGGGCATACCGCTCGGCATGGCACCGGTGGCCCCGGACAGCAGCTGGTCGTGGGAGTCGGGCTGGTCCTGGACCGAGGGGCCGCACACCGTGGAGTGCCATGCGGTGGACATGGGCGGCAACAGGTCCCAGCGGAGCGCGGTCACCTTCAGTGTGGTGAACGCCTACGCCTCGCCGGCTCCGGCGCAGCACCTGGGTCCCGGCTACTGACGCCGTGCCCGCAGGGGGACCGGCCTTCTCGTCAGCCGGCTCTGACCGCCATGACGAGCGCCAGGTGGTCCGATGCCGCAGTCGCCCGCACAGAGCAATGCGTTCTCGGCAGTGCCGTGAACAGGTAGTCCACCTTGTGACCGGTGAGATGAGTGGCTCGGCCGCTGCGTGAGGAGGCCGAATCCTGGTCGCACTCCCGGTAGCTGCGGTACATGTCGTACGGCCAGATCCAGCTGTCCTGGCTGCCGGCCGAGGGCGGCGCACTGTTCAGATCCCCGCCGAACACCGTGCGCGCGTTCGCCGCGCCCACCAGCGACGACAGCTGGTCGTCACGGTATTCCCAGTCCGGATGCGCCCGGTCGCCGCCGGGCAGAGTCAGGTGTGCATTGCACACCCGGACGCCGTGGGAGGCGAGCGAGGCGCAGAGGATGCCCCTGCGCAGTCCGACGGCCGGTTGCCGCGAGGGCACCACCGAGACATGGGAGAGCGGCGACGAGGCGAGGATCGCGAAGCCCGCCTGTCCTTGACGCTGCTCCGCGCACCGGACCTTGGTCTGCCGCCCACGGGCGTCGCGGTCGGCGTACGCCCGGAAGGTGCTGCGCCAACCGTTGCCCAGTTCCTTCCGCGCCGAGGCGAGGTCCCCGGCGCAGACCTCCTGGAGCATGATCACCTGCGCGCCGTCGACAGTGGCCAGCCGCTTCAGCGCCTGGAGTTTCTGCCGACTGCTCCCGGTGTCCTGGCAGTTCCATTGCCGTACGTCGCACATGTTCCAGGTCGCGATCCGCAGATCTCCCGGTACGGCGTCCGTCAGGGGCGCGTGAGTCGCGCCGGGCCGGCCGGACAGCGTGACCACGACGAGAGCGACCAGAGCCGCGACCGCCAGAGTCAGCCAGGGGGTCCGCGAGCGCGGTACCGCGGCGGATACCTTCGTCAGCATCCCGGGACGACGCGGCATGACGCGGCCTCTCCCTCTGCCCGGATTCTTCCCGCCCGGACTCTTCGCCGGCCCGAATGCGGACGGACCGTACGGGACATGATCCCGCACGGTCCGTCCTGTCCTACGACCGGCCTCTCACATCGGCAGGCCTGCCGACTTACGCCGGGACGCTCGCCACGCCCTGCGCCAGGAACTGCTTGCCGTTGACCCGCTCCGAGACGCCCTCACGGTCCAGGTACGGCGTGATGCCGCCCAGGTGGAAGGGCCAGCCCGCACCGGTGATCAGGCAGAGGTCGATGTCCTGGGCCTCGGCGACGACGCCCTCGTCCAGCATCAGACCGATCTCCTGCGCCACCGCGTCCAGGACGCGGTCGCGGACCTGCTCCTCGGACAGGACGACATCGCCCTGCTTGAGGAGAGCGGCGACCTCCGGGTCGAGCTCCGGCTTGCCGGAGTCGTACACGTAGAAGCCGCGCTTGCCGGCCTTGACCACCGCGGCCAGGTTCTCGGAGACGGTGAAACGCTCCGGGAAGGCGCGGTTCAGGGTCTCGGAGACGTGCAGACCGATGGCCGGGCCGACCAGCTCGAGGAGGACCAGCGGGGACATCGGCAGACCGAGGGGCTCGATGGCCTTCTCGGCGACCTCGACCGGGGTGCCCTCGTCGATGACGTTCTGGATCTCGCCCATGAAGCGGGTGAGGATGCGGTTGACGACGAACGCCGGGGCGTCCTTCACCAGCACCGCGGTCTTCTTCAGCTTCCGCGCCACACCGAACGCCGTGGCCAGCGAGGCGTCGTCGGTCTTCTCGCCGCGCACGATCTCCAGCAGCGGGAGGATCGCGACCGGGTTGAAGAAGTGGAAGCCGACGACCCGCTCGGGGTGCTGCAGCTTCGACGCCATCTCGGTGACCGAGAGGGACGAGGTGTTGGTGGCGAGGATCGCGTGCGCCGGGGCGACCGCCTCGACCTCCGCGAACACCTGCTGCTTGACGCCGATCTCCTCGAAGACGGCCTCGATGATGAAGTCGGCGTCGGAGAAGCCCTCGGCCTTGTCCAGCACACCGGAGACCAGGGCCTTGAGGCGGTTGGCCTTGTCCTGGTTGATCCGGCCCTTGCCCAGCAGCTTCTCGATCTCGGCGTGGACGTAGCCCACACCCTTGTCGACGCGCTCCTGGTCGATGTCGGTCAGGACGACCGGCACCTCCAGGCGACGCAGGAAGAGCAGCGCCAGCTGCGAGGCCATCAGACCGGCGCCGACGACGCCGACCTTGGTGACCGGGCGGGCCAGGCTCTTGTCCGGGGCACCGGCCGGGCGCTTGGCGCGCTTCTGGACCAGGTTGAAGGCGTAGATCCCGGAGCGCAGCTCGCCGCCCATGATCAGGTCCGCGAGGGCCTGGTCCTCGGCCTCGAAGCCGGCGCTCAGGTCGCCGTCCTTCGCCGCGGCGATGATGTCCAGCGCGCGGTACGCGGCCGGGGCGGCGCCGTGCACCTTGGAGTCGGCGATGGCCTTGCCACGGGCGACGGCCTGGTCCCAGGCGTCACCGCGGTCGACCTCGGGGCGCTCCACCGTGACCGCGCCGTTCAGCACGTTCGCGGTCCAGATCAGCGACTGCTCCAGGAAGTCCGCGCCTTCGAAGAGGGCATCGGCGATCCCGAGCTCGAAGACCTGCTTGCCCTTGAGCTGACGGTTCTGGTTGAGCGAGTTCTCGATGATCACCGAGACCGCGCGGTCCGCGCCGATCAGGTTCGGCAGCAGGGCGCAGCCGCCCCAGCCGGGGACCAGACCGAGGAAGACCTCGGGCAGCGAGAACGCGGGCAGCGCCTTGGAGACGGTGCGGTACGAGCAGTGCAGACCGACCTCGACACCGCCGCCCATCGCCGCGCCGTTGTAGTACGCGAACGTCGGGACCGCGAGGCCGGAGAGGCGACGGAAGACGTCGTGGCCGCCCTTGCCGATGGCGAGCGCGTCGTCGTGCTTCTTCAGCAGCTCGACGCCCTTGAGGTCGGCGCCGACCGCGAAGATGAACGGCTTGCCGGTGATGCCGATACCGACGATCGCACCCTCGGCGGCCTCCTTCTCGACCTGGTCGATGGCGGCGTTCAGGTTCGCCAGCGACTGCGGTCCGAAGGTGGTCGGCTTGGTGTGGTCCAGGCCGTTGTCCAGCGTGATGAGGGCGAACCTGCCCGCGCCCGCCGGCAGGTCGAGGTGGCGCACGTGCGCCTGCGTGACGACCTCGCCCGGGAACAGCTCGGCTGCGCCCTTCAGAAGCTCAGTGGTGGAGCTCACTTGCTGCCTCCGTCGAAGTTCGGGTTCTCCCAGATGACCGTCGCGCCCATGCCGAAGCCGACGCACATGGTGGTCAGGCCGTAGCGGACCTGCGGCTGCTCCTCGAACTGACGGGCCAGCTGCGTCATCAGACGCACACCGGACGAGGCCAGCGGGTGACCGTACGCGATGGCGCCGCCGTACTGGTTGACGCGCGCGTCGTCGTCGGCGATGCCGTAGTGGTCGAGGAAGGCGAGCACCTGGACGGCGAAAGCCTCGTTGATCTCGAACAGGCCGATGTCACCGATCGACAGACCGGCCTTGGCGAGGGCCTTCTCCGTCGACGGGATCGGGCCGTACCCCATGACCTCGGGCTCGACGCCGGCGAAGGCGTACGAGACGAGGCGCATCTTGACCGGGAGGCCGAGCTCGCGGGCAACGTCCTCGGCGGCGAGCAGGGAGGCGGTGGCGCCGTCGTTGAGACCCGCGGCGTTGCCGGCGGTGACGCGGCCGTGGGGGCGGAACGGGGTCTTCAGACCGGCCAGGGACTCCAGCGTGGTGCCCGGACGCATCGGCTCGTCGGCGGTGACCAGGCCCCAGCCCGTCTCGCCGGCCTCGGCGTTGGTGCGGCGCACGGAGACCGGCACCAGGTCCTGCTGGATCTTGCCGTTGGCGTACGCCTTGGCGGCCTTCTCCTGCGAACGGACCGCGTACTCGTCGGCGCGGAGCTTGGTGATCTGCGGATACCGGTCGTGCAGGTTCTCCGCGGTCATGCCCATGAACAGGGCGGACTCGTCGACCAGCTTCTCCGATACGAAGCGCGGGTTCGGGTCCACGCCCTCGCCCATCGGGTGGCGGCCCATGTGCTCGACACCGCCGGCGACGACGACGTCGTACGCGCCGAAGGCGATGGAGCCGGCCGTCGACGTGACGGCGGTCAGGGCGCCCGCACACATGCGGTCGATGGAGTATCCGGGGACGGACTGCGGCAGACCGGCCAGGATTCCGGCGGTCCGGCCCAGCGTCAGACCCTGGTCGCCGATCTGGGTGGTCGCGGCGATGGCGACCTCGTCGATACGGGCCGGGTCCAGGTCCGGGTTGCGGCGCAGCAGCTCCCGGATGGCCTTCACGACGAGATCGTCGGCGCGGGTCTCGTGGTAGATGCCCTTCGGGCCCGCTTTGCCGAACGGGGTGCGGACGCCGTCGACGAAGACGACGTCCCGGATGGTACGAGGCACGATGGCTCTCCTCCAGGGTGCGGGATGGCACTGCTGCGCGGCACGCCCGGAAGCGCGCCGCCACCATCATGCTACTTGCGGGTAACCAGACTGCCCACCCCCCACGGCGGGAGCGGCGAACGTCACATGCCGGGGCGGGGACAAGCTGGCGTGATTCCGATCGCCCCCGACCGCCCCGCGGCCGCACCCCGGCTGACGAAAACGCCCCCGGCCGGTCGGCCGGGGGCGTTTTCGTCGCACGACGCCGCGGAGCGTCGTCCAGGCGAATTCGTGCGGAAAGGGGGGGCGAGGGGGTCAGGCCGTCGCCGACGTCAGGGCGCGCAGCAGGAGCGGTGCGACCTGTTCGATCTGCCAGCGCCTGGCCCCGTACATGGTGAGTGCGTCCTCGACCGCGTTCGGCGTCGGGTTCTTCGGCGGCTCCCAGCAGACCCGGCGGACGGTGTCCGGCGTGATCAGGTTCTCCTGAGGCATGTGCAGCCGTTCGGCCAGCTCCGACACCGCGGCGCGGGCCGCCGAGAGCCGGGCAGCGGCCGCCGGATCCTTGTCCGCCCAGGAACGCGGCGGCGGCGGGCCCAGCAGGGGCTGGCCGGGCTGCGGGAGCTCGGACTCGGGGAGCGCCTTGGCCCGGTCGATGGCTGCCTGCCACTGTTCCAGCTGACGCCGGCCCATGCGGTGGCCGAAGCCCGGCAGGGTGGTCAGCGTCTGGATGTTCGGCGGGAGGGAGAGGGCCGCCTCGATGATCGCGCCGTCGCCGAGGACCTTGCCGGGCGAGATGTCCCGGCGCTGTGCGACCTGGTCACGAGCGTTCCACAGCTCCCGTACGACCGCCAT
Source organism: Streptomyces sp. NPDC005262 (assembly GCF_042872425.1). Classification (NCBI taxonomy): domain Bacteria; kingdom Bacillati; phylum Actinomycetota; class Actinomycetes; order Kitasatosporales; family Streptomycetaceae; genus Streptomyces; species Streptomyces sp. NPDC005262. The sequence continues at coordinate 34,556 of NZ_JBIAKK010000006.1, forward strand.
CTGACGACGACGGCGCACCTTGTGCATGCCGGACGTGCGGCGCCACGGGTCCTTGCGCGGGGGAGCGGGCGGGGCCGAGGCGATCGCGTTGAACTCCTCCTGCGCCCACTCCAGCTTGCCCTGCCGGTCGAGCTCCTCCTCCAGGGCGTTGCGCAGATCGATCAGCAGCTCGACATCGAGCGCGGCGTAGCGCAGCCAGGGGTCGGGCAGCGGGCGGGTGGACCAGTCGACCGCGGAGTGCCCCTTCTCCAGCGCGTAGCCGAGCACGTTCTCGACCATCGCGCCGAGGCCGACGCGCGGGAAGCCCGCCAGCCGTCCGGCGAGCTCCGTGTCGAAGAGTTCGGTGGGAAGCATCCCTATTTCGCGCAGGCAGGGCAGGTCCTGGGTGGCGGCGTGCAGGATCCACTCGCTGCCGCGCAGCGCCTCGCCGAGCGACGTCAGGTCCGGGCAGCCGACCGGGTCGATCAGGGCGCTGCCCGCGCCGTCGCGCCGCAGCTGTACGAGGTAGGCGCGCTGTCCGTAGCGGTAGCCGGATGCGCGCTCGGCATCGACGGCGACGGGGCCGGTGCCCGCGGCGAAAGCCGCGACCACCCGGGCGAGGGCGTCGTCGGAGGCCACCACCGGGGGAATGCCCTCGCGAGGTTCGAGCAAGGGGATCGGCGCCGGGGCGACGTCGTCCGGGGGAGCGCCCCCGGTGGTTCGCAGTGAAGTGTCTGCTGCGGTCTCTTGGGCGTCGGTCACGTGTCAAGGGTATCTGTGTATGCACGGCGCCCGTCGACGGAACGTTCCGTCGACGGGCGCCGATGAATGTAAACCAGCCGGTCCGCAACGTTCTGTCGGCCGGCCGGGGCGTGCAGGTCAGTGGATGATGCCCGTGCGCAGGGCCACGGCGACCATTCCGGCGCGGTCTCCGGTGCCGAGCTTGCGGGCGATGCGGGCGAGGTGGCTCTTCACGGTCAGGGCGGACAGCCCCATGGAGACACCGATGGCCTTGTTGGACTGTCCTTCGGCGACCAGCCGGAGGACCTCCACCTCGCGGCCGGACAGTTCGCGGTAGCCGCCCGGGTGGCTCGGGGTGCCGGGGGGCCGGCGGTGCATACGGGCGGCATTGGCGCCGATGGGAGCGACGCCGGGGCGGGTGGGGTGGCCGATATTGGTACGTGTGCCGGTGACGACATAGCCCTTCACGCCGCCCGCGAGGGCATTGCGTACGGCGCCGATGTCATCGGCGGCGGAGAGGGCGAGGCCGTTCGGCCAGCCGGCGGCTCGGGTTTCGGACAGCAGGGTCAGCCCGGAACCGTCGGGCAGATGGACGTCGGCAACACAGATGTCGCGCGGGTTGCCGACGCGGGGACGGGCCTCCGCGATGGACGACGCCTCGATGACGTCACGTACTCCGAGTGCCCACAGATGGCGGGTGACGGTGGAACGGACGCGCGGGTCGGCCACGACGACCATGGCCGTCGGCTTGTTCGGGCGGTAGGCGACCAGGCTTGCGGGCTGCTCGAGGAGAACGGACACCAGGCCTCCTGGGGAGTGGCGGGACGGGCCGGCTCGGGGATGAAGCCGGGGCGAACCGTGCTTGAAGGGTCATTGACCTCTTCGGCAGCAGACCCGTCCTCCTTTAGAGGAAGATCACGATTTAGTGAGTAACAATTCGGGCAAATCGGACGGGCGATCGATTGTACGAAAAGAATCCCGGCAATCGAGTGAAACCTGTGACGGATTGATGCCGATATGTTTCGGCGTGCGCCAAAAGGTGTAGCGGCGGAACGGCCGGCTACGGAACCTGCGGACCGCGCCGCTGAGGCAGCGTCACCACCGCCGCGTCGGCCGGGCCCGACGGCGGCAGGCCGGCGATCTGGCACAGCAGATCCCCCCACGCCACCAGATGTGCCGCCGTGTCCGGTGCTCCACCTCGCCCCTCGCGTGGGGTCCAGGACGCCCGGATCTCGATCTGCGTCGCGGGGCGCCGCTCGGACAGCGCGCCGAAGTAGTGGGAACCTGCCCGGGTGACGGTGCCGCCCGCCTCTCCGTACGACAGACCGCGCGCCTCCAGCGCACCGGTCAGCCAGGACCAGCACACCTCCGGCAGCAGCGGGTCGGAAGCCATCTCCGGCTCCAGCTCGGCGCGGACCAGCGTCACCAGACGGAACGTGCCGTGCCACGCCTCGTGCCCGGCCGGGTCGTGGAGCAGCACAAGGCGGCCGTCCGCGAGATCGTCCTCGCCGTCGACGACCGCCGCCTCCACGGCGTACGCGTACGGAGCGAGACGCTGAGGCGGCCGAGTCGGCTCCACTTCCAGCTCGGGGCGGAGCCGCGCCGAGCGCAAGGCCTCCACCGCCGACCGGAACGCGGGCGGGACGGAACTGCCCTCCGCACTGTCCTTGCTGTCAGCGCCATCGGATTGTTCGGAGAATTGTCCCTGAGCCGGAGCCATGCGGGGAAGAGTAGGCGGAACCGGAGCCTCGTGCAGGGAGGGACACCCGGCGCGGACCCGGCTCCTCACCGCTTCGTGCGAAGATTCTGTGCGTGAGTGCCAACGATCGCCCCTCGGGCCAGCAGACGAAGACCTCCGCCACCCATGAGTCGGCGTTCCTGAAGGCATGCCGCCGCGAGCCGGTGCCCCACACGCCGGTCTGGTTCATGCGTCAGGCAGGGCGGTCGCTGCCCGAGTACCTCAAGGTGCGCGAGGGCATCGCCATGCTCGACTCCTGCACGATGCCGGAGCTGGTCACCGAGATCACACTGCAGCCCGTCCGCCGCCACAAGGTCGACGCGGCGATCTACTACAGCGACATCGTCGTCCCGCTCAAGGCCATCGGGATCGACCTCGACATCAAGCCCGGTGTCGGCCCGGTCATCGCCGACCCGATCCGGACCCGCGCCGATCTCGCCCGGCTGCGCGACCTCACGCCGGAGGACGTCCACTACGTCACCGAAGCCGTCGGCATGCTCACCGCCGAGCTCGGCCCGACGCCGCTCATCGGATTCGCCGGTGCGCCGTTCACTCTCGCGAGCTATCTCGTGGAGGGCGGTCCGTCCCGCAACCACGAGCGCACCAAGGCCATGATGTACGGCGAGCCGGAGCTCTGGGCCGACCTCCTCGACCGGCTGGCCGAGATCACCGGCGCGTTCCTCAAGGTACAGATCGAGGCGGGCGCCTCGGCCGTGCAGCTCTTCGACTCCTGGGTCGGTGCGCTCGCCCCCGCCGACTACCGCCGATCCGTGATGCCTGCCTCCGCGAAGGTCTTCGACGCCGTCGCCCCGTACGGTGTCCCGCGCATCCATTTCGGTGTCGGCACCGGCGAACTGCTCGGGCTGATGGGCGAGGCGGGCGCGGATGTCGTCGGCGTCGACTGGCGGGTCCCGATGGACGAGGGTGCGCGCCGGGTCGGACCCGGCAAGGCACTTCAGGGCAACCTCGACCCGGCGGTGCTGTTCGCGTCGACGGCGACGGTGGAGGCGAAGGCGCGCGAGGTGCTGGACGCGGCCGCCGGTCTGGAGGGCCATGTCTTCAACCTGGGCCACGGTGTGATGCCGACGACCGACCCGGACGCGCTGACGCGGCTCGTCGAGTACGTACACACGCAGACCGCTCGCTGAGGGCTGTTCCGTACGGTCCTACCGGCCTCGGGGCGCCCGTACGGCCCGGCCCCCGGGGACCGGATGCGGTGACAGACACGGCACTCCAGCATGCCGCTCAGCCGGGGTTGCCGCAGCCGGCGGCCGGTGTCCGCAAGTCCCCGAAGTCCGGGTAGGTCCGCCCGGACTGCGGGGGACGCGGGCGCCGGTCCGGCCGGCCGCTGCCGATGGTCGGCGCGCCGACCGCCACCACGGCCGACAGCAGGATCCCACTCATGTCCATGCCGTCGGCGCCGGATGAACGTCAGGCGGTGCCCGCCCGCCGTACCGCCGTCACAGCCTTCCGCGCCGCCACCAGAATGGGATCCCAGACCGGCGAGAACGGCGGGGCGTACCCGAGGTCGAGCGCCGTCAGCTGTTCCACCGTCAGCCCTGCGGTGAGCGCGACCGCGGCGATGTCCACCCGCTTCGCCGCCCCGTCCCGGCCCACGATCTGCACCCCGAGCAGCCGGCCCGTGCGGTGCTCCGCGAGCATCTTCACCGTCATCGGCTGGGCGCCCGGGTAGTAACCCGCCCGGCCCGTCGACTCGATCGTCGCCGTGACGAACCGCAGCCCCACCGCGCGGGCGTCCTTCTCGCGCAGCCCCGTCCGGGCGATCTCCAGATCACAGACCTTGCTGACCGCCGTGCCCACCACCCCCGGGAACGTCCCGTAGCCGCCGCCGACATTGGCCCCGATGATCTGGCCGTGCTTGTTGGCATGGGTGCCCAGCGCGATATGGCGGGTGCGGCCCGCCACCAGGTCGAGGACCTCGACGCAGTCGCCGCCCGCCCAGATGTTGTCGTGTCCGACGACCCGCATCGACAGATCGGTGAGCAGACCGCCGTGCGGGCCGACCGGCAGGCCCGCCGCGCGGGCCAGTGTCGTCTCCGGTTCGACACCGATACCGAGCACCACCACATCCGCCGGGTGGCTCGCGTCGTTCGTGGCGACCGCGGTCACGCGGCCGTCCGCACCGGTGAGGATCTTGGTGACCTCGGCCCCGTTCACCGTCGTGATGCCCAGCCCGTCCATCGCGTCGTGGACCAGGCGTCCCATGTCGGGGTCGAGCGTCGCCATCGGCTGCTCGCCGCGGTTGAGGACCGTCACCTGGAAGCCGTGCTTCAGCAGCGCCTCCGCCATCTCGACACCGATGTATCCGGCGCCGACGACGACCGCGCGCCGCCCCGGCGCCCGGTCCAGGGAGTCCAGCAGCGCCTGGCCGTCGTCCAGGGTCTGCACGCCGTGCACCCCCGCCGCGTCCATGCCGGGCAGCGCCGGACGCACCGGCCGGGCCCCCGTCGCGATCACCAGCTTGTCGAAGCCGGTCCAGTAGGTCTCCCCGCTCTCCCGGTCGAGCGCCCGCACCCGCTGCCCGGCGACATGGATCTCCGTCACCTCGGTGCGCATGCGCAGGTCGATGGCGCGGGCCCGGTGCTCCTCGGGCGCACGGGCGATGAGGTCGTCCCGTCCCGCCACGTCGCCGCTGACCCAGTACGGGATGCCGCAGGCGGAGTACGAGCTGAAGTGGCCCCGCTCGAAGGCGACGATGCTCAGCTCCTCCGGTCCCTTGAGCCTGCGGGCCTGGGACGCGGCGGACATGCCCGCCGCGTCCCCGCCGATGACCACCAGTCGCTCCGCTGTCATGCCGGGTCCCTTCGAGCGTCCACTCCGAAGGTCCACGCTACGACGCTCAGGGGGCGGTCGGAGCCTCGGGTGTTGCGGGAGCCTGCTCTTCCGGCCGGGACGCCTGGGGTTCCCGCGGCACCCGGCGTCGGGCGAGCCAGGTGCGCAGCAGTCGCCCGAGCAGCAGCAGCCCCGCGGCCGCGGCCAGGAACGGCGCCGCCGCACCCAGAGCCATCGCGATCCACCGCACCATCGTCACGAACGCGTGCCAGCCACCGCCGAGTGCGTCCACGAACCCCGGATCGTCGTCCTCGCTGTTCGACGGGGACTCCGGCTCGGAGAGGCTGAGCGTGATCGTCGCCAGGGTGGTGCGGTCCTTCAGCGACTCCTGCTGGGCGAGGAGCGACTCCAGTTCGGCCTGGCGGTTGCTCAGTTCCCCTTCCAGAGTGACCACATCGGCGAGCTTGTCGGCCCGGTCCATCAGCTTCCGCACCCGGGCGACGCTCGCCCGCTGGGTGGCTATCCGGCTCTCCACGTCGACGACCTGATCGGTGACGTCCTTCGCCTCCGTCGTCCGGGACAGCAGCTTCCCGCCACCCGCCAGCTCCCGCAGCACGGCGTCGTACTCCCCCTGCGGCACCCGCAGCACGATGTGCGACACCTCGTGCGTGGCGTCGAGCCGCTCGGTGGACTCGTTCGCCACCAGACCGCCCGCACTCTCCACTGCCGCACGGGCCGCCGCGACCGCCTTCGGCACACTCTTCACCTCCACGGAGAGCGAGGCCTTGCGGATGACATGGGGGGTCGACAGCGCGGAGGACTTCTTCTTCTCCGCCGAGCCGCTCTCGGCGGACCCCTGGTCCGCAGCCCCGGCGGCGGCGTCGCCGCGTTCCGCCTGGGGGGCCGCGTACTTGGCGCTGTCTCCCGCCGCGCTCTTGCTGTCCGAGCTGTCGCTCGCCCCGCAGCCGCTCAGCGCGAGGAGTGCGGCGAGCGTCCCGGCGGCGAGAACCGTGCGCGATCGCTGGGTGGACGAACGGTCCCGATGGCGTCCTGACTGCATAACTGCTCCCCCTGGGCGGGTGGTTGATGGTGCCGGTTCGACGTTCGGGACCGGGGTTCGGGTTGCCCGCTACCGGTTTCGAAGCGGTCACGTTCGGGACTCGGAACAGGTTTGAGAGAGTGGAGGCATGCAGCGTTCAACAAACCGCGCGGACACAGGTACGGGTCATGTCGTCGTCATCGGCGGCGGCATCGCCGGACTCGCAGCAGCCCACCGGCTCCTGGCCACCGGGCTGCGGGTCACCCTCCTGGAGGCGACCGACCGGCTCGGCGGCAAACTCATGACCGGTGAGGTCGCGGGCACCCAGGTCGATCTGGGTGCGGAGTCGATGCTGGCCAGACGGCCGGAGGCGGTCGACCTGGCGCGCGCCGTCGGGCTCGGCGACCGGCTGCAGCCGCCGGCCACGGCCACCGCGGCGGTCTGGACGCGCGGTGAACTGAGGCCGATGCCCAAGGGCCATGTGATGGGCGTGCCGGGCGACCCGGCCGCGCTCGGCGGGGTGCTGTCGCCGGAGGGCCTCGCCCGCATCGCGCAGGAACGGGACCTCACCCCGACCGCCGTCGGCGACGACGTCGCGGTCGGTGCGTACGTCGCCGACCGGCTGGGCCGCGAGGTCGTCGACCGGCTCGTGGAACCGCTGCTCGGCGGGGTGTATGCGGGCGACGCCTACCGGCTCTCGATGCGTGCCGCCGTACCGCAGCTGTTCGAGGTGGCCCGGGAGGGCGGTTCACTGCTCGACGGCGTGGAGCGCATCCAGCAGCAGGCGGCGGCCCGCCGGCAGACCGGCCCGGTCTTCCAGGGCATCGACGGAGGCATCGGCACCCTGCCGGACGCCGTCGCCGATGCCGTGCGCGGGGCGGGCGGCGAGATCCTCACAGCCACGCCCGTGCTGGGTCTGACCCGTACCACCGACGGCTGGGCCATCCGCACCGACACCCGGGTGATCACCGCCGACGGCATCGTCCTCGCCACTCCCGCCTGGTCCGCTTCCACCCTGCTCGCCGCCGAGTCCCCGGCCGCCTCCGTCGAGCTGGCGGGTGTCGAGTACGCGTCGATGGCGCTGGTCACCCTGGCGTTCCGGCGCTCCGACGTGGCTGCCACGGACGCCCTCGACGGGCGCTCCGGCTTCCTCGTACCGCCGGTCGACGGCCGCACCATCAAGGCATCCACCTTCTCCACGCACAAGTGGCAATGGGTCGCCGACACAGCCCCCGACCTGTTCGTCCTGCGCACCTCCGTCGGCCGGTACGGCGAGGAGGACCACCTGCACCGCGAGGACACCGAACTCGTCGACGTCTCGCTGCGCGACCTCGCCGAGGCGACCGGACTCGCCGCGAAGCCGGTGGACACCGAGGTCACCCGGTGGATCGGCGGCCTGCCCCAGTACCCCGTCGGTCATCTGACGCGGGTCGCCCGGATCCGCGACGAGGTCGCCAAGCTGCCGGCGCTGCGGGTCTGCGGAGCGGTGTACGACGGCGTCGGCATCCCCGCGTGCATCGCCAGTGCCCACCGGGCGGCGGACGAGATCGCCGCCGATCTCGCGGGAGAGATCATTGCCACTCCCACCCCGGTTCAGGGCACACGGAGCGAGGCGGGACAATAGCCGTATGAGTGCGCCTGAGAAGATCCCCAACGCCGGCAAGAAGGCCAAGGACCTCAACGAGGTCATCCGCTACACGCTGTGGTCCGTCTTCAAGCTTCGTGATGTGCTCCCCGCCGGCCGTGCCGGTTACGCCGACGAGGTCCAGGAGCTGTTCGACCAGCTCGCCGCCAAGGACATCACCGTCCGTGGCACCTATGACCTCTCCGGCCTGCGTGCCGACGCCGACGTCATGATCTGGTGGCACGCCGAGACGGCGGACGAGCTGCAGGAGGCGTACAACCTCTTCCGGCGCACCAAGCTGGGCCTGGCGCTGGAGCCGGTCTGGTCGAACATGGCGCTGCACCGCCCCGCCGAGTTCAACAAGGCGCACATCCCGGCGTTCCTGGCCGACGAGACGCCGCGCAACTACATCAGCGTCTACCCCTTCGTGCGCAGCTACGACTGGTACCTGCTGCCCGACGAGGACCGTCGCCGGATGCTCGCGGACCACGGCAAGATGGCCCGTGGCTACCCCGACGTCCGCGCCAACACCGTCGCCTCCTTCTCGCTCGGCGACTACGAGTGGATCCTCGCCTTCGAGGCCGACGAGCTCTACCGCATCGTCGACCTCATGCGTCACCTGCGGGCTTCCGAGGCGCGGATGCACGTCCGCGAGGAGGTCCCCTTCTACACGGGCCGCAGGAAGTCCGTCGCAGACCTGGTGGCCGGGCTCGCGTAGCGAGCGGGCTCCGACCACCCCAACCCGGAAGATCAGAGGGTGGGCGCCGGCGCACGGCTGTGCGCTGCCCGCCGCTCCAGCGACACCGGGTTCGGCTCCGGGTGCGCAGTAGGTCCTGACCTGCGGCGTTCCCGGGACGGGCGGGGGAGTGACACGTCCTTCCCCGCTCGTCTTCGGCCCCGCCCCGGCGCGGGCCCGGCACCTGCTCCCGTGGGAGCACCAGGCCTGGCCTCCAAGGCCGGCCCACTCATGCGCCGGGCACCGGCCCGGTGGAAGGCCACCCCTCGCCGCGCTGTATTCGATGGCCCTGGTGCGGGAGATGTGCCGGGTGGCCGCCGATCGAGAGCGCGGCGCGCAGCGCAGGATCGGCGACGGCACCGACACCTCGTACCGCGACCATCGCCAGGACGTCGTGATCCGTGCCGCCCACCGGGGCGGCGACCGAGTCCAGCAGCCGCTGCCCGGTGGGCGAGGCCCAGGAGCTGTACGGATGGATCTCCATCCGGGCGATGGCCAGAGCGCCGAGCGTCAGGACGAGCGGCAGCCCGAACCAGACGAGTTCGGCCGCCGTCGGACTGCCGAGCCCCCGCCCCTGTCCGGGAAGCAGCAGCGCGGCGCCCGTCATCACGGCCGCCAGCAGGGCCGATCCGCGCACCGCGCGCACCGCCGACGCGATGTCGGTCCGTTCACCGCCGGGCAGGGCCAGCCCCGCCCGGACGAGGCGGTCGGCGAGAGCGCGTACGGCTCCGGCGGCAGCGGTCGCCGAGCGTATCGGAGGTATCGGCGACTGCCCCTCCGGGCCGATGGCACGGATCACCGTGCGCTCGACCTCGTCCCGGCCGTCGGGGTCGACGACAGTGGCCCACCCGGTGTGGGCGAGCAGCAGTCGGCGGCGCAGATGCATGGTGACCAGGGCGAGGTCGGCGACCCGGTGCGGGCCACCCGTCAGGAACGCGGTCTCGTACAGGGTCAGTTCGACGTCCCCGGGGTCCCGCGCCCGGTCGACGGACGCGGCGGCCAGACAGAGCCGGAGACATGAGAGGGCCGCAGCGCCCCATGCGACCAGCAGAAACAGAACCCAGAGCATGTCGGGATTTCTATGCGAGGCGGACGGCGGAGCGCCACGGCTTTCCACCATGCGGACGGTGCACCGAGGGGACCGAAGCGGCAGTGGAGGCCGCGGAGCCGCCCATTCAGGAACTGCTGCTGCAGCTCGAACCACTGCTGCAGCTCGAACTACTGCTGGAACAACTGCTGCTGGAACAGCTGGAGCCGGAGCAGCTGGAGCCGGAACTGCAGCTGCTTCCCGAGCTGCACCCACCGCCACCGCCACCGCCATCTCCGCCGCAGCCGCTGCCTCCGCCGCCAGGGGTTCCGCTGGAACTTCCGCAGCCGGAGTCGGCCGGGCCCGAACCGGCGCACCACGCCGTCGCCATGAGGAAGTCGCCGCTGCCGGTGGAGGACGAGGAGGGGTGCGACGGCGACATCGGCCGCCGCCCGGTGGTCGTCCGCATCCGCGCCGCCGTCACCAGCTGCGTCCGCAGTACCGGATCGGGCAGCGCACGCAGTCCGAGCGTCGCCACCAGATGGGCCGGTTCCGCGGCGCCGACGTGGGCGGCGCGGTACTGCCTGGCCGCCTGCCTGCCCGCCCCGGTGATCCGGGCACGGGCAATGCCCGCGCAGACGAGCCCGACCGGGATGCCCACGACCAGGGCAGGGAGCACCTTGACGATGAAGGGGACGGAGAAGCCGGTCGGGTCGTCGTCCGTCACGAACTGAGCCACCGTCACCGCGAAGGAGGCCGGAATGGCCAGCAGACAGCCGAAACCCTGGAACAAGCCCCAGCGGCGCCACTTCCGGGTGGCCTCCGGCGCGGCCAGCAGACCGCGGGCCGCGAGTCCGTCGCCGACCTCCTGCACGGCCGGGTGCCGCATGGCGGCGTCCCGCAGCGTGTGCAGCGCGCCGCTGGGGGCGGCGGCGTGCGCCTGCAGTACGGCCCTCTCCACCGGGTCGTGGGCGATCGGCTGTGTGATGGCGACGATGCCGGGGCCGCCGACCACCAGGCGTCCGTCCGCCTGGAGCGCGGTGAGCGCGGTGTCCACCACCCTGCCGGGCCCACCGTTCAGGAAGGCCACTTCGTAGAGGTCGTGCACCGGGCCACCGGGTCCGCGCCGGGCCTTCGAGAGCCCCACGATCAGGAGCGTCGAGGAGGCGACGACGCCGAGCGTCACGAGCAGAGCGACGACATTCATCCCGGTCACCTTCCGACGATCGCGGCGCGGGCGGCCCGTACCAGCCGGGTGGTGCGACGTGGCGGCCTGGCGGCCGCACGGTCCTGCCACCAGTGGGTCAGCCGACGCCGGGCGGCGTGGTCCGCGGGCCGGCCGGTGATCAGCAACTGCTCGGCGAAGTCCAGTGCGTCGCGCCGGTATCCGGCGGACATGGGGCGGGTCCTGGCGTACGAGAGGAAGGCGTCCCGGTAGCCGTCGCCGAGGATCCGGGGCAGTTCGGGCGCCACCTTGGCGACGACGTCGGCCCGCTTGGCGGCCAGGGCGCGGCTCTGGACGCCCAGGCGACGGTGGTCGAAGCCCTCGGGGGCGGGGGTGCCGGCCACGAGTGCGGAGAGCAACGCGGTCTGGGCGACGGCGGCGCGGTCGCGCGCTCCATCGGTTGCGACACCGGTGTCGGTGGCTCGGCTGCTGACGGCGGCCGTGGTGGTGTCATCCGTGGATTCGACCGGGGAGGTGGCCGGGGCGATGCGGCCGTGGCCGGATGCTCCCGGCTCGGACGCGGAGCCCGAGCGTGCCTTCCCCGCCGCTTCCAACGTGGCGCGGACAGCGGATAGTTCGCCCGCCAGTTCCTCCGCGGGCGGGAAGTCGTCGTCGCGCTCGAGCAGAACGCCGGGCGGCGCGATCCGGGAGCGGAGTTCGGCGAGTACGTCCAGGACGGGACGGGTCACCGGGTGGGCGTGCGTGTCGTGCCAGACGCCGTCCTTCTCGATGCCGCCCGCCACATGCACGTACGCGATCGCCTCCACCGGCAGTTCGTCGAGGGCCCTTGCGGGGTTCTCGCCACGGTTGACGTGGTTGGTGTGCAGGTTGGCGACATCGATCAGCAGCCGGACCCCGGTGCGCTCGACCAGTTCCGCCAGGAACTGGCCCTCTGTCAGCTCCTCGCCGGGCCAGGAGATCAGCGCCGCGATGTTCTCCAGCGCCAGCGGCACCGGCAGCGAGTCCTGGGCGATCCGCACGTTCTCGCACAGCACGTCCAGCGCCTCCCAGGTCCTCGGTACGGGCAGCAGGTGGCCCGCTTCGAGCCTCGGAGACGCGGTGCGCGGCCCCCCGGCCCGTACGAACGCGATGTGCTCGGTGACCAGCGGCGTGCCCAGCAGCGCGGCCCGGGTGGCGAGGTCGGCGAGGCGGGCCGGGTCGGGGCGGTCGGCGCCGCCGAGGCCCAGCGAGACGCCGTGCGGGACGACGGTCACGCCGCGCGCGCGGAGCCGTTCCAGGGAGCCGGGCAGATGATCGGTGCAGAGGTTCTCCGCGACCGCTTCCACCCAGTCGATCCCCGGCAGTGCCTCCACCGCGTCCGCGATCTCCGGCCGCCAGCCGATACCGATGCCCAGCTCCATGGTGTCCCCCTCCTCCGCTCCGTGCAGGGGTAATGGCCCCGGCGGGCGGTGGCCAATCCGAAGAGGGGGACGTTCAGAGCAGGATTTGAGGTTCCGGCCCCGGGACGGGCCGGATCAGGGCATCGGCATCGGCATCGTGGACGGACGCGAGGTGAACGACTGGTCCCCGGTCGGCTCCGCGGGCACCGGCTGGGGCGGCACCACCCCGCCGGTGGGCGGGGGCGGCCCGGTCGGACTGGCGGTCGCCGCGGCCGCCGCATCGCGGGCGATCGCGTCGTAGTCGACGAAGCCCGTGCCCTCCAGCATCGTGATGTGGTCCAGCACCGTCTGGTTGGCGTCGGTCGCCAGCTGACGGATCAGCGAATTGCGGGTGGTGTTCCGGACCTGGCCGATCAGACCGAAGACCTTGCCGTGCGCGGCCCGCAGCAGATTGGCGAACTTGCGTTCGTAGTCCTCGCCGCTCGCCGCAGTCAGCTCGCGCAGCCAGCCCTGCTGCTGCTCGGTCGGCTGGTTCGGCAGCTCCACCCCGAGCTTCGCGGCCACGTCCCGGGCCCGGCGGTCCAGATCCGTGTGCCCGACCACCAGATGGTCGCCGGCGGCCTTGACCGCCTCGCTCGGCGCACGCTCGATGGCCTGCTGCCCGGCGGGGAGCTCCCAGAGCCCCGCCAGACGCACCTTCACGAGGAAGTCCCGGTCGGTTGCGGAGAGCGGACCCCACTGCGTGGCGACGGACGACGCGTTGAGATTGGCCTGACCGGTGCCGGAACGGTCGGCGTAGGACCAGACGGGATAGGCGAGCGCGCCGAGTGTGGCGACAAGTGCCGCGATGATGAGGGCCGTTCCGTTGATGCGTCGCAACAAGGTTTCTCCCGGGCCGAGGCGTGACGGCGTCGAATCAACTGCCGGTTCCAACGACCGGCGCATGACTGGTCGTTCAAGATACTGGTCAGTAGTGCCGGTGGGGCAGTATCGGGAGATACGCAGCGGCGCACCGGAGCGTTCAGCGGCGCATGCCGGACGCTCAGCGGCGCAGCGCCGGATGGTCGGCGACCACCGTGCAGGATCCCGGGGCGATCTCCGTGAAGCCGGCGTCGCGCACCACCGGAAGTCCGCTCACAGTGAGTTCCGCCCAGCGGGCGGCGTCCGGAGTGGCGACGGAGAGCGGGAACCCGGCCTCGCGCCAGGCCTTGCGCTCCGTATCCGACAGCTCCCACCAGGCGAGCTGTGCGCCGTGCCCGGCCTGCGCCATCTCCTTGCCCGCGGACATACCGAGCTTCGGGTTCAGCCACAGCACCGGGCCGGACAGGTCCGGTGCGGCGGGCGGCTCCGGGTCGTCCAGGTCCGTGCCCGACACCTGGAGCTTGGCCAGCTCCTTCGGCCAGCCGTCCAGCGGCACCGGCGGGAACACCCGCACCTCCGCGCTCTCGCCCGTGACCGTGATGCCGGGAAGGGCGGACGCCTTGCGCCACTCCGCGCCGCGCGCCCGGCGCACCACCTTGCGGATCCGGGCGTCCTGCCAGTCGTGGACGGCCTGCGCCCACTCGCCCTCGCCGACGGACCGCTCGTCGGAGAGCATCACGAGGACGGCGCGGGCGGCGGTGCGCAGTGCGTCGGTGCGGGCCGGGGGGTCGGTCTTCTCGATGTGCACGACCAGCGGCAGTACGTACTGCGGGGCCTCGTCCCGGCTGTTCCGCTCGGACTGGAAGGGGGAGACGGAAGTGGACGTGGCGCCCGGCCGGGCCGAGGAGTCCGGCTGGGACAGGGGAGGGAAGGTGTCGTTGCTGCTCACGCGTCCAAGTCTGCCAGCCGTCCCTCTCCCGGGCTTCCCGGCTCCTTGGCGGAATGAATCGCTCCGGGTGAGGATGCACCGCATGAAGAGCGATCTCTTTTCCAGCGAGAACATGGTCAAGCCGGCAACCGCCCCGGGAATGACCCTGCAGAACACCAAGTCCATCAAGTACGCCGTGAACGGCGAGATGCACGCACGCCAGGGATCGATGGTCGCCTTCCGCGGCGATCTGCAGTTCGAGCGCAAGGGCCAGGGCCTCGGCGGCATGCTCAAGCGCGCCGTCACCGGAGAGGGGCTGCCGCTGATGGCGGTCCGCGGTCAGGGCGAGGCGTGGTTCGCCCATGAGGCCGCCAACTGCTTCATAGTGGAGATGGAGCAGGGCGACGTCCTCACCATCAACGGTCGCAACGTCCTGTGTTTCGACGCCACGCTCTCGTACGAGATCAAGACGGTGAAGGGTGCCGGCATGACCGGCGGCGGAATCTTCAACAGCGTCTTCAGCGGCTACGGCAAGCTCGGCCTGATGTGTGAGGGGCATCCCATAGTGATCCCGGTCACGGCTCATCAGCCGGTGTGCGTCGACACGGACGCCGTGGTCGGCTGGAGCAGTCAACTGGCCACGTCGCTGCACCGCTCGCAGAGCTTCGGTTCGATGATCCGCGGCGGCTCCGGGGAGGCCGTCCAACTGAGGCTGGACGGGGAGGGGTTCGTGATCGTACGGCCCAGCGAGCTCAAGCCCGAGAAGGCATCGGCCAACTGAACCTGACGGGGGTGGGCCGTCGCTACGGCCTCGGCGGACCGTGGGTGCTGCGCGGGGTCGGACTCGACCTGCCCGCGCACACCCTGATCCGGATCGAGGGCGCCAACGGATCGGGCAAATCAACCCTGCTGAGGCTGCTCGCCGGGATCGACGCCCCGACCGAGGGGCGGATCACCGGCCGCACACCGTCCACGTTCCGCTGCTGCCCGCCGGGCTCGCCGGGCTGCTCGCCGCCGCCTGCTGCGCGTTGCTCGGAGCGGCGGTCGGCGCGCTGTGCGCGCGCCCGGTGCTGCACCGCCGCGGCTGGTCGGTCGCGACCACCGCGTTCGCCGCCCTGCTGTCCCTGGTGACCAGCGGCTCGCCCGCGAAGTACGCGGTCACGGGGCTGGTCACCGGATCGCTGACCGGGGCGGTCCACATCCCTGTCGTGCCGCTGATCTGCGCCGCTGCCGTCGCTGCCGCGGTGGGGACGCTCGTCTGCCGGCTGACTTCGCTGCGCGGGTGATCAAGGGCTGTCCCGTGATCCCCGGCGGATCGGCGCGCGGAGCCTTGTGCGGTGCAGCGCAAGGCGGAGGGGCGTCATCGGGCTGGGCGTATTCGGGCTTCCAGCACGCGGTGAGGTGCCGTAGCTGTCGTCGTGCGCCCGCCGGGGACCACGGGACACCCCTTAGGCTCGGACCCATGGACGAGTCGTACTGCGAGACGCCCGGCGCGCGGCCGGTGACGGTGGCTTCCGGCGCAGCGGAATCGGGACCTCCGTACGCCGAGTGCGTGCTGTGCCGGGAGCCGACCGAGTATCCGGAGTCGGTCAAGGGGATCACGCTCTGCCCGGTCTGCGAATGGCAGGAGGCGCAGCGCACCGCCTGCTCGGGCTGACCAGCCACCGGACGGGCACGGAGGGCGCCGATGCCGACGTACCCCTGTAACTCCCTCCGATGGCGCCCTCATCACCTGGCGCTTCGACAGTTCCGCCGCCGAGCAGCGACCGCACCTGCCTACCACGGACAGGGCCTCCATCAACTGGTGGGCGCTGCAGACCGATCCGGTACGGGGCGGCGGGCGGTGCCGCCCGCCGCCCCGTACCGCTCAGCGCATCAGCGCCAAGGGCCCGTCACGGCGAACGTCGTCCCGGGCGTGTAGCAGTTGACGAACATCGTTCCGCCGTCCGGCGCGAACGTGACCCCGGCGAACTCGCCCCACTCCGGCTCCTGGGGCGTACCGATGTTCTGCCGGCCGCGCGCCATCGCGTACACCTCGCCGCTCCGCGTCACACCGAACACATGCTGGGCGCCGCTGCCGTCCTCGCACACCATCAGCCCGCCGTCGGACGCCAGGCAGATGTTGTCGGGGGACTCGCCGGGCAGCTGGACATCCGTACCCGGGCCGAAGACGACCACCAGGGTGAGGCGGCGGCGCTTCGGCTCGTACCGCCACACCTGGCCGAAGTGGTCGGCCGCCGAGCCCGCCGCACTCTGCGCGAAGCTGGAGACGAAGTAGACCGATGAGCCGCCCCAGTAGCAGCCCTCCAGCTTCTGGGCGTGCGTGATGCCCTTCGGACCGAACTCCTGCAGCCGGACGGGCGTCCCTGCGGCCTGCGGATCCGGTACGGGGACCCACTCGATGCGGTCGAAGCTCGCACCGGTCTCCTGGACGACGGAGAGGTCGGGGACGCCGGGCACCCGCATGGCCTGCAGTTCGCCGCCGGCCCGCAAGGAGCCCGTGCCGCCCAGTGGTTTCTCCGGCAGGAAGCGGTAGAAGAGCCCGAACGGCTTCTCGAACGCGTCCTCCGTCTCGTAGACGATCCCGTTGTTCGGATCGATCGCGCTCGCCTCGTGCTGGAACCGGCCCATCGCGGTGAGTGGCACGGCTCCGGTGCGGTGCGGGTCGGCGCCGTCCACCTCGAAGATGAAGCCGTGGTCCTTGGTGTAGCCGTTGGTGCCGGCTCGGTCCTCGGTCTCCTCGCAGGTGAGCCAGGTGTTCCAGGGGGTGCGGCCGCCCGCGCAGTTCACCGCGGTGCCGGCGATGGCCACGCGTTCGCCGAGGACGGCGCCGCGGCTGTCGAGCTCCAGTGCCGTGCAGCCGCCCTTGCCCATCGGGTCGTAGGTGAGGCCGTCGACGGACGGGACGGCGATCTTCGCGGTGACCCGGTTCTCGTGGTTGCGGACGAGGTGGACGCGGCCCCGGTGGCCGGCGAAGGCGGCCATGCCGTCGTGGTTGCTGGGCACCGGGCCCTCGCCGGAGCGGAGCCGGTCGCCCTCACGTGAGAGCACCCGGTAGCGGAACCCCTTCGGTAGATCGAGCAGGCCGTCCGGGTCGGGGACCAGCGGTCCGTAGCCGCTGTGGCCACGGGCGGCTGCGGTGCCTGCGAAGAGTTCGGAGAAGGCCCCGGCGAAGGCGATCGAGACAGCGGTCGCACCGCTGCCGGCCAAGACCTGTCGTCGTGTTGCGAGTCGTCGTGCTGGTGCAGATGACATGAGGCAACTCCCTGCTGGCGGACAGGAGAAGTGACCCGCATGTGTGTACCACGCGTATCGCCGCGCGTGAACCATGCGGGCCACTGTGCCTGGTGGCGCGTCGCGGGCCTGCCGTGGCCCGTGGGGTCAGACGAGCGAAGCGGTCAGGGTGATCGTCGTGCCCGTGAGCGCCTGGCTGACCGGGCAGTTCGCCTTGGCGTCCTCGGCCGCCTTGACGAAGCCCGCCTCATCGAGACCGGGCACCTCGCCCTGCACGGTGAGGTGGATGCCGGTGATGCCGGTACCGGGCTGGAAGGTGACCTCGGCCTGGGTGTTCAGCCGGGTCGGCGCGTTGCCGGCCGTGGTCAGACCGTTGGAAAGCGCCATCGAGAAGCAGCTGGAGTGCGCCGCCGCGATGAGCTCCTCCGGGCTGGTCTTGCCGTTCGCCTTTTCCGCGCGGGACGGCCACGACACGGGGTAGTCCCCGATGCCGGAGGAGTCGAAGGTGACAACGCCCTCGCCCTCGATCAGGTTGCCTTCCCAGACCGTGTGCGCCTGACGCGTGGTTGCCATGCTGGTTCCCTTCGGATGATGGAGTTGCCGCATCCGAACCTACTGCGCCACCAGTCCCTTTGCGTCGCGCGCCAGCGCCGTGAGCCG
Organism: Streptomyces sp. NPDC005262; assembly: GCF_042872425.1. Taxonomy (NCBI): domain Bacteria; kingdom Bacillati; phylum Actinomycetota; class Actinomycetes; order Kitasatosporales; family Streptomycetaceae; genus Streptomyces; species Streptomyces sp. NPDC005262. Next base: position 52,481 of record NZ_JBIAKK010000006.1, read on the forward strand.
GGAGATCGCCCGGAAGTACTTCTTCCGGTATCCCCCGTTCAGCATCTCGTCACTGAACAGCCGGTCGAACGGGAGCCCGGAGGCGAGCACCGGTATCTCCCGGTCGTACAGTCGGTCGGCGAGTACCACGAGCCGCAGCGCCGTCGACTGGTCCGGCACCGGCTGCACGTCGGTGAGGCAGACCGCCCGGACGCCGTCCGTCAGTGCGCCGTACCGGCTGGGATGGACCCGGGCCAGATGGTCGAGCAGCGCCGGGAAGTCGTCCAGGCTCGCGCCCGCGGTGGCGTACGCCGCCCTGGTGACCTGCTCGTCCGAGTACGGGGCGGGGGCCTCGGGCAGCCCGCGGTGCCGGTAGTCCTCGCCGTCGATGCGCAGCGGGCGGAAGTGCGAGGACAGGCCCTGGATCTCCCGCAGGAAGTCGGCGGCGGCGAAGCGCCCCTCGCCGAGCTTGCCGGGCAGTGTGTTGGAGGTGGCGGCCAGCGCGACCCCCGCCTCGACCAGCCTGCTGAGCAGCGACGACACGAGGACGGTGTCGCCCGGGTCGTCGAGTTCGAATTCGTCGATGCAGAGCAGCCGGTGCCCGCTGAGTGTCTGCACGGTCTGCTGGAAGCCCAGGGCGCCCACCAGATTTGTCAGCTCCACGAAGGTGCCGAACGCCTTGAGCGACGGGGCGGCGGGCGTGGCGTGCCAGAGCGAGGCCAGCAGGTGCGTCTTGCCGACGCCGTAACCGCCGTCGAGATACACGCCGAGCGGTCCGGCCGCCGGCGCCGGCTTCCTGCTCATGAACCACTTGCGCTTGCCCGTGCCCGTGGCGTGCGCACCGCCGAGCCCGGTCGCGAACCCGCTGAGGACCTTGACCGCCTCGACCTGACTGGGCTGGTCGGGGTCGGGGACGTACGTGTCGAAGCGCACCGAGTCGAAGCGCGGCGGCGGCACCATCTCGGCGACCAGTCGGTCGGCAGGGACGTGCGGCTCAAGGGCGCACAGGGACAGCGGGGCCGTTTCGGCTATGGGACTCTGCCCAGGCACGGCGGTGGAGGACGACACAGCTGTCAAGCTTAAGCGCCGTGCGAGACTGCACGAATGCGACGCCTCTTCCCTGCGACCGACCAGACACCGGCTGCCGAAGCAGGGGAGTGGAGTCTGGACGAGCTGGCCGACGCCTATGCGTATCCCACGGGGGGTGGCCCGTGGCTGCGCGCCAACATGGTCTCGACGCTCGACGGCGCCGCCCAGCACGACGGCCGCTCGCAGCCGATCTCCTGCGAGACGGACATGCGGATCTTCGGTACGTTGCGCGGGCTGGCCGATGTCGTCGTGGTGGGCGCGGAGACCGTACGCAAGGAGGGCTACCGGCCGGCCCGGGCCCGGGAGGCCTTCGCCGCGCGACGGGCGGCGGCCGGACAGGGGCCCGCACCGGCGATCGCCGTGGTCAGTAGCAGCCTGGATCTGGACTTCTCGCTTCCGCTGTTCGTCTCGCCACTCGTCCCGACCCTCGTCCTCACCGGCAACGGCGCGCCGCCGGCCCGGATCGAAGCGGCCCGGAAGGCGGGCGCGGAGGTGGTGACCGCGGGGGAGGGCTCCCGGGTGGACCCCGCGAGGGCCGTACGGGAACTCGCGGACCGCGGACTCAAGCGGCAGCTGGCGGAGGGCGGACCCCGGCTGCTCGGTCAGTTCATCGCTGCCGGGGTACTGGACGAGCTGTGTCTGACCCTTTCGCCGATGCTCACCGCCGGTGACGCCCAGCGGATCGCCAGAGGTCCGGCGGTGGCGGTGCCGGAACGATTCACCCTGGCGTCGCTGCTGGAGGAGGCCGGCTTTCTCTTCACTCGGTACCGTCGGATCTGACAATCATCGGAATATCCCGTTCCGGTTAGCTTCCGGTGGGCACAATAGCTCTCGCAGTCCCCGTGGCCGCACGGGGAAGGATGGTTTCGGCAGCGGCCTGCGACGGTCGATGGAACAGAAGGGCGCCTGTGGTGTTCACCAGCGTTTTGATGATCGAGAAGCCCCTCACTTCCGAGGACGTCGAGTTCGTCACCACCCTCCACGGGGACGAGAGGACCTCGTTCGTCGTACTGATGCAGCCGCGCGGTGACCAGGCCGACGTACTGCTGCGCGCCATCGACGACGTGGCGATCGGAGAGCTGAAGGAAGCGGCCCGCGAGATCGGGGAGCCCGAGGGCAAGGACGCCAGGCAGTCCGCCGAGCTGGCCCTCGAGGTCTCGCTCGCCGCGCTGCGCAAGGCGGGCTCCGAAGCGGTCGGACAGGTGCTCGAGGACCACCCGCTGGACAAGCTGAAGTCCGTGGTCGACGAGGCGGAGGCCGACGAGGTCATCGTGCTGACCGCCCCGCACTACGTGGAGGAGTTCTTCCACCGCGACTGGGCGTCCAGGGCCCGGCACAAGGTGGGCGTACCTGTGCTCAAACTCTTCGCGCACAGCGAATAGGCTGGGGGCGTCGCACCACAACTTTTGGGAGATACGCGCATGGCACCCGGTATTCCTGCCGCCATGGAACGACCGCACTTCATCGGCATCGGCGGCGCCGGAATGTCGGGCATCGCGAAGATCCTCGCCCGGCGTGGCGCGAAGGTTGCGGGCAGTGACGCCAAGGAGTCCGGTACGGCCGAGGCCCTGCGGGCACTGGGCGCGACCGTCCACATCGGGCATGCCGCCGGCCATCTGGCGGACGACGCGTCCTGCGTGGTCGTCTCCAGTGCCATCCGCGCCGACAACCCGGAGCTGCTGCGCGCCGCCGAGCTGTTGATCCCCGTCGTGCACCGATCGGACGCGCTCGCCTCGCTGATGCAGGGCCTGCGCGCCATCGCCGTCGCCGGCACCCACGGCAAGACGACCACCACGTCCATGCTGGCCGTCGCCCTCTCCGAGCTGGGCCTCGACCCGTCGTATGCCATCGGCGGCGACCTGGCCGGTCCCGGAACCAACGCGACGCACGGCGAGGGTGACATCTTCGTCGCCGAGGCCGACGAGAGCGACCGCAGCTTCCAGAAGTACGACCCCGAGGTCGCGATCGTTCTCAACGTGGAGCTGGACCACCACGCGAATTACGCCTCGATGGACGAGATCTACGACTCCTTCGAGACGTTCGTCGGGAAGATCGTCCCCGGTGGCACCCTGGTCGTCTCCGCGGACCAGTCCGGCGCGGTCGAACTGACGAGGCGCGTACGCGATCTCTCCTCCCTGAACATCGTCACGTACGGTGAGTCCGAGACCGCCGACGTACGCGTCCACAAGATCACCCCGCGCGGTCTGACCAGCGAAGTCACGGTCGTCCTGAACGGCAAGTTCCTCACCTTCACGGTCTCCGTCCCGGGCAGCCACTACGCCCACAACGCGGTCGCCGCCCTGGCCGCCGGTGTCGCACTGGGCATCCCGGCCCACAACCTGGCATCCGCGCTCGGCAAGTACACCGGGGTCAAGCGCCGCCTCCAGCTCAAGGGCGAGGCGGCAGGCGTCCAGGTCATCGACTCGTACGCGCACCACCCGACGGAGATGACCGCCGACCTCGAGGCGATGCGCGGCGCCGCTTCCGACTCGCGCCTCCTGGTCGTCTTCCAGCCGCACCTCTTCTCCCGCACCCAGGAGCTCGGTACGGAGATGGGCCAGGCCCTCGCCCTCGCCGACGCCTCCGTGGTCCTGGACATCTACCCGGCCCGCGAGGACCCGATCCCGGGCGTCACCAGCACCCTGATCATCGACGCGGCGAAGGCGGCCGGCGCCGACGTCACCGCCGTCCACGACAAGGCGGCGGTCCCCGAGGTCATCGCGGGAATGGCGAAGCCCGGCGACCTCGTTCTCACCATGGGGGCGGGCGACGTCACGGACCTCGGCCCGCAGATCCTGGACCACATGTCGAGCTGAGGGAGCCACCGTGTCGTACGACATCGAGAAGCCGGACGAGGAATGGCGGGCGGAGCTGACGCCAGCCGAGTACGCGGTCCTGCGCCAGGCCGGCACCGAACCGGCCTTCGTCGGCGAGTACACCGACACCAAGACGGCCGGCGTCTACTCCTGCCGGGCCTGTGGCGCCGAGCTGTTCCGCTCGGACACGAAATTCGAGTCGCACTGCGGCTGGCCGTCCTTTTACGACCCGAAGGACACGGACGCGGTCGAGCTGATCCAGGACCGCAGCCTCGGCATGGTCCGCACGGAGGTGCGGTGCGCGCGCTGCGGCTCGCACCTGGGGCACGTCTTCGAGGGCGAGGGGTACCCCACGCCGACCGACCAGCGGTACTGCATCAACTCGATCTCGCTGCGCCTGGCACCGGACGAGAGCTGACGCGAAGCCCGGCTGCGGGGCGCATCCGCCCGCAGCCGGTCAGTCGTCCTCGGGGGTGTCGGGACGCAGCAGCGGGTGGGCGACGCCGGGGAACACCCGCGCCCTGACCACCGGCTCCGCCGCCCCGCCCTGAACCACTGTCTCGGCGACGCCCCAGGGGCGGCCGCGCAGGACGACGGTCAGCGTGTACGAGGACGAGCAGCCCAGGCAGTCGTACCGGTCCACCCACGTCTCCACGTCGGTGACGCTGCCGGGGTAGCGCGCCACGTGCCGGTGCCGGGCGTGACAACGGTCGCACGTCTCGCCCGGCTCGCACGTCCCGCCGCAGGGACACGGCACATCGAGCGAGTCCGCCGGGTGCCAGCGCTGGGTGAGGACGGCGTCACGGGTGGCGCCCATGTCCTTCATCGCCTTGAGATTGCGGGCGGCGACGTTGTACGACTCGCCCGTGGCGGCCATCCGGTCGCGGATGACGTCCTTGCGTCCGCGGTTCGTCGTCATCAGTTCCTCCTGGGTATGCGCAGCCCGCCAGGAGGCCCACGAAATCGTTCTCCTACGGTACCTGCCGCCGGCACCGCTGTACCCCGCACGCCTGCCCCGGCTCCGGCGGAATGGACGGATTGGAAGGCGGCGCGCCGTCATCCAGCCCATTCGGCTTGTTTCCCTCCCAGGCGCCGACCTTCCTGTGAAGCGGTCGTGAATTCAATCTTCATATTCCGTAAGTGAAATGCTCTGACCACGCAAAATCGTCCGTGGTCGATTCCGCCGGCAGTCATCGCCGGATGGCCTATTCGCTCCCTTGACCCGCCCTTGGGGCGCGTAACAGACTCCCCTGAGGAACTCATGCATCAGGAGCCACCGGCGCATGCGCATGCAGATGGCCCTGCGAGACCGATATTGCACGGGGTGAACAACGGGGGAAACAAAAGGGGATCGTGTACGCGGCTCGATGTGCGTGCGCACATTTCCTTCACTTCCTTGCGTCGTTGCTCGGTGCGCGAAGGGAAATGGAGGGGGAATGCCTACGCACATGGGCTATCCCGGCGTTTACATCGAGGAACTTCCCAGCGCTATCCGCACCATCGCATCGGTCACCACTTCGGTGACCGCGTTCGTGGGGCACACCCGCCGGGGTCCGCTCAATCAACCGGTACGGGTCAGCAGCTTCGCGGACTTCGAGCGCCGCTTCGGCGGACTCACCTCCCAGAGCGCGGTCAGCTATGCGGTGCATCAGTTCTTCGGCAATGGCGGCACGGTCGCGGTCGTCGTCCGGGTGGCCAAGAGCGGTACCGGTGAGGATGCCTGCGTCACCCTCCTCTCCACCGAGGGAAGCAGTGAGTGCCCGGTGCTGGAGGTGCACGCCAAGGAGCCCGGCATCTGGGGCTCCGGCCTGCGGGTGGCCGTCGACCACGACACCCCGGATCCGGACAAGACGTTCAATCTCCAGATACTCGATGCTCGCGGCGGTGGCCGCGAGTCCTTCACCGGGCTCTCGATGAACGCCGGCCACGGCCGCTTCGTGGAGACGGTCGTCAACGCCGGTTCCTCCCTGGTCCGCGTCAAGGCGCTGGACGAGGACCGGCCCGACCCCTCCGGCACGGTCTCCAAGCCTTTCGCGGCCGAACTTCCCGACCTGGGGGTCGAGTTGAAGGTCAAGATCGGCGACGTGGAGCGGGAATTCGCACTCTACGAGCCCGACCACGACGGCGAGCCCCCAGCCACCGTCACCGAGCTCGCCCTGCTGCTCGAGCGCAAGCTGCGCGCGCTGCCCGACGCCCCCGGCAAGCACGCCTTCGCCGGAGCCGAGGTCACCGCCTTCGGCCGTCGCCTCCAAGTCGTCGCCGGCTCCGTCGACCCCGACGACGTGGTGCGTTTCGTCGGCGAGTGCGCCAACGACCTCGGTCTCGAAGCCTCGGTCAACCCGCCCGTGCTCGCGCTCCAGGGCGGCAAGGACGGCGACCCGCCCGGACCGCGCGACCTGATCGGCAGCGAGGCGCGCAAGACCGGAGTACAGGCGTTGCGCGACGTGGACGACGTCAACCTGCTGGCTCTGCCCGAGCTTTCGGCGTACGAGTCGACCGATGACATGGTCACCGTGCTCTCCGCGGCCGAGCAGCTGTGCCGGGAGCGGCGGATCTTCCTGCTCGTCGACTCGCCGTCGACCTGGGGCAGCGTGGACGCGGCGCGGGCAGGTATCGGCGCGTTCGAGCCCGTACGCAGCGATCACGCGGGGCTGTACTACCCGCATCTGCAGCTCAACGACCCGCTGACCGGGCGGCTGCGTTCCTTCCCGCCCTCGGGTGCCGTCGCAGGTGTCATCGCCCGGACCGACGGCGAGCGCGGTGTCTGGAAGGCGCCGGCCGGGACCGAGGCGCGGCTCGCCGGTGTGCGGTCGCTGACGGTCAAGCTCACCGACCGCGAGAACGGGCTGCTCAATCCGCTGGGCATCAACTGCCTGCGCACCCTCCCCGTGATGGGCCCGCTGGTGTGGGGTGCCCGTACGCTCGAAGGCGCGGATGCGCTTGACAGCGAGTGGAAGTACGTGCCGGTGCGCCGTCTCGCGCTGCAGGTCGAGGAGAGCCTGCACCGCGGTCTGCAGTGGGTCGTCTTCGAGCCGAACGACGAGCAGTTGTGGCAACAGATCCGGCTGAAGGCCTCCGCGTATCTCCACGACCTGTTCCGGCAGGGTGCGTTCAAGGGAGGCACGCCACGCGAGGCGTACTTCGTCAAGTGCGACAAGGACACCACCACGGAGGCCGATATCGACGCCGGTGTAGTCAACGTCGTCATCGGCATCGCACCGGTGAAGCCCGCGGAGTTCGTCATCGTGAAGATCCAGCAGATGGCCGGGCAGTTCGACCTCTCGTAACCAAGAAAAGGAACACGAAGGAAACCGATGGCTGAGTTCCAGATCAACGCCCATCGCTTCGACCCCTACAAGAATTTCAAGTTCCTGGTCCTCTGGGACGGTCGAACGGTCGCGGGCATCAGCAAGATCAGTCCCCTGAAGCGCACCACCGAGGTGGTCAAGCACCGCCACGGCGGTGACCCGAGTTCACCGCGCAAGTCACCGGGCCGCTCCGAGTTCGAGGGCGTCACGCTCGAACGCGGTGTCACCCACGACCCCGAATTCGACCGGTGGGCCAACAAGGTCTGGCAGGTCGGCGCCGGGCTCGGCTCGGAGGTGTCGCTCCGGGACTTCCGCAAGGACATCATCATCCAGGTCCTCAACGAGGCCGGGCAGGTGGCCGTCTCGCACAAGCTCTACCGGGCCTGGGTGAGCGAATACCAGGTGCTCGGCGAGTTGGACGCCAACGCCAACGCCGTCGCCATCCAGAGCGTGAAGCTCGAATGCGAGGGCTGGGAGCGGGACTACGAGGTGGAGGAGCCGGTCGAGCCCTCGTTCACCCATCCCGCCTGAGCGGCGTCTGTGCACCGGAGGAGTGAGGGATGACGCCGACGGGGCCGGCCGAGCTGCTCGCCACCTGGGAGGCCGGGCTCGCGCAGCACGACTCGGGAAGGTCTCTGCTGCTGCACCGGGCGGCCCGCCCGGGAGCCGGTACCGACGCGTTGCTGTCGATGCCGATCGGCGAGCGGGAGGCGGATCTGTTCGCGCTGCGCCGGGCGCTGTTCGGCGAGCGCATGCAGGTGCGGGTCGAGTGCGCGGAGTGCGGCGAGGCCATGGAGTTCGACCTCGACGCGACGCTGTTCGGCACCCGGACGCGGACGCCGGGCGGGCCGCTGCGAGTGGAGGAGGACGGGTGGACGATCGAGTTCCGGCTGCCCACCGTCGCCGACCTCGCGGCGGCCGGCGCCGTGCCCGATCCGGACGAGGCGCGTCGGCTGCTCATGGCGCGCTGCACCGTGTCGGCCGTACGGGACGGCGAGGCGGTCTCGCCCGAGCGGCTGGCCGTCCTGCTGCCCGAGCGCGTGAAGCGACAGCTCGCGGAGACGGCGGCTTCGGCGGACCCGGCGTCCGACGTGACGCTGAACGTCGCCTGCCCAGAGTGCGGTGAGGCCACTCCGGCCGAGCTGGACATCACCTCCTACCTGTGGACCGAACTGGACACCTGGGCGCGGGACTTGATGCTCGACATCCATCTGCTCGCTTCCGCCTACGGGTGGAGCGAGCCGGAGATTCTGGCGCTCAGCCCGCTGCGGCGTCGCTACTACCTGGAGCTGTGCGCAGATGCCTGACTACTTCGACCGGCTGCTCGCCCGGTACGCACCGGTGCACGCGGTCGGCGGTGGCGCGGCGCGGGTCCGGCCGCGGTTGCCCGGCCCGTTCGAACGGGCCGAAGCGCTGCGGAGCGGGCCGCCGGAGCCGGACGAGCCGGCGGCTCTGATCCCGTCGGCGCCCCAGCCCGCCTTCGGACCGGCCGAGTCGGTACGGCGCGAGCGCGAGGTACGGACGGATCGCGAGACCGTCGTACGGACCGAGGCGGCGGCGGTTCCGGGTGTGCCCGAGCGGTGGGCGGGGCAGGCCGCACCGGTCACGGGCCCGCTGTTGCGACCGGCCGCGGCCACGCCCTCGGCGACCCGCTCGGCCGCCTCGGATGCCCCGCGGGCGGCACGGCGGGGTGCCGCCGCACCGGTGGCCGATGCGCCGCGGACGCCGGCCGCTGCCGTGCCGCGCGTGGCGGACACGGCTGCCCCGGCCGCCTCCGCACCTGCCCGGCCGCGCGGTGCCGATACGGCCGCGGCGCGGGGTGCGGCGCTGAACGGAGTCGGGCGGCGCCCGCCGCGGCCCGCCGAACGCGTCGTGCATGTACAGATCGGCCGCCTGGAGGTGAGCGCGGCTCCACCGCCCGGTGCGAGCCGCCCCGCCGTCGGCCACCCCGACCACACCGGACGGCGTGCGCCCGCGCTGACGCTGGACGACTACCTGTCACGCGGCGAGAAGAGGGACTGAGGCCATGAGCAACGCACTCGCCATCGCGACGGTCACCCAGGCACTGGCCCTGCTGATCGAGAACAACCTGAGCCCCGAGATGGACATCGCGGTGAAGGTCGAGACCCGTAAGCCGCCGGCCGAGCCGCCGGCCGAGCCGACCATCAACGTCTTCCTGTACCAGGTCACCCCGAACCCCTCGATGCGCCACACCGACCTGCCGGCGCGCGCATCGGACGGCACGCTGCTCAAGCGGCCCGCCGCCGCGCTGGATCTGCACTTTCTGATCAGTGCGTACGGGGAGGAGGCGGAGCTGGTCGGACACCGGCTGATCGGCTGCGTGGTGCGAACGCTGCACGAAATCCCGGTGCTGCCACAGGAGTTGATCGAACTCGCGGCGGAACGTCCGTATCTCGCGGGCAGCGATCTGGCCGACTCGCCGCAGAAGGTGCGGTTCACGCCGACGGTGATGGACATCGACGAGACGTCGAAGCTGTGGGGGATGCTCCACCAGACCCCGTACACCCTGTCGGTTGCGTACCAGGCGTCGCTGGTCCTGATCGAGGGCCGCGAGAGGCCGGTCCTGGCGAAGCCCGTGGAGCGGCGGACGGTGAAGGTGCTGCCGTTCGGGGCACCGGGCGCGCCGGTGCCGCCGGGGCGGCCGCAGGCCGCGGAACCCGAATCCTCGCCCCGACCGGAGCCCGCGCCTGACACGACGCCAGAGGCGGCCGCTCCCCCGCGAAAGCGCGCCGCGGCCAAGACCGCGAAGGCCGCCGCGAAGCGCGTGGCGAAACGGGCCGCGCCCGCTCGTGCCCGGAAAGGCACCGAAGCCGGCGCGGACGACAAGGAGAGCTGAGACACGGTGCGCGACACGGGGGCGGGTGAGGGCATGAGGACGCACGAGCCGACCGGTGCGTCGGCGAACGCCGGTGCGGACGGGCGGGAGCTGTTCGCGGCCGTACGATCCGTGCTCGCCCGCGTGGACGCCCACGCGGCCCGGGCGCAGAGCCGCCCCGGGGGGCCCGGCAGCGGACAGGGCGCCACGGACCGGCCGCACGCGGGGGCCGCACCCGCGGACAGCGCCGTTCCTGGCGCCGGTGCGGACCGCCCCGCCGCGAAGGGTGCGGCCGAGCCCGTCCGGTGGGACGGCGATCCCGGCGCCGCGGCGCCCCCGCGACAGAGCGAACTCACTGCCGGCGGCAGCACCCCCACCGCCACAGCCGGAGGTGAACCGGCCGCCCCCGGTGTGCGCGGGCCAGCCACGCTCGCCACGCTCGTCGCCTGCTTCGGGCTCAGCCCCTTCGAGTGCGACGTCGTCCTGCTCGCCGCCGCTGCGGAGCTCGACCCCACCACCGGCGGGCGGTGTGCCGCCGCCAGTGGGGACCCCGAGCGCACCCACCCCACGTTCTCGCTGGCCCTCGCCGCCCTCGACGGTGCGCACTGGAGCGCCCTCACCCCGGTCGCCCCGCTGCGCCGCTGGCGGCTCGTCGAGCTCGACGACGAAACCCGGCTGACCACCTCACGGCTGCGCCTCGACGAGCGCATCCTGCACTTCCTCGTCGGCTCGCCCTACCTGGACTCCCGGCTGCACGGACTGCTGCGCCGTGCGCCCGTACCGGAGTCGCTGCCCGTGTCGTACGACCTGGCGGCGAGTCAGGTCGCAGCGGGCTGGAAGGGCGCCGGGTCGCACGCGCCGCTCCGGATCGAGCTCGTCGGCGGCGATCTGCGGACCCGTACCGACATCGCCGCGGCGGCGGCACGCCGGTCGGGGCTCGGTCTGTACGCCATGGCCGCCGACGACATGCCCACCGATCCGGCCGAGCGCGACCGGCTGGCGCGGCTGTGGCAGCGCGAGGCCGTCATGCTGCCCGCCGCGCTGCTCGTCGAGGTCGGCGAGCTCGACCGCGACCAGGCGGCGGCCACGGACGCGTTCATCGAGAGTGCGGCCGTTCCGCTCGTCGTCTCCAGCCCCGATCCCCGGCAGACCGCCCGGCCGCGCGGTGAGCGCGTGACCGTGCCGCCGCTGGACACGGAGGAGCAACTGGGCGTGTGGGCCGACGCGTTCGCGGACGTACCGGAGGTGAGCGAGGAGGATTTGCGGGATCTCGTCGCGCAGTTCTCGCTGCCGCCACATCTGATCGAGTCCGCCGGAGCGACCGTCGTACGCGATCTGCCCGGCGAGGACGAGCTGGACGCGACCGGTCTGGCCTGGCGTGCAGGGCTCACCGAGGCCCGGATGGGCATGGACGAGCTGGGCCGGCGGATCGAGCCGCAGGCGGCGTGGAGCGATCTGGTGCTGGCCGAGCGGCAGCGGCGGATTCTGCGCGAGATCGTCGCGCATGTGCGTCAGCGCTCGACCGTGTACCAGGAGTGGGGCTTCGCCGAGACGCTGCGCCGCGGACTCGGCGTCACCGCACTCTTCGCCGGCGGCTCCGGCACCGGAAAGACCCTGGCAGCCGAGGTGATGGCCAAGGAGCTCGGCCTGGATCTGTTCATCATCGATCTCTCGCAGGTGGTCAGCAAGTACATCGGCGAGACCGAGAAGAATCTGCGCAAGGTCTTCGACGCGGCCGAACGAGGCGGCGCGCTGCTGCTGTTCGACGAGGCCGACGCCCTGTTCGGCAAGCGCAGCGAGGTCAAGGACAGCCATGACCGGTACGCCAACCTCGAGGTCAGCTATCTGCTGATGCGGATGGAGGCGTACCGGGGGCTCGCGATCCTCACGACGAACATGAAGCAGGCGCTGGACACGGCGTTCATGCGGCGCATCCGATTCGTCGTCGACTTCCCCTTCCCCGGCGAGAGCGAGCGCGCCGAGATCTGGCGACGGGTGCTGCCCGCGCGGGCCCCGATGAAGGGCATCGATCCCGCGCAGCTGGCCCGGCTGACCGTGGCGGGCGGCTCGATTCGCAATATCGCACTGTCGGGCGCGTTCCTCGCGGCGGAGGAGGGCGACCGGCTCCAGATGCGCCACATGCTGGAGGCGGCGCGCACCGAATACCTCAAGCTGGACCGCTCCTTGACGCCCTCGGAGGTCCACGGATGGGTCTGAGCGAGGCACGGCGTGAGGCTGCGCGCGAGGCACCACGTCCCTCGGAGCGCGCGATCCGCGTGGACATCGGCGAGCTGGTGCTCGACGGGTTCGAGCGGCTCGACCCCGACCGGGTCTCGGCCGCCTTCGAGGCGGAGCTCTCCCGGCTCGTACGGGAGCGTGGCGTGCCGCTGGCCGCTGACGGGGGCCGGGCCCTGGACGCCCTGTCCGGACTGCCGCCGCTGCCCTCGACCACCTCGCCGGGGCGGCTCGGCGAGGCGTTGGCGCGTGCGGTGCACGCGGGACTCTCGGGGCGGGGTGAGTCTCGATGAGTACGTCACATGCCCAGGACACGCAGGCGGCCCAGGCCGAACGGCGACGCAAGCGCAAGGAGCGCGCCACGTCCCGGACACCGGAGCCGAAGAACATCGTCAGCGGAGCCGGACAGCCGCTCGATCTCAGCGTACGGCGGGAGCTGGAGGAGCAGCTCGGCCACGACTTCAGCCGGGTGCGCCTGCACACCGACCGGGACGCGGGCGCACTGACGGAACTGCTGGGCGCGGACGCGGTCGCGGTCGGCCAGGACATCTTCTTCCGCGAGGGCGCCTATCGCCCGGGCACGGCGGACGGGCAGCGGCTGCTCGCCCACGAGCTGCTGCACACGGTGCAGAACCCGGACGGTCTGGGCGCGTTGCGCGCGGGCCGCGATCTGGGGGCGGTGAGCCTTCCGCAGCAGGCGCTGGAGCGCGAGGCCGAGTCGGCGGCGCAGGCCCTCGTACGGGACGAGGAGCAGGCCCCTGAGGTGGAGGCGGAGCAGTCCACGCCCGGCTGGCTGCGGTACGCCACGGTCGACGCCGACCGGTCCCGTACGGAACAGCTGGACCCCGCCACGCTGGTGGACCGTCTCGCGAACGGCGTGCTGCGCTCGCTGCGCGGCGACCCGGCGGACCTGTCGGGACGTGTACGCCTCCAACTGGCCCGGATGTCACCGCAGTTGCAGGACTCGGTGCTGGACCGGCTGGAAGTGCGGCTGCTCTCCGACGAGTACGACCGGATCCTCGACCTCGCCGAGGAGTCCGAGACCAGGCCGGCGGACCTCCAGCCGGCCGAGGTGCCCGAGCCGGAGACCGATCTCTTCGAGCTGCTGGGTGTCGAGCGCACCCGATGGAAGCACCAGGAAGAGGGCGGCCGGGGCGCGAAGGACAAGCAGGCCGCGGACTCCCGCGAGGAGCAGAAGGACGCCGCTGCACGGGACGAGAAGCTCAGCGGCGACCGGAGCAGGGCGCGCTCCGACGCGGTGGCCGAGGGCCAGGAGACTGCCCAGCGCAAGGAACAGGAGGACGAGCGGGCCCAGTCCCGGCAGCAGGCCGCGCAGGAGCAGCGGCAGGAAGAGGAGAAGCAGGGCCAGGACCGTCAGCGGGGCGACGAGGCCGCGGACGAGCGCGCGCAGGGCCAGGCGGACGGCGCCGAGCAGACCAAGGAGCAGCGCAAGGAGCAGCGCGACCGGGAGGAGCAGGACCCGGAGCAGGCGAACGCGCCCGGTGCCGACAAGCGCAAGCGCAAGGACGACGCGAAGAAGCCGGCGGACGGTTCGAAGCAGGAGAACCTCGACCCGAAGGCGAAGGGCCGGCCCGGTCCCGTACGCCCCGAGAAGGTGGACGAGCGGGCGGAGCAGAGGGACAGCGCGCTGTTCGAGCACGGCCTGCACGAGAAGGACGAGGACGAGGACGAGCCGCGCGAGGAGGAGAAGCCGCTCGGGCTCGAGGCGGGCGCGGACCGGGAGATCGGCGGCGACGAGGGTGACCAGGACAAGGGCGGCGGCGCGGTCGAGCCGGAACTGAAGCCCGAGGACTATCTGCCGGATACCGATCCGGATGTGTCCTCGGTCCCGACGGCGGACAACCCCTCGGCTGCCATGCCCGCCTTTCCCACGCCTCCGCCGACCAAGGCCGAACAGGTCCAGGAGCAGCGGGAGAACGACGCGGAGGAGGAAGAGGACGAGGACGCCCCCGAGGCCGAGGCCAAACCGCCGGGCGCAGAGATGGGGCCGGTCGAGGGCGAGGCGCCGCAGCCCGAGGGCGGCCCGGCGGCCGAGGCCGGGGACCGCAGCGAGAAGGACCTCCAGCCGGAGAAGCCGGTGGACCAGGAGGTCGGCCCCGATCCCGGGACCGAGGGCAGGCAGGAGCCGGAGCCCGAGGCGGAGAAGCGGGACCCGGAGCAGCAACAGGAGGCGGACGAGAGGGACTCGGGCTCCTCCGACGGCGAGGAGCAGCCGGACGCCAGGAGCGCCGAGGATCAGCAGGAGGAGCGTAAGGAGCAACAGGAGCAGGACCGCAGGCCTCGACCCGGGGTTGCCGGATCCTCGGCGGCTGCGTCGGGCACGGGCGCTGCCACCAGTACGGCGGCGTCCGCGACCCCGCCCGCCGGTGCGCACACGGAACGGACCTCGGCCGAGGACGCCAGGCCTTCTCCTGCCGCACGGCGGGTCGCCGACTCCGCGAAGAGCGACCATGAGGCATCCGCGCCCAAGAGCGCGGTGCCGAAGGAGAGCGGTCCGGGAGCGGCGGTGCCGAGCGGTGTGGTCGGCGGCAGCAGTGCGACAGGGCCGAGCGCCGCGACCGGCCCCGGCGGGGCGCCGTCGGTGGCGCAGGCCGCGGTGAGCCCCGCGGCTGAACAGGCTGAGAGCCCTGGGAGGTCGGGCCCTCCCGCGCCGGAGGCGTCGCTGGAGAAGGACGGCGGCGGCTGCGCCCCGCCCGAGCCCGCGGCGGAGAAGGACGAGGGAAGCGGCAGCTGCGGCGGAGGCGGCGGTGGGACGTCTCCCGAGGAGAAGCAGGAGGAGCCGCCGGACGTCTCGGGCCAGGACCCGAAGGCAGCCATCGGGACGGTCAGCAAGCTGGCTCCGGACCAGGCCGCAGCCGCCATGCCCGGTGTGGACGCGGCGGCGGACAAGAAGGTCGGTGAGGAGCAGCGGCGGCTGGCCGCCAACCCGCCGAAGCGGGAACGTCCTTCGGGCGCGCCACGGACTCGGTCCGGCCCGCCCGAGGCGGCCCCACCGGCCGCCCAGGTGACCGGCAAGGTCGAGAAGCTCGGGCCCGAGGATCGGGTCGAGAAGCAGAAGGCCAAGGGCAGCGCGAAGGCGGAGGGCGCGAAGCCCACCGACCACACTCCGCCACCGCCGGCCCCGGTGGCGGAAAAGTTGACCGCGGAAGAGGCGAAGAACGTCGATGCCGCGGCCGACGCGGTCCCGACCGTCGACCCGGAACTGCAGAACAAGACGGTCGGGCCCGCCCCCAAGATCAGGCTTGAGGGCGAAAGCGACCCGAAGCGTACGGACGACCAGGCCAAGGCGCTCATGGACAAGCAGTCCGACATCCAGAGCACGGGCCGCGAGGACGCGGCCAAGCCCATGGGCGAGGACCGGATCTTCCCCGACGCGCCCCAGGAGCAGCTGGTCGGCAAGGCCATGGGCGGTCGGCGGCGGGGCGGCGGAGGCGACTTGAAGGCCGGGTCCGCGCCCAAGCCCGGCGTCGGAGCGGTCGCCAAGCAGGAACGAGGCGGCGAGATCCAGGGGGCCGCGGGCCAGGCCCAGGGCGACCTGGTCGCCAAGGAGAAGCAACAGCAGCAGGGCGAACAGCAGGCCAAGCAGGAGAAGCAGACCGAGATCGACCGCGAGGTCACCCGGAACGCGGAGAAGCAGACGGCCGAGCGCGGGCGCGCGGCCGAGGATGCTCAGCGCGAGCGCGAGAACTGGCGCCACGAGCAGGACCAGAGGATCGAGGACGCGGACAAGAAGTCCGAGAAGGAACACACGGACAAGAACAAGGAAATCGTCAAGGCCCGCGACGACAAGGACAAGGAGGTCAGCGACCGCAAGGACAAGGACAACGCGCAGATCGACACCGAGCGCGAGAAGGCGGAGAAGGAGGCCGAGAAGAAGAAGGAGGAGGAGAAGCCCTCGGGAGGCTTCTTCGGCTGGGTCGCGGACAAGGTGAAGAGCGCCTTCAATGCGATCCTCGACGCGGTCACCAAGGTCTTCGACGCCGCCCGCAAGGCTGTCAACAGCATCATCGACACCTTCAAGGACTGGGCCAACAAGGCCATCGACTTCGTACGGGACCTCGCCATCAAGGCGATCAACGTCCTGGCGGATGCGCTGATCGCCATCGGTGACGTGCTGTTGGCGGCCTTCCCCGAGCTACGGGACAAGTTCCGCAAGGCGATCGAGGGCTTGCGTGACAAGGCGATCGCGGCTGTCAACGCGCTGGCGGACGGCCTGAAGAAGGCCGTCAATGCCCTGCTCGACGCATTGGCCGCGGGCCTGAATGCGCTGCTCGACGTACTGGAAGCAGGCATCAAGGCCGCCATCAAGATCTACCAGGCGGTCATTCTCGGCGCGATCAAGTACGCCCAGGCGGCGATCGAGGCGCTGGGCAAGTTCGCGGCACTGGTGGCGGACATCGCGCCGGACCCGGGTGGCTGGATCAGCAAGGCGGGCAGTTCGGCGAAGGCCGGCATCACCGACCACCTCTGGGGCGCCATCAAGACGGGTGTGAAGCGGTGGCTCGACACGAAGGTCGAGGGCATCCTCGGGCTCGGCAAGGCTGTGATCGACGTTCTGGTGAAGGGCTGCGTCTCGATCAAGCAGATCGGGAAGATGGCGTGGGACGCGATCATCGCCTCGCTCCCGATGATGATCGCCTCGCTTGTCATCGAGAAGGTCGTCTCGATGATCGTCCCGGCGGCGGGCGCGATCCTCACTATCGTCCAGGGCCTGATGGCGGCGTGGCAGAGCATCAGCTCGATCCTTTCCGCATTCAGCAAATTCTGGGCCTACTTGAAGGCGGTCAAGGTCGGACCCGCAGCCTGCCTGTTCGCGGAGGCGGTGGCCGCAGGTGTCGTCGCGCTGCTGGACTTCATTGCCAACTTCCTGCTGGAGCGACTCGGTTCCGCGACCAGGGGGGTCGGTAAACGCCTCAAGGCGATGGCCGAGAAGATCATGAAGGGCCTCAAGAAGACGGGCAAGGGTGCGAAGAAGGCGGCCGGCGAGGCGGTCAACAAGGCACGGGGCGCGATGCGTAGTGCGCAGGAGGCGCTGAGGAAGCCGGCGGGCCCCTCGAGGCCGAAGGGGCCGAGGGTCCCGAAGAACCGTTCGACGTCGGCGGACCGAGGTCCGGGGGCGAATCGGGTGCCGAAGGACGCGAGCAGCGACAGGCCGACGAGCAGGACGCCGAACAAGGAACGGGAGCACCGCCGCGAGGAGGACGCGGCCAAGCGGGACCAGCGAGGGCCGGAAGCGACGCCTGACAAACCACAGAGCCGGACGCCCGAAGACCGGCCCGGCACCGCACCGGACCAAAAATCTGATGCCCGGACGGACAGGACTCCGGGCAGCGCTCCGGAGAAGAAGCCCGACCTGCGAGAGAACAAGGCTCCGGACAAGTCCAAGAAGAAGGAGACCGAGGCTCCGAAACGCCCGAAGCCGCGTAAGCCCAAGTCTCCGCTCGGTAAGGCCTTGCAGAAGATAAAGGACAAGGTCAAGTCCGCACTGAAGAAGGTCCGCAACGCCGGTAAAACTCTCGGTAGGAAGCTCAGCAAGAGCAACCCCGGAAAGGCGATCAAGAACAGCGGCAAGAAGATGCGCGACCTCTTCAAGAAGAAGCGCGACCGTATGCGTAACGACAAGAAGCGACGCGCGGACCAGAACAAGAAGCACCGGGACGACCGGAAGAAGAAGGAGAACTCGAAGGAATCGAAGGAGGTGCGCCTCCAGAAGATTCTCGGACGGCTCCGGCCAACCATCAGGACCAAGCTCGAGAAGGGTATGTGGGACCCCGCGTTCCGGGCCATGCTTTTCGGGATGCGTAAGTGGTACAAGCTGACGAATCTGGCGCCTGTGGGTGATCCACTCATCGACATTCGGGCCAGGCTCAATCCCGAGGACAGTGCCGGCGAAGCTCAGCGGGACCAGCCGAACCCGGAAACCGGACAGCGAAAGGTACACCTCCGGGGCAAGAAGAAACCGGCGCCGCTGAACAAGGGGGACAAGGTGAAGCTGGCGCAGCACGGAATGGCTTGGCTCATCGGTGAGGTGACGAACACGAACGAGGAGCAGGAGAGATTCGACTTCTACGGTCATGGCGCGAGGGGAGACAGCCGTTTCAGCAACATCCCCTTCACTGGGGGGCATCGCTGGAAGAAATATAACCCAGGGCAGTCGTACAAGACCGGCGAGGCATTCGAGCGCATTCGACACCGGAACGAATGGGACGACTTCAATGATGCACGGCAGGTCCTCAACTATCGTAAGCATGTCGAGTTCAGTAACCCGGAGGGCATGCAGTGGCACCACATCCACGAGCAGAATGCCGGCGGCAGGCACCTCGTGCCGAACCTTGCGCTGACCACCGTGGAGCTCAACAGGGATACATTCAATCGCTGGTTTACAAGGCCTCGTCGAGACCTCAACGGCTTGAACGTACGAGCTTACCTGCGAGGAATCAACGCATCAGAGGCGGAGTACCGGAAGTGGGGGCTTCTGTGCATCAAGGAGAACAAGCTCAAGATCGACCGCAGGAATCACAATAATCGGGGCGACTATCAGGAACTGATCGGGAGGTGATGATGAAGACCGACTATCTGGTGAGCCTCGATGAGGAAGCCGACCCGCAGCTTCATGCGTTCCTCGTCGGCCAAGGGGCGCGGCTCACAACAGAGTTCGGCGAGTGGCGGGTGCCCCAGCACTGCCGGGCTTCGGTGAAGGCAGCACTGCAGCAGAGGGCACTCGATTTTCGCCTCCGCTACGAATTCTTGGCCGAACCGACCGACAGTGTGGACGAGTTGGCCGCATATCTGGGAGTGGACGTCCTCCAGGACTCACGCGTCACACCGTCGCGTCCCCTTTTTGCCAAGGCCCCGGAGGACGACTCCCTCATCGCCAGCACCGCGATGGTCGGTCTCCTGGAAGCGGTGACCTCCGAGCTGGGGTGGCAGCGCTACAGCGACGCCGCTGGGGACCTGTGGTCCCTCACCTCGGCAAGCACGCTTCCGGACCCCATCCGCACACCGCACGCCTTCGCCACCGTTCAGGGGAGGAATGGGCTGTGGATGGTGATGGATGACGGCAGGTCCATCATCACGGAATCCAGTCTCAGGCACTTGCGCCTGTGCGGGATTGCCTGGACCACCAAGAAGATGGTGGAGGGCAGAGTTCTCCCGCATCCAGCCATTCCGGTATTCGGTGGCCGCGTCCTCGACGTCATCGACAAGCACCACGTCGAGCTCGCCTTTCCGCCGCTCTGCCTGGTTCCCGAGCAGAGCACCGTCGACCCCTGGTAGCACTTCACCGGATTGGATTGCCGTGACCCGTTACGCAGACATACCCAAGCCCATCCGCTCCGGCATCGTCGTCGTCGACCCCGAGCGCGGTACCCCCCAGCGCATCATCGTCCTCCAGTTCAACCCCGACACCCTCGAACGCTCCCTCGCCCCTCAATCCGCCGGCGGCAGCGGTGACGCCGGCGGGGGCGGGAGCGGAGGCGACCGGAACGAGGCCCTCCGGCTCAAGGGGCCTGCCGAGGAGAGCTGGAAGTTCACCGCCGAGATCGATGCCACCGATCAGTTCGAGGTCGCCGCGCCCGACGGCATCCATCCGCAGCTCGCGACGTTGGAGATGCTGGTGCATCCCACGAGCGCGCAGCTCCGCGAGGCCTCCCGGCGAACCCAGAAGGGCACCATCGAGATCAGCCCGATCGAGATGCCGCTGACCCTCTTCACCTGGGGGAGCAAGCGAGTCATGCCCGTGCGGCTCACCGAACTGTCCATCAACGAGTCGGCGTTCGACGTCGGTCTCAATCCGATCAGGGCAAGCCTCGGCATCGGGATGAAGGTCCTCAGCGTGAGCGATCTGCCCGCCGGGCACCGCGGGGCCGACCTGTATCTCGCACATCTGGCGCAGAAGGAACGGCTCGCCGCGGCCGCGCTGGGCGGCAGGCTGGCCGAACTCGGTCTGGGACGGGGGCTTTAGGACGTGATTGATCCGTATGAGAGTGCGCTGGACGCGATCCCGGGGGCACATCCGTATCCCCGCACCAGCCGGTACCACGACGCGGAGATCGGTGTGCACCGCCTCCCCGACGGCACCGAAGTGCGGTACGCCAAGCGGCGTTTGCTGCCTCCGCTCAGCCGGGCCGCCGAGGAGACCGCCCCGCACACCGTCAGCAGTGGCGAGCGGCCCGACCATCTCGGGCAGCGCTATTTCGGGGACCCCGGGCAGTGGTGGCAGATCGCGGACGCCAATCCCGTACTCGACCCGCAGGAGCTGACCGCAGAGCCGGGGCGGACGATCGACATTCCGCTGCCGGGTGGGTTCCATGGCTGACGAGCCCATCGGGAGCGGGCCCGTCCATCTCACCCTGCACATGGGCCCCAAGCTCACCCGCCCGGTGCCGGCCGAGGTGGCCGAGGCTCTGTTGTCCGCGCAGATCACCATGACCGCGGGGGAACGGAGCGGGTTCCAGCTCGCCTTCGATCTGACCAAGCGGGGGCTGATCGCACAACGGCTGCTGCCCGAGGGGTTCTTCGATCCGAAGACCAGGGTGATCGTCGCGACCTCGGTCAAGGGGACGCCGACCGTGATCCTGGACGGGCTGATCGTGCGACAGGAGGTCGGTGCCAGCAATCAGCCCGGGCAGAGCACACTCACCGTTACAGGTGAGGACCTGACGCTGCTGATGGACCTCGAAGAGCGCACCGACCGGTATCCGAACCTCGGCCCCGCCCAGCGGGTGGAGCGGATTCTGCGGCGGTACGCCGACTACGGAATCGATCCCTGGATCATCCGTGAGCAGATCCATCAGCCACCCCGTGAGCAGCTGCGGGTGGACTACCAGACCGGCACCGATCTGCAGTATCTGAACGAGCTCGCGCGGGCGAACGGATACACCTTCTATCTGGAGCCGGGCCCGGGCCTCGGCCGGTCCATCGCCTTCTGGGGTCCCGAGCAACGGCTCGGTCGGCGTCAGCACGCGCTCAACGTCAACATGGACAACAATTCCACCGTCGACCAGCTGACTTTCGCGTACGACGGGACGGCCCGGGAAGAGCCCCAGGCCCGTGTCCAGGACCCGCGCACCCGCGATGTGAGGCTGCTGGCGCAGCCCGACATCAGCCCACTGCGGCCGCCTCTCGGCCTGCGGGCCTCGCCCGCTCTGAAGCGCAAGACGCTGTCCGGCACGGCGAAGAAGGAGCTCGGGCAGGCCGAGGCCGAGACGCTGGCCAGGGCTGCGACCTCCGCTGACGCCGTTTCCGGGTCAGGGTCGCTGGATGTCAATCGGCATGGATACGTCCTGCGGCCAAGGGAGTTGGTGGGGGTTCGCGGCTCGGGCCTGACGTACGACGGGGACTACTACGTCAAGAGCGTGACGCACAACCTCAGACCCGGCTCGTACCAGCAGAACTTCACGCTCTCCCGCGAGGGCCTCATCGCTCGCAGCAGGACGGTTCGTCCGTGAGGGCGCGACCGTGATGACGCGTCCGCAATGACGTAAGGACCAGGAGAACTTCGCATGGCTGCAGGACCGAACAACCGGTTTCTCGGCAAGTTCCGGGGGCGGGTGATCGACAACAAGGACCCGCTCAAGCTGGGCCGGATCACGGCCCAGGTGCCGGATGTGCTCGGCGACGAGGCCTCCACCTGGGCGCTGCCCTGCCTGCCGTTCACCGGCCGGCACGCGGGGCAGTACGTCGTCCCGCAGATCGGCGCCGGCGTGTGGATGGAGTTCGAACAGGGCGATCCGAGCTTCCCGATCTGGACCGGGAGTTGGTACGGGGACGCCTCCGAGCTGCCTCCCCGGGCGAGCGCGGAGCTGCCCGGCTCGCAGCCGGTGGTGATCCAGACGCCTGGCGATCACAAGCTGGTGATGTCGGACGTGCCCGGTGGCACGGGGATTCTGCTGGAGGCCAAGGGCGGCGCCTACATCCGGATAGATGAGAAGGGCGTGACCATCGGCACCGGCAAGGGTGCGTCGATCGTGCTGACCGGCGACGAGGTCAACATCAACGAGGGCCGGCTGATCGTGCCGAAGAAGCGATGACCACAGCGACGAGTACGACAAGAACGGGGAGATACGTGGTGTCCGGGAATCTGGTGAACAGCGGCTCGGCGATCAGCTGCCCGCACGGCGGCCGTGTCACGCCCGCCTCCGCCCCGTCGTCCGGAGTCCGGATCGACGGGCTGTCCGTGCCCAGCGTGACGGATGTCTTCGCGGTGAGCGGCTGCCGGCATACGGTCGACGGCGTACTGCATCCGTGTGTGACGGTCCGCTGGACGCCGGAGCGCGGTGGTGTGCTGATCGACGGCCGGTCCGTGCTGCTGGAGAGCTCGTCCGCGCTCTGCTTCAGCGCCGCGCTCGTGCCGCAGGGCCCGCCGGTCGTGACCGCAGCCGCGCGGGGGGTGTCCTCCCGATGACGGGGACGAGGAGCGATATCGCCTTCCCCTTCCGGACCGACCGGCGGGGACGCACCGCGCACGCGGCTCATGACGAGCATGTACGCGACCTGATCGAGCAGTTGCTGTTCACCAGTCCCGGCGAGCGTGTGATGCGCCCCGACTTCGGCTGCGGGCTGCTCGATCTGGTCTTCACGCCCAACAGCCCCGAGCTGGCCTCCGCGCTGGAGCTGTCGGTGCAGGCATCCCTGCAGCGCTGGCTGGGTGAGCTGATCGAGGTGGAGTCCCTGGACGTGGTCAGCGAGGAGAACGTGGTCCGGGTGTATCTGCGCTACGTGGTGCGCTCCACCGCGAGCCGGCGCGACGACGTGTTCGAGGGGAGCGGCCCGGCATGAGCGGTACGAACAACGAGTTGGTCCGCCGTACGGACGGCAGGCGCGTCAAGGTGCGGGCTGCGCAGCTCGGCGGCGTGGACGCCGTGGAGGTCGGTGACGACGGGCTGACCCTCACCGTCACCTTCCTCGGCAAGGCGCCCCATGGGCTGTGCCCGGAGAACATACGCATCGACGGCGGCCGGCGGATCTCCGGCATCGAGGCCGTCGAGGTGTCCGTCGAGCGCGAGGAGGACCCGGAGCTCGACGACCGGCTGTTCGTCACGCTGGACCGCACCGGCGACACGTCCCGGTACACGCTCTCCGTCGTGGACACCGATCCCTACGGACGGCCCGGCACCGGGCCCTTTCCCGGCTTCGACCAGCGGTACTTCTCCGCCGGGTTCGACTTCCGGCCCGGCTGCCCGACCCCCTTCGACTGCAAGGACGAGCAGCCCGACTGCCCGCCTGCCTTCCCTGCCGCGCCGGTCATCGACTACACCGCGCGCGACTACGACACGATCCGCCGCCTGATCCTGGACCGGCTGGCGCTGACCACGCCGGACTGGGTGGAACGCAACGCTGCCGACCTGGGCACCACGCTGGTCGAGCTGCTCGCGCACACCGCCGACCGGATCACATATCAGCAGGACGCGGTGGCCACGGAGGCGTATCTCGACACGGCCCGCCGCCGCGTCTCCTTACGCCGCCATGTGCGGCTCATCGACTACCCGATGCACGACGGTGTCAACGCGCGCGCTTTCGTCGCGGTCGAGACCGTACGGGAGATGACGCTGGGGCCCGGCACGTACCGCTTCGCGGCCGTCGACGTCCGCAGCCTGGGGCCGCGCGACCGGCCCGCGATCGGCACCGTCATCGACGACCGGGACCTGGCCGTGCTGGACGAGCGAGGATCGGTCGAGGTGTTCGAGCCGGTCGTGGCCGACGAGCCGCTGGCGCTGCGCCCCGAGCACAACACCATCCGCTTCTGGACCTGGGGCGACGAGGTGTGCTCGCTGCCCAAGGGCGCCACTTCCGCGACACTGCGGGACGCGTGGGCGGACGAGGAGTGCTCGGTCAGGTCACTGGAGCTGGCTCCTGGCGATCTGCTGCTGATCGAGGAGGTGCTCGGGGCACGCTCCGGTACGCCGGGCGACGCCGACCCCGCCCACCGCCAGGCCGTACGCCTCACCTCGGTCACGCCGGGCGTGGACCGGCTGGCCGACCAGCCGGTACTGGAGGTCAGCTGGGCGCAGGAGGACGCGCTGGCCCTCCCCGTCCGTCTGTCGACGCGGGGCGGCAAGGACTGCGAGCCGGTCGAGGACGTGAGCGTGGCGCGCGGGAATGTCGTGCTCGTCGATCACGGGCGCTCTCTGACGTTCCGCGGTGAAATGCCGGAGACGGCCACCGTGCCTCCCGCGCCCGCCGTCCTCGGGTCCTGCGAGCCGTCCGGCTTCGGCTGCTGGGACCGCAAGGAGGGGAACTCCACGGCAGTTCTCATCAACGCCCTTCTGGAGCAGACCCGTTGTGGCCGGCTTCTGACAGCTGACCAGATACGGGAGCTGTTCACCGTTGTCGGCGAGGACCGGACGGGACGCGCCGGTCTCGGCCTGGAACTCGCGGGCCGCCGACGGGCGAAGGTCGTCCCCGGCACCGCCTACGAGCAGGCCGGAGCGCTTGAGACCCTGCTGGCCCAGGTCGTCTACCCCGGAATCCCGGCGCGCTTCAGGCCGGTGCTGCATCGCTCGCCCGTCGTCCAGTCGGTGCCGTTCCCCGACCCGCGTCATGTCTCGGCGGGACAGTCCACCCGGCTGGCCGCCATCCCCGGACGCGTCCGGCAGCGGCTGGTGGAGCTGTGGCGCAGCGCCCGCGACTGCGACGGACTCACAGAGGACGAAATCACGGAGCTGACGGTGCTGTTCGGGCTGCACGTGCTGGAGCGTTTCGAGCTGCGCCGTCATCCGGTGCCCGCGCTGCGGGAGCTGCTGCACCGCAGCGAGCGGCTGCTGGCCGCGAAGCTGCGTCGTCTGGATGTGCTGTCGGCCCGGGCGCGGGCCGGTGCGGTGCTGGACGATTCGATCGCCTGGGAGATCACCCACACCTGGGGCGCCGAGTACGCGGCGGGGATCGATCCGGACGAGCCGGTGCTGCGGGGTCCCGCGGCCGCGCTCGTTCAGGATCCGCGGGCCGCGCTTCCCGCCGTGACGGTCGGGGACGGCGAGACGTGGTGGACCGCGAAGCGGGACCTACTCGACTCGGGTGCGCGCGAGCGGCACTTCGTCGGTGAGCTGGAGGACGACGGCCGGATCGCGCTGCGGTTCGGGGACGGGCGCCACGGCGCCCGCCCGCAGCCGGGCGCGCGGCTGGAGCTGCACTACCGGCTCGGCGGCGGCACCGCCGGCAACGTCGGCGCGGAGGCCATCAACCACCTGGTGCTGTGCCGGGATCCGGACGAGTCCGACGCAGACGAGCCGTTGCCCGTGGCGGGCGTACGCAATCCGCTGCCCGCCGTCGGCGGCACCGAGCCCGAGCCGGTCGAGCAGGTGCGCCAGCTCGCCCCGCTCGACCTGAAGCGCACGCGGCTGCGGGCCGTCACCGCCAAGGACTATGCGGCACTGGCATCCCAGCTGCCCGGAGTGCAGCGCGCGGCCGCCGAGATCCGCTGGACCGGCAGTGTGCAGGAGGCGCATGTCGCCGTCGACGCACTGGGTAGCGGGGACGCGTCCCCCGAGCTGCTCGACTCGGTGGCGTACGCCCTGGAGAGCTACCGCCGGATCGGGCACGACCTGGTGGTCGGGCCCGCGCGGTCCGTGCCGCTGGACATCGCGCTGACGGTGTGCGCGGTGCCCGGTCATCAGCACGGCCAGATTCTCGCCGAGCTGTACCGACTCCTCGGCAACCGCCCGCTGACCGGCGGACGTCTCGGCTTCTTCCATCCCGACGCGCTGACCTTCGGTGAACCGGTGCGGCTCAGCCGACTGGTGGCGGTGGCCGCGGCGGTGCACGGCGTGGAGAGCGTACGGGTGACCCGGCTGCGCCGGCTGTTCCACGAAGATCCACTCGATGACACGGCACTGGAGGCAGGCGTGCTGCGGCTCGGCCCGCTGGAGATCGCGCGTTGCGACAACGACCCGGACCGGCCCGAGCTGGGCCGGCTTTCGATCGAGCTCGGCGGAGGTAGGCGATGAGCGGATCTTGCGGTTGCGGCTGCGGCGGGCACGACGAACGCCACGCGCCCAAGGCCCTGTACAACGCGCCGGGCCACACTGCCCTCAACTACCGGGTCGGCGAGTACGGCTCGTTCCTGGCGGCCATGCTCGACCGGCTCGCCTCACCCGCCTATCCGGCGCTACGCGGGCTGACCGTCCGCACCCCGGACGATCCGTCGATCGGACTGCTCGACGCGTGGGCGGTCGTGGGCGATCTGCTCACCTTCCACTCCGAGCGCATCGCCGACGAGGGATATCTGCGCACGGCCGACGAACACCGGTCGCTGGCTCTGCTGGGGCGTCTCGTGGGACACCGGCCGCGTCCGGGCATCGCCGCCGACACCCATCTCGCGTACACGCTGGACAGGGATCCGCGGGCCGAGGACGTGCCGGTGCTGATCCCGCGCGGCGCGCGCGCCAACAGCGTGCCCAGCGCCTCCGACGAGGAGTCCCAGGCCTTCGAGACCAGCGAGGACCTCATCGCACGCTGGGCGTGGAACGAGCTGGCGGTGCGTCGGCGGCGGCCGGCGCCGCTCACGCCGGACGGTCTGCGCAAGCGCCCGGAGATCTTCGTCTCGGGGACCGACATCTCCCTGCAGACCGGGGACAGACTGCTGTTCGTCTTCGGTGGGGACAAGGACACCCCCGGTCAGCGGCTGCTCCTTCCGGTGGCGCGCATCCGCATCGACCGGGACGACGAGATCACGGCGATCGGGCTGCCGCAGTCCGCCCCGCCCTCGCTGTCCGAGCTGGTGTCCGAGCTGAGCGAGTGGATCACCGAGGACGAGGAGGGTGAGCCCACCCCCGACAACCCCGCCCCGCGCCCTGTCAGCCGGATCATCGAGGACTTCGACGCCCAGGTGCTCGCGCCGCTGCGTGCGGACCTGGCCGGCATCAGGACGCCCGCGCAGTTCGCGACGCGGCTCGTCGAGCCGCACGACCGGCTTGCGGAGGCGCAGGCGATAGCCGCGCCGTACGAGGAAGTGGCCGCCTGGTTCGAGCAGTTGGAGGCCGTGGTCGGCGAGCTGATGGAGCGTGCGGCCGATCTGGAACCTTCCCGCCCGGATGCGCCCGCGGCCGCTGCCGACTCGCCCGCCATGCGGGCGCTGGGGGCCGTACTCCCCGCACTGCGCACCCGTGTGGTGCGGCCCCCGTCGGGGGCGCGCACGCTCGATCCGGGCCGTTACTACGCGCCGGGTTCCGATCTCGGGGCTCAGCTGCTGTCGGCGCTCGATCCGCGGGTCGCCGACGGCATGTACGCGGCGTGGCGGCGGGCGGCGCCCGCCGCGCCCGCGCTGCTGCGGGAGCTTCAGGCGATGCGGGTGACCGCCGTGCCGTTCGGGGCGACGGCACCGCTCAAGCCCGTGCAGGACGAACGTGGGCGGGTGATCCGGCAGACGGACTGGCCCGTGAGCGGCGGAGAACTCACCACGATGCGGATCGTGTACGACACGGCCGGACGGGTTCCGGTGCGCGCCGAGTTCCAGCACATCGAGACGGGGTCCTCCTGGCAGCGTTCGGAGAATCTGCCCGCGGACACGAGCTTCGGTCTGGGGCCGGGCAGGGTCTCGCTGCAGACCCGGGTGGGCCAGGACCACGATCTGAGCTGGCTGACCAGGCGCCCTGCGGACTCGCAGGAGCCCGGTGTGACGGCCGAGTTCTCCCAAGGGCTTCCGGAGCGGACGCTGTTCGTGTCGAGGCCGGCCGAGGACGGGCGTGTGCATGTGGCCGTGCAGAACGGCCGGCCGCTCAACTGGCTGCTGACTCCCGGCGAGCACAAGCAGGTCACCCACGGCGGTGTGGAGGTGACGGCGCGGTACACGGTCGGCAGCGAGCCCGCGAATGTCGAGATCGGCATCGTGACCGTGCCCGAGCAGGCGGACCGTCATGTGCTTCCGCTCGACTCCGTGCAGGACGGGATCACCGTCGGCAGCTGGGTCGCGATCGAGCGTCCCCGCAAGGGCTCCGGGGAACCCGACGGCATCCCGGGCGACAAGAAGCTCGCGCTCGTGACCACCCGCGTCACCGCCGTGCGCACGGCCGCGTACACCAACTACGGGATCACCGGCCGTGGCACCGAGCTGACGCTCGCCGATCCGTGGCTGGACGAGCACGACGTGCTGCTCTCGGCGATCCGGGACGCCACCGTCCACGCGGGCGGCGAGGCGCTGCGCCCCGCCGACGAGCCGCTGCCCGAGGAGGTCCACGGCAATGAACTCGAACTCGCCGAGCTGTACGACGGGTTGCGGCCCGGCCGTCATCTGGTGGTGTCGGGAGAGCGCACCGACATCCCCGGCACGGCCGGGATCCGCGGCACCGAACTGGTGGTGATCGCTTCGGTGGAGCAGCGGTTCGACCCGCAGCTGCCCGGCGACCATGTCCACACAAGGCTGACGCTCACCACGGATCTGGCCTACCGCTACCGGCGCGACACGGTGCGCGTTCAGGGCAACGTCGTGCCCGCGACGCACGGCGAGAGCCGTGACGAGCCGATCGGCAGCGGCGACGCCGGCCGGACCAACCAGACGTTCACGCTCTGGCAGTCGCCGCTGACCTGGCTTCCCGCCGGCAATCCGCTGGGGGCCACCCCGGCGCTCGAGGTACGCGTGGACGGGCTGTTGTGGCACGAAGTGGACAGCCTGGCCGGACGCGGGCCGCGCGAGCGCGTCTATGTCTCGGGCACGGCCGGGGACGGGCGCGCGACCGTGACGTTCGGCGACGGGACGCACGGCGCGCGGCTGCCCACGGGGCACGAGAACGTCCGGGCCCGGTACCGCTTCGGCACCGGCCGGGCTGCCAACGTCGGAGCGGACCGCATCACCCAAGCGATCACCCGGCCGCTGGGCGTCACCGCCGTCACCAATCCCCAGCCCGCAACGGGCGGCGCCGAGACCGACGGTCCGGGCCTGACCCGCCGAACGATCCCGCTCGCGGTCTCTGCGCTGGACCGGCTCGTCTCCCTCACGGACTATGAGGACTTCGCCCGCTCGCGGGCCGGCATCGGCCGGGCCGCGGCGCGCGAGATCTTCGACGGGCGGCGGCGGATCCTGCACGTGACGGTCGCCGGGGTCGACGACATCGCGATCGCGCACGACTCCGAGGTGCTGCGGGCTCTGCGCTCCTCGCTCGCCGAGTACGGCGACTCGCGCCTTCCGGTCCAGGTGGACGTACGCGAACT
Organism: Streptomyces sp. NPDC005262; assembly: GCF_042872425.1. NCBI lineage: Bacteria > Bacillati > Actinomycetota > Actinomycetes > Kitasatosporales > Streptomycetaceae > Streptomyces > Streptomyces sp. NPDC005262. Next base: position 81,907 of record NZ_JBIAKK010000006.1, read on the forward strand.
CGTGCTGCTGCTCGTCGCGGCGAAGGTGAAGGTCGCCCCCGACCACACCTGGAGTGTCGTCGAACCGCGGCTGCGCCAGGCGCTGCTGAGCCAATTCGGCAGCGGTCGGCGTGAGTTGGGCCGCCCCGCGCGACTGTCCGAGCTCCTGGCGACGGCCCACGCGGTGCCCGGCGTCGACTACGTCGACGTGGATGTCTTCACCGGTGTGCCCGCGTCCGTGACACCCGATGAGCTGACCGGACTCGCGGATTCGCTCGCGCAGCCGCGCACCGCTGTCGGGGCCCGGCTCGCCGCATACGACGAGGACGTGCACCGTGTCACTGCCGACGGCGGCGAGACGCTCACCCAGGTCGCCGCCAGGTACGGCATCTCGCTCGCCGAACTGCTGCGGCTGAATCCGGACATCACCGATACCCGGCGGCTGGCGAACGGCCGGGCCGTGTTCGTCTTCCGCGGCATCCGGCCGGCCCAGCTCGCCCTGCTCTCCCCACATGTAGCGGACACGCTGATTCTGACGGAGGTCACTTCATGACCAGGGAACCGGACGGCCTCGCGGATCTGCTCCCGCAATGGCACCGCCTGCGGGACGCCGAGGGCGGCGAGCCGCTGCGCGCGCTGCTCGCGGTGATGGCCGAGCAGGTGGACCGGGTGCGGGACGGAGTCGAGCAGGGGTACGAGGACTGGTTCGTCGAGACGGCCGCGCCCTGGGTGCTTCCGTACCTGGGCGATCTGGTCGGCTACTCACCCCTGCCGGGCTATGAGCGCGTGCAGGCACAGGGACTTGAGGGCGAGGGTGGGGACGATTCGCGGCTGCGCCTCGCCGAGGCCCTGGCGCCGCGCCGCGATGTGGCCGCCACGGTCGCCAACCGACGGCGCAAGGGCACCCTCGCGCTGCTCGAGGAGCTGGCGGAGGACGTGGCCGGATGGCCTTCGCGGGCCGTGGAGTTCTCCCGGCTCGTTTCCCACCAGCAGCCCGTGAAGCTGTACGGATCGGGCACGGAGGCCGCCGACGGACGCCGCCTGCAGCGCGGCAGGCTCGTGGACGTACGGGAAGGGGCCGCGCTGGACCTTGCGGGCGGACCCTTCGGCACGATCGCGCAGTCGGTGAATGTACGACGGAGCAACTCGGCCCGCACCCAGGGCGGTTACTCGCCGGCCGGGGTCGGTCTCTTCGTCTGGCGGCTGAAGCCGTATCCCCTGACCCGCTCACCCGCGTACTGCATCGACCGGGCCCGCAACCTCTACACCTTCTCGATTCTCGGCAATGACACTCCGCTGGTGACCAAGCCGGTGCCGGAGCCGTCGGCGACCCATGTCGCGACGATCGACAACGTTCCCGCGTACATCCGCCGCCGGCAGCTCGCCGACCGGCTCGCCGACTACTACGGGCCGGGCAAGAGCTTCACGATCTGGCGCGACGGCCAGGACGAGCCGGTGCCGCTGTCGGACATCGTGGTGGCGGATCTGACCCACTGGCGCTACCGGGCCAAGCGCGGCCAGGTGGCGGTCGATCCGGCCCTCGGCCGGATCGCCTTCGGCTCGCGGTCCGCGCCGCGGCAGGGCGTGTGGGTCACCTACCACTACGCGTTCGCGGACGACACGGGCGGCGGGGAGTACCCGCGCGACCGGGAGACACCGACGGCCGCCAAGTTCTACCGCGTCGGCCCCGGCCAGAGCTACCAGCGGATCATGGATGCGTACAACGACTGGCAGCGCGACCGGCGTTCCGGGCACTGCGGCCCCGACGGCGTCATCGAGATCACGCACAGCGGCGCCTACCAGGAGCAGCTGGACTTCGACCTGGACCCGGGCGACCGCCTCGAAGTGCGGGCCGCCGAGGGCACACGGCCGGTGATCCGGCTGCTCGACTGGTACAGCAACCGGCCCGACGCGCTCAACATCCGCGCCCAGGAGGACTGCGAGGGTGAGGCTCCACGGATCGTGCTAGACGGTCTGCTGATCACCGGTCGCGGGCTCAATGTCACCGGCCCGGTCGGCGCGGTCGTGCTGCGGCACTGCACGCTCGTACCGGGCTGGTCGCTGGAGCCGGAGTGTGACCCGCACTCGCCCGACGAACCGAGCCTGGTCCTGGACCGGACCACCGCGTGCGTGTCCATCGAGCGCAGCATCCTGGGCACCATCGAGGTCATCGGCGACGAGGTGCGCCACGACCCGCTGCCCATCCACATCCGGGACAGCATCCTCGATGCCACAGGACACGACCGGGCGGCGCTCTCGGCGCCGGACTGCCGCCACGCGCATGCCGTGCTGTACGCGCACCGGACCACCGTCATCGGCGAGGTCCACACCCACGCGGTGGAGATCGCCGAGAACAGCATCTTCACCGGGCCGATGCGGGTGGCCCGGCGGGGCATCGGCTGCGTGCGCTTCTCGTACGTGCCGCCCGGGTCCCGGACGCCACGCCGGCACCGCTGCCAACCGGACCTGGCAGGCCACGAGGAGGCTCAGCGGGTACGGCCGCTGTTCACCGGCGAGCGGTACGGCACTCCCGCGTACGGACAGCCTGCCGGGGGCTGCGCCGACGAGATCAGGCGCGGTGCCGAGGACGGCGCCGAGATGGGCGCCTTCCACGACCTCTACCAGCCGCAGCGCGAGGACAGCCTGCGGGCCCGCCTCGCCGAGTACACCCCGGCCGGTACCGACGCCGGGATCATCCCCGTCACCTGACACGACTTCTCACCGACGTACGAACTTCCGAGGGGGACCCCTTCCCATGCACGCAGACATCTCCCGCATCACCTTCCGGCCGGACCGGCACTACTCGGCGGTGATCGCACAGCAGGGCCGGGTACAGCTCGACGCGGACGCCAATGAGCAGGCCGCCATCCAGCTTCTGCAGGCTCGTACGACCGCCGCCGATCTGATCGGGCAGCACGGCGGTCCGGGCGGCGCCACCGGCTTCGCGCTGGCTTTCGTGAGCGGTGGCCGGGAGCTGGACGATCTGTCCATCGGCGGCGGCCGCTACTACGTGGACGGCATTCTGGTGGACGCGACGCGTCCGCAGGCCGGCGTCCCGGTCGTCGACGACGGACACGCCACGGAGGACGGCGACAAGGAGGGCCCGGCTGACGAGCAGCCTGCGGCGACCTGGACGTACTGGGACCAGCCGGACGGATACCGGGACGCGGAACGCCCAGGTGACCGCCTGCCCGGCCAATTCCCTTATCTGGCCTACCTCAAGGTGTGGGAGCGCTCGGTGACCGCGGCCGAGGACCCGCTGCTGCGCGAGGTGGCGCTGGGCTCGGCGATGCCCGACACCGCAGCCCGGCTCAAGACCGTATGGCAGGTGCTGCCGCTGCCCGGCACACAGCTGGACCTGGCGGACGGGGCGAGCAAGGACGAGGTCCGCGCCGCGTTCGCGCAGTGGGTGGCGGAACAGGCGCCGACCGCGCGGATGGCGGCGCGCAGCGAGCGTCCCGAGCACGCCGACGAGGACCCCTGCCTGGTGAAGCCGGACGCCCGGTACCGGGGCCAGGAGAACCAGATGTACCGCGTGGAGATCCACGAGGGCGGAGCGGCCGAGGACGCGACCTTCAAGTGGTCGCGGGAGAACGGCTCGGTGACCTTCCCGGTCGACGGACTCGACGGTACGTGGGTGGAGCTGGCCTCCCTCGGCAGCGACGACAAGCTCGACCTGAACGTGGGCGACTGGGTGGAGCTCGTGGACACCGCCTACACCAGCCGGGGCGAGCCGCTGCCGCTGTTGCGCGTCGAGGAGGTCGACCTGCCGGGGCGGCGGGTGCGGCTCTCCGGCGAGCCGGATCCTTCGGTCGGACGGCGCCCCGAACTCCACCCGTTCCTGCGACGCTGGGACCAGCGGCCGGCTTCCCGGCACGGGGCAGGACCGGGGCGTACGAAGCAGGCCGCAGCCAAGCTGCGGGGTGGCGCGCTCCGTGTCGAGGAAGGCGGCTGGCTGCCGCTGGAGGACGGAGTACTCGTGTACTTCGAGCCCGGCAGGACGTATCGGGCCGGTGACTTCTGGACCCTTCCGGCCCGTACGGCGACGGGGAATGTCGAATGGCCGACGGACGTGGCCCGCCGGCCGCTGCTGCGGTCCCCGATGGGTATCCAGGTCCACTACGCACCGCTGGCCTGGGTACTGGGGGAGGGCTCGGTCCCGGATCTGCGGATGACGTTCGGACCGCTGGCTGCCGTCATCCCCGCCGCGAACGACGAGGAGCTGGCGGCGGAGGCTGCGGCCGAGGAGGAAGCCAAGGCGGCGGAGGCCTCCGCCGCAACCGGGCCGGGCGTGCCGACGACGGCGCAGGACGACGAGGCCCAGCGCGAGAACTGATGCATCACCAGAGAAGAGGAGCACCACGATGGCAACGCCTCTGACCGCCGACAGACTGCTCAAGGCCCTCCGGGACGAAGGGCTGCACGTTGTCGAGCAACGGAGCTGGCGCACGCACAACCGCAACCACAAGGGTCCGTGGGGGCCCATGCACGGCGTGATGATCCATCACACCGTGACCTCGGGCACGCAGAACTCCGTGGACATCTGCTACAACGGCCATTCGAGCCTGCCGGGTCCGCTGTGCCACGGCGTGATAGCCAAGGACGGCACGGTCCACCTGGTCGGAAACGGCCGTGCCAACCATGCCGGACTCGGCGACGACGACGTCCTGCGCGCGGTGATCAACGAATCGACGTTGCCCGCCGACAACGAGGCCAACACCGACGGCAATCGCTCCTTCTACGGCTTCGAGTGCGTCAACCTCGGCGACGGCAAGGACCCCTGGCCGGCGGCTCAGCTGGAGGCCATCGAGAAGGCGGCGGCCGCGATCTGCCGGGCCCACGGCTGGTCGCACCGCTCGGTGATCGGCCACAAGGAGTGGCAGCCGGGGAAGATCGACCCGCGCGGGTTCACCATGGACTCGATGCGCAGCCGGATCAGGGCACGTCTCGGCGGCACGCCCGACGGCCCGTCGAAGCCGCCGTCGAAGCCCCCGGCCAAGCTGGAGCCGTTCCCCGGAGCCACGTTCTTCCGGGTGGGCCGGCACAGCGCCGTCATCACAGCGATGGGAAAGAGACTGGTGGCCGAGGGCTGCGGAAGGTACGAGGTCGGCCCGGGCCCGGACTGGTCGGAGGCGGACCGCAAGTCTTACGCCGCGTGGCAGCGCAAGCTGGGCTTCTCGGGGACCGACGCGGACGGCATTCCGGGCAAGGCGAGCTGGGACAGGCTCAAGGTGCCCAACGTCTGATCCACCGCCACCCGACGCCGGCCGGGCGGACCTCTCCTCGACAAGAGCCGCCCGGGCGGTGATGTCAGTCCACCGGCCCGCCCGCCACATAGATGACCTGGCCGGAGACGAACCCCGCCCCGGGACTCACGAGGTAGGACGCCGTATGGGCGATGTCCTCCGGTTGACCCACTCGCCCGACCGGAATGGACTGCACCGCGTTGCGCTGGAACTCCTCGAAGCCGAGGCCCAGCCGGCGGGCCGAGGTCCTGGTCATGTCGCTCACCACGAAGCCCGGGGCGATGGCGTTGGCCGTGATGCCGTGCCGGCCGAGCTGCAGGGCGAGCGACTTGGTGAAGCCGAGCAGACCCGCCTTCGCGCTGGCGTAGTCGACACGGGCGGCGTCGCCGGTCGCGGAGATGCTCGACATGGTGACGATCCGCCCCCAGCCGGCCGCGATCATGTGTGGGGTGACGGCCCGTGTGGCGAAGAACGGCCCCCGCAGATTGACCCCCAGGACCGTGTCCCACTGTTCCGTGGTCATCTCCACGAGGTCGGCACGGGGACCGACACCGGCGTTGTTGACCAGCACCGTCGGCGGACCCAGCTCCGTGGTGACCCGGGAGACGGCGGCGGTCACCGCGGCCTCGTCGGCGACGTCGGCGGCGACCGCCACCGCCGTACCGCCGTCGCCCCTGATGGCCTCCACCGTGCCCGCGCAGTCCGCCTCGTCCAGGTCGATCACGCCGACCGCCAGGCCGTCGTGGGCCAGCTGCCTGGCCACCGCGGCACCGATGCCGCGTGCCGCACCGGTGACAATTGCCGTGCGTCGTACCTCATTTGTGTATGTCATGGGCTGAAGTTCACGGCATGGGCGCGCTGCTGCCAACCGAATTGGGCCCGGCCTTCACGGGCAGCCGTCACAGAACCACCGACCACCAAATGCGACCGGAACCGGCAGAACCGGCGCCCAGCACCTCTCCGACGTGCTGGGCGACTCCGACGAGGACCGCACGGAGCGGCCGGGGGATCCGTGTCCACGGGACAGCCCTTGGCCGGGCCCCGGCTAGGACCGTCGCACCCGTGCCGCCAGCCGGCTTCCCAGGCGCCTGCCGAAGGTGCCGGGCCGGCGGCGCCAGGTCCGGAACGCCTCCGCCGTGCGGCTGCTGCCCGTCCGTTCGGCGGCCCTCTCCACCGCCGCGATCTCGCTGCCGGACAGGTCGTGCACCACCGGACGCAGCACCTCCTCCAGCAGTGCGGCCCGGGTCTCGCTCCAGGCCCGGCCCGCGTGCGGATGAGAGGTCCAGACGGTGAAGCAGTCGGCCACGTAAGCCGGTTCGGTCCGCAGCCGGGCCAGGACGGTGTCGTGGCGGGCGGCCCTGCCGTAGGCCGCGATCAGGTCCCGGTCGTCGCTGTGCACGAATGCGTACAGCTCCGCCTCGGGGCGTTCCGGTGCGAGCAGCTTGTGGGCGAGGGTGCCGTAGGCGTGCTCCAGCACAGTGGGTTCCACCGGCTCGGCGCGGGCGCGTAGAGCCTTTGCGCGGTCGGGCCAGCCGGGCGCCGACTCACCGGACCTGATGTCGCGGGCGAACTCGAGCAGCCGCAGCGCACCGCGGCCGCGTGCGTCGATCTCCTGGGGGAAGCAGCGCAGCAGATCGTGGGCGAGTTCGGCGGCATCCGCGTCGTCCGAAGGCGCGGACAGTGCGGCGGCGAGGAGGTGTGACCACGTGCCGGCCGTCCGGTGGGAGTCGGAACCGGACTCGCCGAGCAGGAGGAGGGCCTCGCCCGCCGTCGGGGTGGTATCACCCCAGATCAGCCCGACGGCGGTGCGCAGTACCAGCGGCTCGGCAAAGGGTGAGAACCCTGCGGCGCGCAGCACCGTGTGCAGCGCCATGATGCGGTCGGAGCCCTGCTCCTTCGCGCGGGGCGCCGCGGCGCACATCCGCAGATGCGGCAGTGCCTGCGCGCCGGTGAAGGGGAGGGCGACGCGGGTGAGGAGTTCTTCGGCGGCGGAGGGTGCGGTCAGGGCGAGTTGGTCCAGTTCGCCGAGGAGCGCCGTGCGGACGTCGAACTGCTCGTCGAGGAGGTCGAGCAGTGCGGGGCCGCTGTCCGGCGCCGGAGCTGCCAGCAGGATCCGGGCCATGTGCCGTGCGACGGAGGGAAGTTGGTCTGCCAGATCCATGTCGAGCAGCCGGGCGATCCGGAGCAGCTGCACCTGGCGCCCGATGGTCTCCCCGACCGTCGTCTCCGAGGTGAGCTCGGCGAGCAGGTCCGGACCGAGCTCCTCGGCCAGCTCCTTCACGGCGGCGGGCTCGGCGAACGCCGAGCGGGGCGGGAGCGCGAGCACGGTGTCGCTGCGCCGCACCGCCTCCGTCACCAGCAGTGCGGCGAGCGGTGCCGTGGTGGTGGCGGGGACACGTCCTTCGAGCGCCGCCAGCAGCCGTGCCACCGACGCCGACTCGGCGGCGGTACGGTCGTCGGCCGGTGCCGTGAGCGCGGCGGTCAGCCGACGTACCTGCTGTTCATCCAGCGCATACGGCCTCTCGGCAGCCCAATCGGCGGCTGCTGCACGCCCGTTCGGACCGAGCGCGATGCCCGCGTGCAGTGCGGTGAAGGCGAGCGGTCCGGCGGCGAAGGGCGCGCCAGGCAGCCCGGCAGCCGCCCGGAACAGTTCAGGTGCACGGCTGCGCCAGATCCGGGCCACCGTCTCCGCCCAGGCATCGTCCACCGGCCACTCCGGAGCACGGCCGGCGCACGCGTGCACACGGAAGCCCGGGCCGGTCAGCTCGTGAGCGTCGTCCGGCAGTACGCCGATCACCTGGTGCGGGGAGTGCGCCGGGCGGCGGGTGTACGTGGTGAACGTCAGCCGCTGTGCGTCCTCCGGCGGGAGTACGGCGCCGGCCAGCGCGATCCACCGGGCCACGTCCGCACTCTGCCGCTCCACGAGGACGATCTGCACCGACGACGGTTTCTCACTCACCCGGCGCAGATCGGCGAAGACCGTCGCGAGCCAGGGGCTGCGGGAGACCGCGAAGTCGTTGAGCGCCTCCTGCCCGAAGGCGGCAGAGGCGGGGAGGGCCGAAATGCGGTCCGGTGTACCGCCGTCGGGCGTGGTCGACGCCCAGCTCGGCGACCGCCACGCCGTGATCGGGAGCGCGTCGCCCGGCAGGCGCGTGCCGGCCGGAAGATGCACCGCATGCGCGTGGAAGTGACCGGCGCCGGAACCCCCGAGTGCCACGGTACGGCTCAGCAGATGGCTGCCGTCGGAGAGCGCGCTGAAGCTGAACGTCTCGGGGAAGGACCGGAGTTCAGCGGCGGTCGGATGGTACGGCGCCCCGGCCGGAGGCTCGTAACCGAGCAGCTGCTCCGCCTCGGTCAGCACCGGCGTCGGTATGCCCCCACCGACCGCCGTGAACCGTGCGCCGACCCCGTCTTCCCCCGCGGAGGCCGAGGTGTAGTGCAACTGCGCGAGGCTCATGCGTCGGCCCTCTTCGTCCTTGCCACGTACGTCCCCGTGCGTCTGCACGCCCCGCCCTCGTCGGCCGTCCGTCATGGACCGACCGTACGGGCGCGGCGACGACCCCGGCGGGGAGCGGTCCGCAATCGCGGGAGCGACGCTATCAAGGTGCGGCGGGCCCGCAGGCACGCTGCCGAAACGTGATCCGGGCAACTGCCACGGAAGCATTCGGACCGACGGTTGTCGGGGGAGCCGGTGGCGCCACCGCTGGGTTCCGGCGGCGGGTACGGGCTGATCCCGGTCGAGGCGCCGGCCGACCGGCGAGTGGTGCCGGACGGCGTACAGACGCGCACGACGGTCCGTGCCGAGCCGGACCTGCTCTCGTCCAGGGAGGTTCGATCAAGGTGACGCCGGGTGCGGCGTCGCGGACGAGATTGCCGGGCGGACTCGGGACCAGGCGCCGTCCGCGCCGACCACGAGGTCGAACGCCTCCGTCGCCCGTCCGCGAAATGGACCAGCACGCCATCCCGGGTTCCCGGCACCACCTCCGTCACGCCCCGCCCCCACCGAGCGTCCAGCGGGCCGAGCAGCAGGTCACGGAGTTGCCGGCGGTCGATCTCGGGATTGCCCCGGTCATCCGGCCGGGGGTCGGCGACCTCGTGGGAGGACCGGGACCGGGCGCAACTGTACGGGCGCACCGCCCTCGGTCTGCTGCGTTACCACTACTGGATGGCCGACACCTCACCGGCCCGCATGACCCGACTGGTGGGTGTGCGGGACCAGATGATGGCCCACAACCTCCTCGCCGTCGCCGCTCGGGGCCCGGCGCTCATCCACGCCCACAACTCCCATCTCCAGCGGGGGAGGAGCACGATGCGGATGGGCGCAATGCCGCTGGAGTGGTGGAGCGCCGGTGCGCTGGTGAGCGCCCGACTCGGCGAGGAGTACGCCTTCGTGGCCACGGCCCTCGGCACGATGCGGCACCAGGGAGTGGACACGCCGCCGCCGGACACCGTCGAAGGACTCCTGTACGCGCTCCCGGCGGACCGCTGTGTCATCGACGCCCCGCGGCTGGCCGCCGCCCTCGGCGACACGCGGCCCGAGCCCCGCGTATCCCCATGGTTCGGTTACGCCCCGCTCGACCCGGCCCACCTGGCGGACAGCGACGGCATCGTGTTCGTCAAGGACGTCCCGTAGAGCCGGCTTGCGCGTCAACCTCCGGCTCCGTCGTCATGGCCGCCGTGATGCACGTCGGAGCCGGGGTGAAAAGCCGGCAGCGGACTCGGATCAGGTTTCGGGACCTCACCTCGGTGACGTCCCGTCCCGCGGGTGTTCGTGACCCCAGGTGTGCCCGGCAGCGGTGCCGGGCACGGCTGCACGCGGGAGCGGTCCTGCCCACCGCCGACGGGAGCCGGCCCCAGGGCGGGGCGGCGCTGCGCAGATCCGCGTGCGGAGCGCGTCCTGGTACCGACGCGCTCCTGGTCCGCAGCGTCCGGACACGCTCCAGTCAGCGGGTGGCGAGGAGCTCGAGTGTGTCGATCACACGGTTCGAGAAGCCCCACTCGTTGTCGTACCAGGCGACCACCTTCACGTGCCGGCCGTCGACCCGGGTGAGGGCCGAGTCGAAGATCGACGAGGCCGGATTGCCCGTGATGTCGGAGGACACGAGCGGGAAGTCCGAGTACTCGAGGACGCCGGCGAGCGGCCCGTCCGCCGCGGCGCGATACGCCGCCAGCACGTCCTCGCGCGTCACGTCACGGGCGACGGTCGTGTTGAGCTCGACGATCGAGCCCACCGGAACCGGCACCCGGATCGAGTCGCCCGACAGCTTGCCTTCCAGGTTCGGCAGCACCAGACCGATCGCCTTGGCGGCGCCCGTCGTGGTCGGCACGATGTTGACGGCGGCAGCTCGGGCGCGACGGGCGTCGCGGTGCGGACCGTCCTGAAGGTTCTGCTCCTGCGTGTAGGCGTGCACCGTGGTCATGAAGCCGTGCTCGATCCCGGCGAGCTCGTCGAGTACCGCGGCCAGCGGTGCAAGCGCGTTGGTCGTGCACGAAGCGTTCGACACGATCGTGTGCGCGGTCGGGTCGTACGCGTCGGTGTTGACCCCGAATGCCAGCGTGACATCGGCGCCGTCCGACGGTGCGCTGACCAGGACCTTCTTCGCGCCCGCATCGAGGTGGGCGTGCGCGGCCTCGGCCGACGTGAAGCGGCCAGTCGCTTCGAGGACGACGTCGACACCGAGTTCGGCCCACGGCAGCCGCGCCGGTTCACGCTCGGCGAGCACCTTGATGCGACGGCCGTCGACGACGAGGGCGTCCCCGTCGGCGGTCACCGGGCGACCGAGCCGGCCGGCCGTCGTGTCGTAGGCGAGCAGTCGTGCGAGGGTGGCGGGCTCCGTGAGGTCGTTGACGGCGACGACCTCGAGCTTGCTGTCACGTTCGAGCAGCGCGCGCAGCACGTTGCGTCCGATGCGGCCGAATCCGTTGATGGCGATGCGAGTCATAAGTGCTGTCCCTTCGGTTCGCCACCCAGGCTCGCTCGCGACACCCGTCGGTGACAGTGGCGCGATCGCCACGGTTCAAAAGGATCGCGCCAGGTGCGGCGTGGCTACTCGCCTCGGGCGAAGGTGCGCCGGTACTCGCTCGGCGTGGTGCCGAGGATGCGGTGGAAGTGCAACCGCAGATTCGCACCGGTGCCGAGGCCGACGTCGGCGGCGATCTGCTCGACGCTGCGCTGCGAACGCTCGAGCAGTTCGCGGGCCATGTCGATGCGGGCTCGCATGACCCACTGCATCGGCGTGTACCCGGTCTCCGCTACGAAGCGCCGCGAGAACGTGCGCGGCGAGACCGCCGCCTGCCGCGCCAGCCTCTCGAGGGTGAGGGGTTCATCGAGCCGGTGCAGCGCCCACTCGCGGGTGTCTGCGAATCGCTCACCGAGCGGCTCGGGCACGCTGCGCGGCACGTACTGCGCCTGACCGCCACTGCGGTAGGGGGCTGCGACCAGTCGCCGCGCCGCGTGGTTCGATGCGGCCACCCCGAGGTCGCCGCGCAGAATGTGCAGGCACAGGTCGATGCCCGAGGCGGCGCCGGCCGACGTCAGCACGCTGCCCTCGTCGACGAACAGGACGTTCTCGTCGACCTGAACGAGTGGATGCTTCGCCGCCAGCGCCCGTGAGTAGTGCCAGTGGGTCGTGGCACGCCTGCCGTCGAGCAGGCCCGTCGCGGCGAGCGCGAAGGCGCCTGTCGAGATGGCGGCGAGCCGCGCGCCCCGGTCGTGGGCGGCGATCAGCGCGTCGACGACGGCCTGCGGCGGATCGTCACGGTCCGGGAAGCGATAACCGGGGATGAAGACGATGTCGGCCCACGCAAGTGCGTCGAGGCCATGGGCGACGTGGTACGAAAGGCCGTCGCCACCGGTCACGAGACCAGGTGCCGCGCCGCACAACCGCACCTGGTACGGCATGCTCGCGCGCGTCGTGAACACCTGCGCGGGGATTCCGACATCGAGCGGCTTCGCACCCTCGAGCACAAGGACGGCGACGCGACGCAGGCGGGAGGCTGACACGGAGACAGGGTACGCAGGGGCGCGGGCCCGGTCCGGTGGTGCGGTAGGGGCTCCACCGCGCGGGTCCGGCCACCTCGGGACGGCCCGCTCACAACGAGGTACGCGGAGACCTGCGGCGCGAGCGGCGCCTGAGGGCCGTCCCGCAGAGAGTCCGCGAGAGCGCGGTGTGTCCGCCGGGGAGACGGACGACAAGCGCGCTTCGGCTCGTGCCGAACCGGGGTGAACCCGGCGCAGCCGAACCGGATCACCTGGTAGGCGTCCACCGGATGGGCCAAGCCGAACCCGGGGGACGACCGGGCCCTGTCACCCGATGAGGTGCCGGGCCGCGACAACCTGCCGCGGGAGACCGGCGACTCATCGCCCGCTCGGTTCCCGGGGCCGGCCGCCCGTTCCACAGGGCGGCCGGCCCCTCCGTCCGGTGCGGCATGAAGCGGAACTGCGGCTGCGCTTAAGAAAACCTCGATGGACCTGGGGCGCGGGGTACGGCAGATTTCTCCGTGACGGCAGAGGATGGTGCGCGGCAGCCGATCACCGCGCGCGCTGCCCATGCCGTCCCTCCTCCTTCCCCGGGCCGCAGGCCGCCTCAGGCGTGCCCCCGGCCCGGGGCAATCACCACGTACCACGTACAGGGAGCCGAAGCCGTGAAGGCACTCGTGAAGCAGAAGGCCGAGCCCGGACTCTGGCTGATGGACGTTCCCGAGCCGGAGATCGGCCCCTCGGACGTGCTGATCAAGGTGCTCCGTACCGGTATCTGCGGGACCGACCTGCACATCCGCAACTACGACGGCTGGGCCCAGCAGGCCGTGAAGACGCCGCTCGTCCTCGGCCACGAGTTCGTCGGCGAGGTCGCCGCGATCGGCGCCGACGTCGTCGACATCGCCCTCGGCGACCTGGTCAGCGGCGAAGGCCACCTGGTCTGCGGAAAGTGCCGCAACTGTCTGGCCGGACGCCGGCACCTGTGCCGCTCCACCCTGGGACTCGGCGTCGGCCGCGACGGGGCGTTCGCCGAGTACGTCGCGCTCCCCGCCTCCAACGTGTGGGTGCACCGGGTCCCCGTCGACCTCGACGTCGCCGCGATCTTCGACCCGTTCGGCAACGCCGTGCACACCGCGCTGTCGTTCCCGCTCGTCGGCGAGGACGTCCTGATCACCGGCGCCGGACCGATCGGCATCATGGCCGCGGCCGTCGCCAAGCACGCGGGCGCCCGCAACGTCGTGATCACCGACGTCAGCGAGGCCCGGCTCGACCTGGCCCGGAAGGTCGGCGTCAGCCTCGCCCTCAACGTCCGCGAACAGACCATCGCCGACGGCCAGCAGAAGCTCGGCCTGCGCGAGGGCTTCGACATCGGCCTGGAGATGTCCGGCCGCCCCGAGGCCATGCGCGACATGATCGCGAACATGACGCACGGCGGACGGATCGCCATGCTCGGACTGCCGTCCGAAGAGTTCGCCGTCGACTGGTCGCGCATCGTCACCTCGATGATCACGATCAAGGGGATCTACGGGCGCGAGATGTACGAGACCTGGTACGCCATGTCCGTACTGCTGGAGGGCGGCCTCGACCTCGCCCCGGTGATCACCGGACGGTACGGCTACCGCGACTTCGAGGCGGCCTTCGACGACGCGGCGAGCGGACTCGGCGGCAAGGTCATCCTCGACTGGACCTCCTGACCACCCGTATCCAGCTATCGAGCCGGGAGAGACCCCTCATGTTCGACTCCGTACGCGACGACATGCGCACCACCCTCGACGAGATCAAGGCCGCCGGACTCCACAAGCCCGAGCGTGTGATCGGCACCCCGCAGTCCGCGACCGTCGCCGTCACCGCGGGTGGCCGCCCCGGCGAGGTGCTCAACTTCTGCGCCAACAACTACCTCGGCCTCGCCGACCATCCCGACGTGATCGCCGCCGCCCACGAGGCGCTGGACCGCTGGGGCTACGGGATGGCCTCGGTCCGCTTCATCTGCGGCACCCAGGAGGTCCACAAGGAGCTGGAGCAGCGGCTCTCGTCGTTCCTCGGCCAGGAGGACACGATCCTCTACTCCTCCTGCTTCGATGCCAACGGCGGTGTCTTCGAGACCGTCCTCGGCCCGGAGGACGCGGTCATCTCCGACGCCCTCAACCATGCCTCCATCATCGACGGCATCCGCCTCTCCAAGGCCAAGCGGTTCCGCTACGCCAACCGCGACATGGCCGACCTGGAGAAGCAGCTCAAGGAGGCGTCGGACGCCCGGCGCCGGCTCATCGTCACCGACGGCGTGTTCTCCATGGACGGCTACGTCGCCCCGCTGCGCGAGATCTGCGACCTGGCCGACCGGTACGACGCCATGGTCATGGTCGACGACTCGCACGCCGTCGGCTTCGTCGGCCCCGGCGGCCGCGGCACCCCCGAGCTGCACGACGTCATGGACCGTGTCGACATCATCACCGGCACCCTCGGCAAGGCACTCGGCGGTGCGTCCGGCGGCTATGTCGCGGCCCGCGCCGAGATCGTCGCGCTGCTGCGCCAGCGGTCCCGCCCGTACCTCTTCTCCAACTCGCTCGCCCCGGTCATCGCGGCGGCCTCACTGAAGGTCATCGACCTGCTGGAGTCCGCCGGTGACCTGCGCGAGCAGCTCAACGCCAACACCGCGCTCTTCCGTACCCGGATGACCGAGGAAGGCTTCGACATCCTGCCCGGCGACCACGCCATCGCCCCCGTCATGATCGGGGACGCGGCGAAGGCAGGCCGGATGGCGGAGCTGCTCCTGGAGCGCGGTGTGTACGTGATCGGGTTCTCGTACCCGGTGGTCCCGCAGGGCGCGGCACGCATCCGCGTGCAGCTGTCCGCCGCGCACTCCACGGACGATGTGAACCGTGCGGTGGACGCGTTCGTCGACGCGCGGGCCGCATTGAGCGAGTAGGACCCCGCCGGAGGCCCGGGACCGGACGGTCCCGGGCCTCCGGCGGTCCCGGGCCTCCCCGACCGGGTCCAGGGCCGGGACATCCAGCGGGACCTGGGACAATGGATCGCATGATCGATGCACGGCGGCTGCGTATTCTCCGTGCGGTGGCCGACCACCGCACCGTGACTGCGGCAGCCGCCGCGCTGTATCTGACCCCTTCCGCCGTCTCCCAGCAGCTTGCCGCGCTGGAACAGGAGACCGGTCACCGGCTGGTCGACCGGAGCGCCCGGGGCGTCCGGCTCACCGCCGCCGGCGAGATCCTGCTGACTCACACCAACGCGGTCCTCGCCCAACTGGAAAGGGCGGAGGCCGAGCTCGCCGCATACAGCGCGGGGGACGCCGGTACGGTCACGGTCGCCGCGTTCGCCACGGGCATCGGCCTGGTGCTCGCCCCGGCGATCGCCGAGCTGACGCTCACCGCCCCCGGCATCCGGGTCCGGGTGCAGGACGCGGAGGGCGACGCGAGCGTGCCGATGGTGCTGGACCGGCAGGTGGATGTGGCGGTCGCCGTCGAATACCGGGGCGCGCCCGACGAGGACGACCGGCGGCTGACCCGGGTACCGCTGTACTCGGAGCCGTTCGACGCGGTGCTGCCGGTGGGCCACCGGCTGGCCGACCAGGACCAGGTGACGATCGCGGACCTGGAGAAGGACCCGTGGATCGGTCAGTATCCCGGCAACCCGTGCCATGACGTGGTGGTCCTGGCCTGCGAGTTCGCCGGCTTCCAGCCGAGATTGGAGCACTCCTCGGACGACTTCCGGGCGGTCGTGGCGCTGGCCGGGGCAGGGGCCGGAGTGGCACTGGTGCCGAGGTGGGCGCTACGCGGCATGGACCTTGCGGGCGTGATGGTGCGGCCGGTTGAGGGCAGCGCACCGACCCGACGGGTGTTCGCAGCGGTGCGGCACGGGGCGGAGGGCCACCCACTGATCAGACCGGTCCTCGATGCTCTGCAGGGCGCGGCAGTGCGGTTGCCTGCGGGCTGAGCGGGATTGCGCCTGCGACGGGCTCTGTCCTCGATCGCCCGACGGGCTTGCGTCGCGTCATCCGCGTGGTCGCCCCACCGGCTTGCCGGCCCGCCGCCTCGCGCGCTTCATGAAGGCCCTCGCCTCGCCACGTAGCTCGTCCCGAGGGCTCGAAGTCCTCAGGGGGTCAGGACGCCGGCAGCGGGAACAGCATGCATGTACTGGTGGCGTGGGCGAGGAGGCGGTCCGTCTCGTCGATGAGCCGGGCTTCGGCGAGGGCGGTGCGGCGGCCGCTGCTGATGAGCGTGCCGACGGCGCGGATCCTGCCGGTGTCGACGGTGACGGGGCGCAGGAACTTCACGGTCAGGTCGACCGAGGTGTACGCCATGCCCGGCGGCAGGGTGGACTGGACTGCGCAACCGGCGGCCGAGTCCAGCAGTGTGGCGTAGACCCCGCCGTGCACGCTGCCGATGGGGTTGTAGTGCTCCTCGCCAGGGATCAGGGAGAACACCGCCCGTCCGTGCTCGACCTCGTCGAGGGTGATGTCCAGGGTGGCGCCGACCGGAGGGCCGGGCAGCCGTCCGGCGGCGATCTCGCGCAGGAACTCCAGACCCGTGCTCCGCCCGACGGTGGCCGCCGAGATCGCCGGATCTTCCCATTCGTATGTACGTGACCGTCCCATGCGGCTGGCGCCTCCTCAGCTGACTTTGTCTCTCAAAGCTAGCTATCGACGCAGCTGACTGTCAATATCAAAGCCAGGAGGGCTACCATGACGGGATGAAGTGGCTGGAGATGAGCACGGAGAACTGCACGGTCCAGCGCACCCTCGACGTGGTCGGCGAGAAGTGGACTCTGCTGATCCTGCGCGACGCCTTCAACGGAGTGCGCCGCTTCGACGACTTCCGCCGCCATGTGGGGCTCTCGGAGGCCGTCCTGGCCGACCGGCTCCGCAAACTGGTCGCGGCCGGGGTCCTGCGGACCGTCCCGTACCAGGAGCAGGGCAGCCGGACCCGGAACGAATATCGCCTGACCGGCAAGGGCAGGGACCTGTGGCCCGTTCTCGTGGCGCTCAGGCAGTGGGGTGAGACCTACGCCGCCGACCCCGAGGGCCCGGTCCTGGACATGCGGCACAGTGACTGCGGCGCCCCGGTGCACGTCGTGGTCGAGTGCTCCGGCGAGCATGCCGCGCTCACCCCGGCCGAGGTCACGGTCCTGCCCGGACCTGCGGCCAGGCCTCACGGCTGAGTGGCTGCAGGCGAGTTGATCCCTACGTGACGGTCGAAGGCTCCTGAATTCCGAGGGGCCGACCGTCGCAACGGTCTGATTCCGTGTCGCCGGAGTCCTTGCGGCGGCGGACCCCTCCGAGGGCGAGAGTCGCCCGTCCTTCCGCCGCCGCACCGCCGCGAGCGACATCATGTGGGCTGCAGCAGGTCCCAGCGGTTGCCGTACAGGTCCTCGAAGACCGCGACCGAGCCGTACGGTTCGTGGCGCGGTTCCTCCAGGAAGCGGACTCCGGCTGCCTGCATCCGCGCATGGTCGGCCGTGAAGTCCTCGGTGTGCAGGAAGAAGCCGACCCGGCCGCCGGTCTGTGCGCCGACGCGGCTGCGCTGGTCGTCGTCCTTCGCGCGGGCCAGCAGGAGCCCCGTTCCCTCCGTCGCGCCGCGCGGCCGGACGACGACCCAGCGGGAGCCGTCCCCGCGGTCGGTGTCCTCCAGGAGATCGAAGCCGAGCGCGTCCGTGTAGAAGGAGATGGCCTCGTCGTAGTCGCGGACGACCAGGGTGACCAGGGCGATGTGAGACATGGCGGTTCCTCGGGGGTACTGAGTGCGGTTATACGTAACACTACCCAGAGTGCCGTTCGTGCCGGAACAATGCGCCGCATGCAGACGAGTGACGTCGGTGAACTGTCGGCCCGCGCCCGCCGGCTCGCCGTCCCCGGCCGCCGCCGCATCCTCGGCATCGCGGGGCCGCCCGGCGCCGGGAAGTCCACGCTCGCCGAGCGGCTGGTCGGCGGGCTCGGCGGGCTCGCCGTCCTCGTCCCGATGGACGGCTTCCATCTCGCGCAGGCCGAACTGGACCGCCTCGGCCGCGCAGGCCGCAAGGGAGCCCCCGACACCTTCGACGCGGCCGGCTACGCCGCCCTGCTCCGACGCCTGCGCACGCCCGGGGATCAGGGGCCCGTATACGCCCCCGCCTTCGACCGCGCCCTGGAGGAGCCGATCGCCGGGGCCATTCCCGTACTCCCAGACATCCCGCTCGTCGTCACCGAAGGCAACTACCTCCTCCATGACGACGGGCCGTGGGCTTCCGTGCGCCGGCTGCTCGACGAGGTCTGGTTCCTGGATCTCGACCCGGACGTCAGGGTCCGCAGACTCGTCGACCGCCATGTGCGGTTCGGCAAGCCCCGCCCGTACGCCGAGCGCTGGGTCGCCGAGTCGGACGAGACCAATGCCCGGCTCGTCGACCGTGGCCGGGACCGCGCCGACCTCGTCGTACGACTGCGACCCGCCGTCTGACCCGCGCTCGCACCCGTCCCCGCCGCCGGGCAGGATGCTGTGTGCCGTATCGCTTCGCCAGGAGGTTCCGCATGTCCAGCCCGAACCAGCCCGTGCCCTTCACCGCCGACGACTACCGGGCGAGGATGGCGCGGGCCGCCGAGTCCGCCGCGGAAGCCGGGCTCGCAGGCGTCCTCGTCGCACCGGGCCCGGACCTCGTCCACCTCACCGGCTACCGGCCCGTGAACACCGAACGCCTCACTCTCCTCGTCCTCAAGGCGGGCGAGGACCCGGTGCTCGTCGTGCCCACCCTGGAGGCGCCGGACGCCGAGCAGGCCGTCGGCTCCCCGGCCCTGACCCTGCGCGACTGGACCGACGGCAAGGACCCGTACGCCGTGGCCGCCCAGCTGCTC
Source organism: Streptomyces sp. NPDC005262 (assembly GCF_042872425.1). Lineage (NCBI taxonomy): Bacteria > Bacillati > Actinomycetota > Actinomycetes > Kitasatosporales > Streptomycetaceae > Streptomyces > Streptomyces sp. NPDC005262. The sequence continues at coordinate 100,949 of NZ_JBIAKK010000006.1, forward strand.
GACGCGGACGGCCGGTTCGGGATCAGCGACAACGCCTGGGCGATGCATCTGCTCGGGCTGCAGCAGTTCCTCCCCGGCACCTCGTACGTCTCCCTCACCGAGGCCCTGCCGATGCTGCGGGCGGTCAAGGACGCGGCCGAGCTGGAACGGCTCGCCGCAGCCGGGGCCGCCGCCGACGCCACGTACGAGGAGATCCTGAAGGTCCGCTTCTCCGGCCGCAAGGAGACCCACGTCGCCGCCGATCTCGCCGCACTGCTCAAGCAGTTCGGGCACTCACAGGTCGACTTCACCGTCGTCGGCTCCGGCCCGAACGGCGCCAACCCGCACCACGAGGCAGGCGATCGCACCATCGAGCACGGCGACATGGTGGTGCTCGACTTCGGCGGCCTCAAGCACGGCTACGGCTCCGACACCTCCCGCACGGTCCATGTCGGTGAACCCACCGCCGAGGAGCAGCGGGTGCACGACGTCGTGCGGGAGGCGCAGGAGGCCGGCTGTCGCGCCGTCCGGCCCGGCATCGCCTGCCAGGAGATCGACCGGGCGGCCCGCGCGGTCATCACCGAATTCGGTTACGGCGAGCGCTTCATCCACCGCACCGGCCACGGCATCGGCGTCACCACCCATGAACCCCCGTACATGATCGAGGGCGAGGAGCAGCTGCTGGTGCCCGGCATGTGCTTCTCCGTGGAGCCCGGGATCTATCTGCCGGGCCGGTTCGGCGTACGCATCGAGGACATCGTGACTGTCACCGACGACGGCGGGCGGCGGCTGAACACCACCGCGCGCGAGCTGGCAGTCGTCGAGTAGCTCACGAGCCGCCGCGGTTGCTGAGCCGCGCCAGGGTCGCGTACGGATACGGCAGCGGCCGCGCGCTCGCCCCGTCGAGCCGCGCCGTCTGGTCAGCCGTCAGTTCCCAGCCCACGGCGCCGAGATTCTCGGTCAGCTGCTCGACGATACGACGGCGTCCACGACGCCCCAGGTCTCCTCGTTGTCGCGGAGCCGCCAGTCGTCGCTCCTGTTCTCCTGCCGGTCCCCGTCCTGTGCCACGCCGCGTCAGTCGTCGGCGAGTACCACGCACGACTCCGGCGGCAGATGCAGCAGCCCGTCCGCGTCCGGTGCCGCCACCGGTTCCCAGGCGGCCAGCACCCTGCCCATGCCGGTCCGGTTCCTTCCACCGCCGAGTGGGATCGTGGCCGGCTTCTCGTCGAGGTTGACCGCGATCCGCAGATCGCCCCTGCGGTACGCCAGCCAGCGAGCCTGTTCGTCGTGGGCGGTCTTCACCGCGGCCAGATCGGGATCCGACAGATCGGGCATGGTGCGGCGCAGCGCGATCAGCTCGCGGTGCCAGGCGTGGAGGCGGGCATGCGGTTCGCGTTCCGGCTCGGTCCAGTCCAGGCAGGAGCGGTCGCGGGTGGCCGGGTCCTGCGGGTCCGGGATGTCGTCCGCCGCCCAGCCGTGCGCCGCGAACTCCCGCCGTCTGCCGTTGCGTACCGCCTCGGCGAGCGCCGGATCGGTGTGGTCGGTGAAGAACTGCCAGGGGGTGCGGGCACCCCACTCCTCTCCCATGAACAGCATCGGGGTGAACGGGCCGGTCAGCACCAGCGCCGCCGCGCAGGCCAGCAGACCGGGGGAGAGCGTGGCGGAGAGCCGGTCGCCGAGCGCCCGGTTGCCGATCTGGTCATGGGTCTGCGCGTAGCCGACGAAGCGGATGGCCGGGGTGCGGACGGTGTCGACGGGGCGGCCGTGCGTGCGGCCGCGGAAGGCGGAGTACGTGCCGTCATGGAAGAAGGCGCTGGTCACGGTCTTGGCGACGGCGGCCAGCGGGGCGGTGGCGAAGTCGGCGTAGTAGCCCTGGGACTCGCCGGTCAGGGCTGTGTGCAGGGCATGGTGGAAGTCGTCGTTCCACTGGGCGTGCAGACCGATCCCGCCCTCCGCGCGCGGCGTAGTGGTGCGCGGGTCGCAGAGGTCGGACTCGGCGATCAGGGCCAGCGGACGACCGAGCTCCGTGGCGAGTGCGTCGACCGCCCTGGACAACTCCTCCAGGAAGGTCAGCGCCCGGGTGTCGGCGAGGGCGTGGACGGCGTCGAGCCGCAGCCCGTCGAGCCGGTAGTCGCGCAGCCAGCCGAGCGCGCTGCCGAGCAGATACCCGCGGACCTCGTCCGAGCCGGCGGCGTCGAGGTTGACCGCGGCTCCCCACGGCGTGTGGTGGGTCTCGGTGAAGTACGGGCCGAACGCCGGCAGGTAGTTACCGGACGGGCCCAGGTGGTTGTGGACCACGTCGAGGACCACCGCAAGACCGAGCCCGTGTGCCGTGTCGACAAAGCGCTTCAGCCCGTCCGGGCCGCCGTACGGTTCGTGCACGGCCCACAGCGACACTCCTTCGTACCCCCACCCGTGAGTGCCGGGGAAGGGGCAGACGGGCATCAGCGACACATGCGTGATGCCCAGCTCGGCGAGGTGCGGCAGGCGCGCCGCGGCGGCGTCGAAGGTGCCCTCCTCGGTGTACGTGCCGATATGCAGTTCGTACAGGACGGCGCCCGGCAGCCCGCGCCCCGTCCACGCGGCGCGCCAGGGGTACGCCTCCTGGTCGACGACGGCGCTCTCGCCGTCCGGGCCGTCGGGCTGGCGGCGCGAACGCGGGTCGGGCAGCACGGGGCCGTCGTCGAGCACGAAGCCGTACCGGTCGCCGTCCGTGGCCTCCGCATCGGCCGTCCACCAGCCCGTTCGTACCTCGTCACGCGTCATCGGCCGCAGCGCGCCCGCCAGTCGCAACCGAACCGAGTCCGCCTCAGGTGCCCATACCTCGAACAGCATGCATCGCTCCTCGTCTCGTCGCCTCGGCCCCATGGTCGGCAGAAGTCGCGATCACCGGCCCACGACACTGGATCGAGCCCATTACTGGCGATTAAGGTCTGGTTCTGATCATTGCCCTGCCAGGTTCTGGCTCATACGTACGGCTGCTGGAGGCCGAGATGACTGTGCCGACGTTCCCGCCGGGATTCCTCTGGGGAGCCTCCGCCTCCGCCTTCCAGACCGAAGGAGCGGCCGACGCCGACGGCAAGGGCCCCTCCGGCTGGGACGCCTTCGCCGCCCAGCCGGGACGGATCAAGGACGGCACCGACACCAGCCGCGGCACCGGCTTCCACGAGCGCTACCGCGAGGACGTCGCCCTCCTGGCCGGCCTCGGCGCCGACGCCTTCCGGTTCTCCGTCAGCTGGCCGCGTGTGGTGCCGGGCGGCAGCGGCGCCGTCAACCCGGCAGGGCTCGACTTCTACGACCGGCTCGTCGACGAACTCTGTGCCCACGGCATCACCCCGGCCCCCACCCTCTACCACTGGGACACCCCGCTGCCGCTCGACGAGGCGGGCGGCTGGCTGAACCGGGACACCGCCTACCGTTTCGCCGAGTACGCGGGCATCGTCGCCGAGCGGCTCGCCGACCGCGTACCCATGTGGATCACCATCAACGAACCCGCCGAAGTGACGATGCTCGGCTATGCGTTGGGCGAGCACGCGCCGGGCCGCACCCTCCTCTTCGACGCGCTGCCCGCCGCCCACCACCAGCTCCTCGCCCACGGTCTCGGCGTCCGCGCGCTGCGGGCGGCCGGTGCCACCGAGATCGGCGTGGCCGTGTCGCACACCCCCGTCTGGACCGCGGGGGAGTCGGAGGAGGACCGGTTCGGTGCCGAGCTGTACGACACCCTCACCAACTGGATGTTCGCCGACCCGATCCTCACCGGCCGCTACCCCGACGAGAACTTCGCCGCGCTGATGCCCGGACCGGTCGAGGACGACCTCAGGACGATCTCCACCCCGCTCGACTGGTACGGGGTCAACTACTACAACCCCACCCTCGTCGGCGCCCCCAGGGCGGACGCCCTCGAAACCTTCTCCGGCTTCGGGATGCCCGCCGAACTACCCTTCGGCATCCGAGAGATCGAGGGATACGAGAAGACCGACTTCGGCTGGCCCGTCGTCCCCGACGGACTGCGCGAGACCCTCGTGCAGCTGCAGGCCCGCTACGGCGACCGGCTCCCTCCCCTCTACATCACCGAGAACGGCTGCGCAGTCGACGAGGCCGTCACCGACACCCGCCGGATCGACTTCCTGGAAGGCCACCTGGGCGCGCTGCGCACCGCGATCGACGCAGGCGTCGACGTCCGCGGCTACTTCACCTGGTCGCTGACCGACAACGTCGAGTGGATCGAGGGCGCCAGCAAGCGCTTCGGCCTCGTCCACATCGACTACGAGACACTGCGCCGGACCCCCAAGGAGTCGTACGCCTGGTACCGCGACGTCATCCGCAGCCAGAAGGCAGCACGGGCCTCGGAGTCAGCGGACTGACCTGATCCGCCACACCAGCACCCCGCCCGCCACCGTCACCACGGTGGACGCCAGGTACAGCCCCGCGTAGCCACCCGCGTACGCCACGATCGGCGCGGCCAGCGCCGGACCGAGCACCTGGGGCGCGGAGTTGGCGACATTGATCACCCCCAGGTCCTTCGCCCGGTCCTCGGCCGCCGGCAGGACCTGGGTGATCAGCGCCTGGTCGACCGCGACGTAGATCCCGTAGCCGAGCCCGAGCAGCACCGCCGCGCCCATCGCCGCCGGCCAGGTGTGCCAGAACGTCAGCAGCAGCGAACCCACCGCCATCACCATCGAACAGACGCTGACCATCATCTTCCGCTTGCCCATCCGGTCCGAGACGATGCCGCCCGCCACTGCCGTCACCACCACACCGACGGTGTAGAGCAGCGTCAGATACAGCACACCCATGTCCGGGTCCGGGTAATGGACCGCGTCCTTGAGGAAATACAGCAGATACAGCGTGCCGATCGCATTGCCCAGTTGGACGAGGAACCGGGTCAGCCACGCCCAGCCGAAGTCCGGATGCAGCCGCGGACTCACCCAGAAGTCCTTCAGCCGCACCGCCGACCCCGGAACCCCGGGCACCGCCGGATCGCGGGTCAGCAGCACGAACGGCACCGCACACAGCACCACCAGACCCGCCAGCATCAGATACCCCGAGGCGATCCCGGTCACCACCACGGACACCAACAGCACGCCGAGGACCAGCCCGAGCGTCTGCGGTATCCCGATGAACCCGGACACCGCCGCCCGCTGCCGCACCGGCACCTGGTCCGGCACCACCGCATTCGTTCCCGCCAGCATCGCGTTCAGCCCCAGCTGGGCCAGACACCAGCCGAGCGCGACCCCGACCACGGTCGTCTGCGCCGCCGTCACCACCAGGCCGAGCGCACCCACCAGCGCGCCACCCACGATCCACGGGTGACGGCGCCCGAACCTCCCGCTCGTCCGGTCCGACAGCGCACCGGCGACCGGGTTGGCGACCACCGCGACCAACGCGCCGACGCCGGTCGCCCAGCCGAGCGCCACCTCCTTGCCGGACGTCGTCAGATCGTCGATCTGCTCGGCCAGCAGCACCTGGATCGGGGTGAGGAAAGCCATGTACAGGCCCAGGTTGGCCAGCACCAGTCCACTGATCCAGCCGCCGCCGACGCGGGACTGCGGTTCCGTTCGGGTGTCGTCCACGGTCATCGGCCGCTCGCCATCAGCTCGGTGGTGCGCGTAGCCATCGCGGTCGGAGGTGCCCCGGAGGTGCCCGGATCCTACGAACGACCCCCCGCGTGATCAATACTTCGCGCCACGGTCGCTTCGTGGTGGTCCCGAGGCCCGGCTGGGGATCTCCGCGCGCCCGACACTCGTGTCCGTACCGGCCGCACGGCGCCGACCGCGCCGGTGACCGGGACGGCGGCCGTGGGCGGCAATCTGCTGCTCATGTGGGGCCGCGCGGCGGGGATGCGACCGTCCCCGCCGCTCAGCAGCTCCGCCTCGACCGGCCGGCGGAACTCACCCCGAACCTCACACCAGATGGATGCGTTCCTGTATGACCCGATGGCCTGCCCGGGCGAACGCGGCGGCCATCGGCGCATTGCCCCGGTCGGTGGCGCCCGCGATGAACTCGGCGCCCTCGGCCGCCAGGAAGTGCGTGCACTCGACGAGCAGGTCGTACCCGTAGCCGTGGCCACGCTGTTCGGGTACGACGCCGATGAAGCCGATGCACGGACCGCCCGGGTTACGGGCCGGCACCTGGATGCCGGCCACCTCGCCGTCGGGGGTGTACGCCAGCTGCCACCAGGAGCGCGGCGAGGGGCACCAGTGGAAGAAGTCGAGTTCCTCCTGCGCCGCCTGCTCCAGTCCGCCCGGGCCCTCGATGGCCCGCCGGGCGTGCGCGTCCAGCGTGACGGAGTGGACCCGGCGCAGCACATCGAGGATCACCGCGTCGTCCGGCTCCGGGCGGAACATGAGCCGGCCGGGCCGCTCGGGCACCCCGCACTCCGGCGTCCACTCGTAGCGGTACCGCTCCACCAGCGGCTGCATACCCGTCGCGCGGGCGGCGGCGATCCTCGACTCGGCGGCGGCCGTGACATCGGGCCGCTCCCGCCAGTCGGCGGGCAGTATCAGCTCGTACTCGGCGTACAGCGGCGCACGGCGCAGCAGTTCGCTGCCCGCCTCATCCTCGCCGTCGGCGAAGTCGAACCAGTTGAGCGTCACCGGCTCGGTGTCGTCGGGCCCCGACCACCAGGCGGCCCTGGCCACGACGACACCGTCGCGCAGAGCGATCCAGCTCCACTCGGGGCGGTACTCGCCGCCCTCGTGCACCGTGGCATAGCTGTGGCCGAATGCGGCGCGGCCGACGAGACCAGGGTCCTGCAGGGTGTGGAAAAGATGTGCGTCACTCTCGGTGAGCGCGCGAACGACCAGATCGGTCATGGAAAAGTCCTCCGGAAGAAGCGATGCGCTCCCGGTCAGACCGAAACCGAAACCGCCCGGTGAACGGGACGGGAGCGCGGGAATGAAGTGGTACTGGTACGCACTGTTCTCGCCTCCTTCCTCGATCCTCGGGCGGGCGAACAACGTAACCGGCCCCACGGCTCGCGGTCCAGCGATTTATGCCCCGTCCCAGATCATGTTGAACGCGCGCTCGAAGTTGACGTACCCCAGGCGCTCGAACGACTTCGCCATCGGCACGTTGCCGAGGTCCGTCGCGGCCCGGATCCGCTCCACGCCGTCCTGCGCGGCGAGCACCCGCGTGCCCTCGGCGAGCAACTCGTCGATATGGCCGCGACCGCGCTGCGCCGGCAGCACACCGATGTACGCGATGATCGGGTTGTAGCTGTTGCGGGCCGGGATCACGAACCCGACCGGCTCACCGCCGGGGAGTTCGGCGATCCGCCACCACTCCCGCGGGGTGGTGTACCCCGCGAGCTCCTCGTCGTAGTGCTTCTCCGCGGCCTTGCGCGCGGACAGGCCCGATGCGAGGTCCTCCTGGCCGTGCGCGTCGAGGGTGCCCTCCATCACCGGGGTCATCAGTGCGAGCAGATCCTCGCGCCCGGCCACCGGACGGAAGCGCAGCCGGCCGGTGTCGGCCGGGACCGGCGTACCTGCCCGCCACTCCAGGCGCAGCCGCTCGACCAGCATCCGCGCACCGGTGCGCTCCATCACCCGGATCCGGGCCTCGACGATGTCGCGGGCCACCGGGTCCTCGCGCCAGTCCGGCGGTACGAAACGTCCGTACTCCGGCCGCGGGACCCCGGCGGGGACGACGGCAGCCGTCGCCGCCTCCAGCAGCCGCACACCTGTCTCGGTGCGCTCGGGCTCCGGCAGCGTGTCGTCGACGTCGAAGAAGTCGAGCGCCAGCGGTACGTCCCCGCCCTGGCTCCACCAGCCGGCCCGTGCTACCACCCGGTCGCCGCGCAGCGCCACCCAGAGCCACTCCGGGCGGCGGCGCCCGATGGCGAGGTCGTCGGCCAGCTCGTGGTCGAGGACGTACAACAGGCTTCGGAAGAGCCCGAGTTCGTCGGGCCCGGTGAGCGGACGGATGGTCAGTTCCAGTGGTGCAGGGGTCACCAAGTCTCCACATCTCCTTGAGGCGTGCCTGCCAACCGGCACTCAGTACACGGCACGCGGCGGGAGACAGTAGCAACGTTCTCCTGACATCGCCCGCGACATTCGGCACGGGTGCTCTGCGTCGTCGTGCCGCGCAGGTCAGGTGGGCGGAAAGCAGGCTTGTTCTGGACACTCCGGGGCGGTCGGCCCGACAATCGGTCCTGTGACGTCCTCCTTCGAGTTCCACACGTATCCCGCGCGGGTCTCCGACGCCCAGCGCGACCGTGTTCTCGGTGTGCTCAGAGAAGGCGCGGCCCAGGGCAAGCTGTCCCACGACACATTCATGCGACGCATGGAACTGGCCCTGTCCGCCCACCGCTCGGAGGAGTTGGAGGCACTCACCGCCGACCTGCGGACCGAAGGCCGCTGGACACGTGGGCTGTTCCAGGTGGTGGGCGCGGTCTCCGGGTTCCCGGCCCGGGTGCGCAGGGCCTGGCAGGCCGAGCGGCTGCCGAAGCTGCTGCTTCCCGCGCCCACCCCGTACCCCGTGCTCATCGGCCGCGACCCGGCGAACGGACTGCGGCTCACCCACGAGACCGTCTCGCGGATGCACGCCGAACTCACGGTGCAGGGCGGCCGATGGATCCTGCGCGATCTCGGCTCGACCAACGGCACGTGTGTGAACGGGCAGCGGGTGACCGGGGCGGTGTCGGTGCGTGACGGGGACCAGGTGAGCTTCGGCCGGATCACCTTCCGGCTCTCCGCGCCCGTACTCAAGCCGCCCGAGTCCCCCGGGATCGCCGGGCGTCCGGTCTGACGCCGACCGGGCACCCGCGGATCAGGCCTGTTGATGGAGGCCGCGTCCGGCGAGGGCGGGAACGGCCTCGCCGACAGTCCCGGAGAGCTTCGGACGGGCGTGGATGTGGTGCGCCACATCGGACGGTGTCGGACGGGCGTGGATGCGCTGCGCCACGTCGGACGGTCCGGCGTCCCAGCCGACGGCCAGCCGGCTCTCGGCGATCATCCCGAGACGTCTCGCGGTGTTCTCCCGAGCGGAGCCGACGGGCGCCGCCGCGGGAAGGCCGGGGCACGAGGTGTAGCCGGCTCCCACCACTGCGGGTGGGGACACGGTCGGTGGCCGTTCCCCGCCCCCTCCCTCACCCGAATGGCCGTACCGCCACTGCAGTGACCGCGCCGCGATGGTCCCCTGGATGCATCCGCGTCGTACCGCGGCGCACCGATCCAGGGGGGTACGGATGCCGACTGATGACCCCGACGGCATACCCGTGCCCACGCCTGTGCCCGTGGCCCCGCCCGCAGCGGGCCACGGCCGCCGCGCCGCCCGGCCCGGCACCGGCCCGAGCCTCCTCGCCCCCGGCGCCGCGCACGACCCGTACCGGCTCTATCGCGTGCTGCGCGAGGAGTACCCGCTCAGCTACGACGCACTCCTCGGCGCCTGGCTGCTCAGCCGGTACGCCGATGTGACCACCGCCCTCACCGACCCGCGGTTCACCGGCTTCCCGCACGACGGGGCGCCCCGCGGCGGGCCCGCGCCGCGCGGGCTCTGCCACGGCAGCATGGCGTGCCAGCCCCGGCCGCAGGACATCGCGCGGGCGGCAGCGACCGCGCCCCGTCACCTCACCGAGCACGTCGAGCGGACCGCCTACGTCCTCGCCCGCCGCATCGCCGGGCGGCAACAGGCGGACCTCGTCAAGGAGTTCTGCCACTGGCTGCCCGTAGGCGCCGGCACCTACCCGGATCTGGGCCCGTTGCCCCGCCACGCCGCCACCGCCCCCTGCACCCGGCAGACCGCCCTCCGGGAAACCGCGCTCGCCTCCTTCCTCGCCAATGTGCTGGACGATCCCGACCTCCTGGCAGCCCTGCGCGTCGAACCCGCTTTCGCCCACCGCGCCTGGACCGAATCGCTGCGCCGCGACCCTCCCGTGCAGTTCGTGCTGCGCCGCACCGTCGCCGAGGTCCGGGTCAGCGGCGGCACGCTCCCCGCCGGTGCGCCCGTCGCCTGTCTGATCGGCGCGGCGGGCCGCGATCCGGAGCGGTACGCCTCACCCGACCTCTTCGACCCCTTCCGCCGTGACCAGGGCGCGTCCACGGCCGGACCGGAGTCCTGCCCCGCCGTCCTGCTCGGCCGGCTGGAGGCCGAACAGGGACTGATCGCCCTGCTCGACGCCATGCCCCGGCTCCGCTGGGTGGACGGGTTCCGTCCGGCCGGCACCGGTCTGCTCACCCGCGGTCCGCGGACCCTCCTCGTCCGACCCGGCTGAGCAGCGCCACCGGCCGCTCGGCGAACAGCTCGGCCACCGCGACCACACCCCCGGAGAACTTCCGGCCCGAGGTCAGCAGATCGGTCCACGCGCCGTCGTCCGGCAGCGTCAGCTCCGTGCCGCGCCAGCCGCCCGCCCCGGCCAGCCGCAGCGACAGCCTGGTCACCGCCGTGACCACCTCGCCCGAGCGGCAGAAGGCCAGACAGTGCGCGGCCGCCGGACCCTGCACGGTCAGCGGGGTGTACGTTCCCGATTCGCCGAAGAGCTCCGGCCGCTCGCGCCGCAGCCGGAGTGCCGCCACCGTGAGCGCGGCCTTCTCAGTGACGGGCCCGTCCTCGGGCGGCTGCCGGAACGGCTGCCGGTTGTCCGGGTCGACGAGGGCGGCGTACTCCTGCTCCGTCCCCTGGTACAGGTCCGGTACCCCCGGCATCGTCAGCTGCACCAGCGCCGCGCCTGCGATGTTGGCCTGTGCGAACGGTTCGAGCGCCGCCGCGAACCGATCCAGCGCCGCCCGCGCCGGACCGGTGCCGGCGGCCGGTCCCGCCGCGACGAAATCCGACACCGCCTGCTCGTACACCGGATCGGGCTCGGTCCAGCTGGTGAAGAGACCCGCTTCGCGAACCGCCTTGAGCAGTGCGGATTCGAACCGCTCCGCTCTCTCCACGGCCGGCAGCCCCGCGCAGCCGAACGCCGTCTGCCAGGCCTGCCAGGCCAGCTGGGGATCGGGTGCGGTCGCCGTCGGCGCCGCCCGCCCCAGCTCCGCCAGCAGCTCCGACCACTGATCCGGGCACTCCGACAGCACCGCGATCCGGGCCCGCACATCCGCACTGCGCTTGGTGTCATGGGTCGTCAGCGCCGTGCCGGTGGCGGGCCAGTCGCGCGCCAGCCGGGCACAGAACGCATGGAACTCCTCCGGAGCCACCGCCGGGGACCCTGGATCACCGCCCACCTCGGCCGCCGAGATCAGCGGCGCGTAGCGGTAGAACGCCGTGTCCTCGACCGACTTGGCCCGCAGCGCGGACGCGGTCTGCGCGAACCTGGCGCAGAACGCCGCCCGCTCCGGCCCGTCACCGAGCCGCCCGAGTGCCAGATCCCGCACCACATCGACGGCCGTCGCCTCCTGCGGCACGGAGAACACCGCTCTGGCCTCGCGTACGGCGGTGTTCGGCAGCGTCGCCTCCGCCGCCGCCGTGCAGGGCCCGCCGGCCGTGACATACGGACGGTAGACCGGAACGCGGACCAGCAGTTCGCGCACGGCGGTGTGCAGCGCCCAGGGAGCGTGGTCGCGCAGCGCGGGGTCCTCGGCGCAGATGCGCACGGCGAGCCTGGTCAGGTGTTCGGTCTCGGCGGCCAGCTCATGCGTCACCACCCGGTACGCGGCGCGGCGGACCGTCGCCGCCCAGTAGCCGCCGCGGTCCCCGGCCGGATTCGCGAACTCCCGGTACCCGCGGGCCAGCTCGGCGACGCCCACCGGGTCGATGAACAGCCCGTCGACCCGGTGCAGGGCGTCGTACCCGGTCGTCCCGGCGACGGCCCAGCCCGCGGGCAGCGGCTCGGTGCCGGTGAGGATCTTCTCCACGACCGTCCACCGGCCGCCGGTCGCCTCGCCGAGCCGCTCCAGATAGGAGACGGGATCGGCGAGTCCGTCCGGATGGTCGATGCGCAGCCCGTCGACCACACCGTCCCGGACCAGTTCGAGGATCTTGGCATGGGTGGCGGCGAACACCTCGGGATCCTCGACCCGCACCCCGATGAGGTCGGAGATGGTGAAGAACCGCCGGTAGTTCAGCTCGGTACGGGCCAGTCGCCACCAGCCGAGCCGGTAGTGCTGCGCGTCCAGCAGCTTCGTCAGCGGCAGACCGGTGGTGCCGGCCCGGAGCGGGAACTCCTGTTCACCGTAGTGCAGCACCTCCCCGTCGACCCGGAACCGGTCCCTCTCGTCGCTGATCCGGCCGCCGAGCACCGGCAGCAGCACCTTGCCGTCGCCCGCCGTCCAGTCGATGTCGAACCAGCGGGCGTACGGGGACCCGGGGCCCTCGCGCAGGACCTCCCACAGCGCGCGGTTGTGCCGGGGGACAGCGGCCATGTGGTTCGGCACGATGTCCAGCACCAGCCCGAGTCCGTGCTCCCGGGCCGTGCGCGCCAGCTGACGCAGCCCCTCCTCACCGCCGAGCTCGGCCCGGACACGGCTGTGGTCGACGACGTCATAGCCGTGTGTGGAGCCGGGCACGGCTTCCAGAACCGGGGACAGATGCAGATGGGATACGCCGAGCGCGGCGAGATACGGCACCGCGTGCCCGGCGGCCGAGAACGGGAAGTCGGGCTGGAGCTGAAGCCGGTACGTGGCGGTGGGCGTCATGCGAACGTACGTACCCAGCCTGAGGCCGACTGTGACACGGCATCCGCCCTATCCATCCGGACGAGCGGTCACCGCGGAGCAGCCCGGGTGCTTCGGTCGCTGCTCTCATCCCCGGGGGGCTCCCTTCCGGATCATGCCGCATCGGTAGCAGAGAGCTGAGGGCTGCCCCGTAATCCCTGGCGGGCGTACCGACATCTACGGCACCTCGCCGCGTTGTCGGTACGCCCGAGTACGGCCGGTGCGATGACGCCCAGCCGCCTTCGGGACAGCCGTTAGGCCGGCCGTTGCAGCACCGCCATGCTCCGCCCCACCAACGTCACCCGCTCGCCCGCCGCCACCTTCGGCCCCGCCCCCGGCCGTACCCCGTCCGGGCTGGCCGTGTCGACCACGATCGACCACTGGCGCCCATGGTTCACCGGAACGGCGAACTCCAGGGTGTCGGCGCTCGCGTTGAACATCAGCAGGAACGAGTCGTCGGAGATCCGCTCACCGCGTGGCCCCGGCTCCGAGATCGCGTGGCCGTTCAGAAAGACCGTCAGCGCCTTGGCGTGCGCCGCCTGCCAGTCCCGCTGGGTCATCTCACTGCCCTCGGGCGTGAACCAGGCGATGTCGGAGAGTTCGTCGTGCGTGCCCTCGACCGGCCGCCCGTGGAAGAACCGGCGACGCCGGAAGACCGGGTGGTCTCGGCGGAGCCAGACCATCGCCCTGGTGAACTCCAGCAGCGTGCTGGCCTGGACGGAGTCCGCCCCGCCGTCGTCCCCGGCCCCGGTCCCGTCCCCGTCCCCGTCCTGGGCGCCGGCCTTGCGCGGTTCCGGCCAGTGCACCCACGACAGCTCGTTGTCCTGGCAGTACGCGTTGTTGTTGCCGCACTGCGTGCGGGCGAACTCGTCGCCGTGACTCAGCATCGGCACCCCCTGCGACACCATCAGCGTGGCGATGAAGTTGCGCATCTGCCGCTCGCGCAGCTCCAGCACCTCCGGCTGGTCCGTCTCACCCTCCACGCCGCAGTTCCACGACCTGTTGTGGCTCTCGCCGTCCCGGTTGGCCTCGCCGTTCGCATCGTTGCGCTTGTCGTTGTACGAGACCAGGTCGTGCAGCGTGAACCCGTCGTGGCAGGTGGTGAAGTTGATCGAGGCGAGCGGCCGCCGGCCGTCGTCCTGGTAGAGGTCCGAGGAGCCGGTCAGCCGCCCCGCGAACTCGGCGAGGGTCCGCGGCTCGCCGCGCCACAGGTCGCGCACGGTGTCCCGGTACTTGCCGTTCCACTCGGTCCACAGCGGGGGGAAGTTCCCCACCTGGTAGCCGCCCTCACCCACGTCCCACGGTTCGGCGATCAGTTTCACCTGGCTGACCACCGGATCCTGCTGCACCAGGTCGAAGAACGACGACAGCCTGTCCACCTCGTGGAACTGCCGGGCCAGCGTGGCCGCCAGATCGAAGCGGAAACCGTCCACATGCATCTCGGTCACCCAGTAGCGCAGCGAGTCCATGATCAGCTGGAGCACGTGCGGCGACCGCATCAGCAGCGAGTTGCCGGTGCCCGTGGTGTCCACGTAGTACCGCTGGTCGTCCGCGAGCCGGTAGTACGAGGCGTTGTCCAGTCCCCGGAACGACAGCGTCGGCCCCAGATGGTTGCCCTCCGCCGTGTGGTTGTAGACGACGTCGAGGATGACCTCGATACCCGCCTGATGCAGCGCCCGTACCGCCTGCTTGAACTCGCTCACCTGTTCACCGCGGTCGCCGCGGGAGGCGTACGCGTTGTGCGGGGCGAAGAAGCCGATGGTGTTGTAACCCCAGTAGTTCGCGAGTCCCGCGTCCGCCAGCCGGTGGTCCTGGACGAACTGGTGCACCGGCATCAGCTCGATCGCCGTGACACCGAGCTCCGTCAGATGTGCGATGACCTCCGGGTGGGCCAGCGCCGCGTAGGTGCCGCGCAGCTCCTTGGGCAGTCCTGGATGGAGCATGGTCAGGCCCTTCACATGGGCCTCGTAGATCACCGTGCGGTGGTAGTCCGTACGGGGCCGCCGGTCGTCGCCCCAGTCGAAGTACGGGTTGACCACCACCGACGTCATGGTGTGCGGCGCGGAGTCGAGGTCGTTGCGCGCGTCGGGGCGGCCGAACGGATAGCCGTACACCGCCTCGCCCCACCGGATCTGTCCGGAGACCGCCCGCGCGTACGGATCGAGCAGCAGCTTCGCCGAGTTGCAGCGGGTTCCGTGCTGCGGCTCGTACGGTCCGTGCACCCGGAATCCGTACCGCTGCCCGGGCATCACCCCGGGCAGGTAGGCATGGCGGACGAAGGCATCGGTCTCTCTCAGCTCCACCGCCGTCTCGGAACCGTCGTCGTGCAGCAGGCACAACTCGATTCTGTTGGCGGCCTCCGAGAAGACCGCGAAGTTGGTGCCGACGCCGTCGTACGTGGCACCGAGGGGATACGCCTGTCCCGGCCAGACCTGCATAGATATGACTCTTCCACTTCTGATCCGGGTGCTGGGGGCACTTGGGACCGACCCGGCCAGATCTTCCCCGAAAGAGTGCCCCGCACCTAGGACGTCGCCCGGTCCTGTCAACATCGGTCCTCTCGATGTCGCCCGGAACCGGAATCCGAGGATCTGACCGGGGCACACGTCCGGTATGCGGCACCTGACGGGGTACCCAATCACCGTGAATCCGCTCACTCCCGCAGATCTCGCCACCGGGAACAGACTTTACTCATGGGGGAGTTGAGAAAGGAGCCTGTGCATCCGGCTGCACCGGCTCCCGCTCCCGGAGTACCCTTCCTTGATCATTGGTGGGGGAGCGGAAGGCGGTGCGCGGGTGAGCTCGGGAGGATTCGAGCTGCCCCCAGGTGACGCAGGTCACGAGGGGGAATCCGTCGACGCCCCCCCGGGGGCGGTATCGCTTGCGCAGCCCATGGAGATCGGCGCCGAACTGGACTGGGGCGCCGAAGCCTGGAGTGAGGTCCGGACCCGGGCCCAGCGCGCAGGGCGGGCCTACATCTGGCTGAATCTCGTGGAACAGCGGCTGCGCGCCGTCGTCGCCGCGGTGCTGCGGCCCATCTACGAACCGGTGCACGGCGACGACTGGGTGGTGGCCGCAGCGGGGCCCGCCGGGCAGGAATGGGTGCAGCGCGCCGTCGCCGTGCGCGAGGTCTCCCGCCGCAAGGGGTATCTGCTCGACCCGGCCGACGACAATGTGCTCAGCTTCCTCACGCTCCCGCAGCTGCGGGAGCTGATGATCCAGCACTGGCCCTGCTTCGAGCCGTACTTCGACGACCGGCGCGATGTCGAGCTGGCGCTCGACGAGCTGGAGGTCGCCCGCAATGTGGTCTCCCGCAACCGCGCACTGAACGAGGCGGTCCTCGCCCAGGCCGAGCGCGCCTCGGCGCGGCTCCTGGAGATCCTCGGCAGCGGCGCCGCGGTCCCGTCCGCCGACCGGCTGCCGGTCGACGCCGTCGAGGAACTGGTCGGCGACCGCTACGCGGATGTGGTCTCCGTCCACCCCGACCGGGTCCGGCTGCAGCGCCAGCTCCCCGCCGAGGACCTCTTCGGCGGCTCGCGCCGCCTCGACGCGATCGGCATAGGCCTCAATCTCCTGGTGCAGAACTTCTCCGGCCGCAGGCTCGTCCGGCTGGCCGAATCGGGATGCCGGATCCGGCTGCTCTTCATCAACCCGGCGAGCAGTGCGGTCAAGCGCCGCGAGCGCGAACTGGGCCTCAAGAAGGGCGAGCTGAGCCGGTCCGTGGAGATGAACATCCTCCATATGCGCCGGGTCCGCTCCAAGCTCCGCGATCCGGGTGCCTTCGAGATCCATGTCTTCGACGAGACGCCGCGCTTCACCGCCTATCTGGTGGACGGGGACGGGGCCGATGCGGTGGGCGTCGTCCAGCCCTATCTGCGGCGCGCACGCGGCATGGAGGCCCCGGTGCTGGTGCTGCGGGGCGGCGGCCGGGCGGTGGTCCGAGCGGGACAGGACAACGAGCACGGGCTGTTCGAGACATACCGCGAGGAGTTCGAATCCGTATGGACGGACTCCCGCCCGGTCTCCTGAACCCACCGCCTGTGACCGTTGTCAGTGGTGCATGGCAGGGTGGTCAGCACCTGGGGGAGAGCACCACGAAGGAGGTACGGGATGAGCTGGCACCGGGAGGCCCTGGTCGGCTTCGACCTGGAGACGACGGGCACGGAGCCGCTGGAGGCTCGGATCGTGACGGCCGCGGTCGTCGGCGTCGGCGGCAGGGACGGGGAGCCGGTGCGGCAGCGCACCTGGCTGGCGGATCCCGGAATCCGGATCCCCGCACAGGCGTCGGCGATCCATGGCATCAGCAGCGAGCGGGCGGCGGCGGAGGGGCGGCCGGCGCGCGAGGTGGCGGACGAGATCGCCGAGACGCTCGCGGGCTACTGGCGCCAGGGAGTGCCGGTCGTCGCGTACAACGCGGCCTTCGATCTGACGCTGCTGACGGCGGAGTTGCGCCGGCACGGACTGCCGTCGCTGAGCGACCGGCTCGACGGCGGCGGGATCGGTCCGGTCATCGACCCGTACACGATCGACCGGGCCGTCGACCGCTACCGCAAGGGCAAGCGGACGCTGGAGGCGGTCTGCGTCGAGTACGGGGTGGTGCACGGCGGCGCCCATGACGCGGGCGCGGACGCGCTGGCCGCGGTGCGGGTGGCGTACGCGATAGCCGAACGGCACGGCTCGGTGGCCGCGCTGACGGCGGCCGAACTGCACGAGCGCCAGATCACCTGGTACGCGGACTGGGCGTCCGGCTTCCAGGCCTTCCTGCGCCGCAAGGGCACTCCGGACGCAGTGATCGACCCACACTGGCCCGTACGGGAACCGGCGCAGATCACCGGCTGAATCCCATCCACAAACCCGAGCCCGCCCGCGGATCCGAGCCCGGCGTCTTCCATCTCCTGGAGGTCAACGGGAGATTCAGGACAAGGTGGCCGCCGGATGGCCCCGGCAACGACCGCTAGAACGGATACCACCGCACCTCGGGGTCACCGTCACGCAGGGACGCAACCCTGCGCCGGAACTCCGCGAGGGCCTTCGGGTTGCCCGGTGCATGCTGCGAGACCCACGCACAGCTGGCCGTCTCCCTGGCGCCCCGCAGTACCGCGCAGCCGTCCCACTCCCGGACGTCCCAGCCGTACGCGGCGGTGAACGCGTCGTACGCCTCCGCCGCCAGCCCGTACCGGTCGCGGGACAGTGCGAGGACCACCAGGTCGTGCTCGCGCAGATCCGCGGAGAACGTCTCGAGGTCCACCAGCACCGGCCCGTCCGGACCGACATGGACGTTTCGCGGCAGTGCGTCGCCATGGATCGGCCCCGGCGGCAGATGCGGCACCAACGCCGCCGCTGCCGCGGCGAACCCGTCCCTCCGCTCCCGCAGATATGCGGCGTCGGCCGGATCGATCGCGTCACCCGCGATCCGCAGCCACCGCTCCACCCCACCCAGCAGCTCCCGCCGCGGCAGCGCCGGTCCGTCCGGGGCGGGGAGCGCGTGGACCAGGGTGAGCAGCGGCGCCAGATCCCGCGGCTCGGCGGGGCGCACCGCGTCGGGGAGCCGGTGCCAGACCGTCACCGGGTGTCCTTCGACGAGCCGCGCCTCCGGCTCCGCCGCCCGCACGGCGGGGATGCCCGAAGCGGCGAGCCACCGCGCGACGGCCACCTCGCGCTCGGCCCGGCTGCGCAGTTCCGGATTCCGTACGGCGTCCCGGCCGACCTTGACCACCAGGTCGCCGACGGCGAACACCGCGTTCTCGCCCAGCGCGATCAGCTCGGCCTCGCCGGGAAGCCCGGCAGCGGTCAGCACCTCGCGCGCACGCATCTCGTTCATGGTCCGATTTTCGCATCCGTGCACACCACCTTGACGAACCGACGGACCGTCAGCACCATGGCGGGGGCCACCTGAGCGGCCGGAACTGGATGAAAGCGATCCAATGACGCAAGGGGGTCGAATTCATGACGTTGGCGAATGCAACCGTACAGTCCGGACAGCACGGTCCGCCCGGCGGTCCGCGGTCCCGGCAGGGCGGACAGGCGCCGCGGATCGACCGGAACGCCGGCACCTGGTTCCTGGTGCTTCCCGCCCTGATCCCGATCCTGATCCTCAGCGTCGGCCCGCTGCTCTACGGTGTCGCCCTGGCGTTCACCGATGCCCAGTCCGGCCGCACCCGGGCCACCCAGTGGGTCGGCGGGCTGAACTTCCAGGACCTGCTCCACGACACCCTGTTCTGGGACTCGTTCCGGATCGGCCTGGTCTGGGCGGTCGGCGTCACCGTCCCGCAGTTCCTGCTCGCGCTGGGCCTCGCCCTCCTGCTCAACCAGAACCTGCGGATGCGCTGGCTGGCGCGTGCACTCGCGATCATCCCCTGGGCCATGCCCGAAGTCGTCGTCGGCATCATGTGGCGGCTCGTCTACAACCCGGACGCCGGCGTCCTCAACGAGACCATCCGCGATCTCGGGCTCGGTGACGGCCGGGACTGGCTGACCGGACTGGCCACCGCACTGCCCGCCGTGATTGTCGTCGGCGTCTGGGCGGGCATGCCGCAGACCACCGTCGCACTCCTGGCCGGCCTCCAGAACACCCCGCACGAACTCCACGAAGCTGCCGCCCTGGACGGTGCGGGTGCCTGGCGCCGCTTCCGTACCGTCACCTGGCCGGCTCTCAGACCGGTCGCGCTCGCCATCACCGCCCTCAACTTTATCTGGAACTTCAACTCGTTCGCCCTGGTCTACGTCCTGACCAACGGCGGCCCCGGAGGCCGGACCCGGCTTCCGATGCTCTTCGCGTACGAGGAGGCCTTCCGCTACGGCCAGTTCGGCTACGCCGCGGCGATGGGCTGTGTGATGGTCGCGGTGATCTCCGTCGTCCTCGCTCTCCATCTCGTCGGCCGGCTCAGGGGAGGCGAGGACCAGTGAGCCTCGGTACCAGCAGATCCGCCCGCACCGGACAGTACGTCGCACTCCTGGTCTACCTCGTCTTCCTGGCGTTCCCGTTCCTCTGGCTGATCTCCACGGCCTTCAAGCCGGCCCGCGAACTGGGTTCACTGCACCCCACCTGGATCCCCGAGCACCCGACCCTGGACAACTTCCGGCAGGCCTTCGACGAGCAGCCGCTGCTCCAGGCCGCAGCGAACTCGCTGATCGCCGCGGTGTCGGCCGCGCTGATCGCCGTCGTCATCGCGACGCCCATGGCCTATGTGATGGCCCGGCACCGCACCCGGCTCTCCGCCGCCGCCACCGGCTGGGTCGTGGTCAGCCAGGCGTTCCCCTTCGTGCTGCTGATCATTCCGCTCTTCCTGATTCTCAAGAACATGCATCTGATCAACTCCCTGTGGGGGCTGATCATGGTGTACGTCGTCTGGGCCCTGCCGTTCGCGCTGTGGATGCTGGTCGGCTACGTCCGCGCCGTACCGACCGAACTCGAAGAGGCCGCCTCGGTCGACGGTGCGAGCCGGCTGCGGACACTCGTCTCGGTCACCGCCCCGCTGCTGGCTCCAGGGATCGTCGCCACCGCGCTCTTCGCGTTCATCACCGCATGGAACGAGTTCTTCTTCGCACTCGTCCTGCTCAAGACACCGGAGAAGCAGACCTTGCCGGTCGTACTCACCCACTTCCTCGGCGCGGAGGGAGCGGCCGAACTCGGGCCCCTCGCCGCCGCCGCATTTCTTGCCACCCTGCCGTCCCTCGTCCTCTTCGCGGTCATCCAGCGCCGGATCACCGGAGGCATGCTCGCCGGGGCGGTGAAGAGCTGATGCGCGCACCGGTACGGACGGCGGCCGCCGCGGCCGCCGCGCTGGCCCTCCTGCTCACCGGCTGCAGCGGTGACGGAGGCGGAACGGACACCGACGGCAAGATCGAACTGCGCTTCCAGTCGCTGGCCTGGCAGAAGGAGTCCGTCGACGCCAACAAGCAGCTGGTCAAGGAGTGGAACGCCACCCACCCCGACATCCAGGTCGAGTACGTCCAGGGCAGCTGGGACAGCGTCCACGACCAACTGCTCACCTCCTTCGAGGGCGACGAGGCACCAGACGTCATCCACGACGCCTCGGACGACCTCGCCGACTTCGCGTACGGCGGCTATCTCGCCGATCTGCGCGGCCTCCTGCCCGACCGGCTGACCGCCGACATCCCGGAGCAGAGCTGGCGGACCACGACCTTCGGTGACGGCGTCTACGGGGTGCCGTTCCTCCAGGAACCCCGGGTCCTGATCGCCAACACAGAGATCCTCAAGGCCTCCGGGGTCCGTATCCCGACCCCCGAGAACCCGTGGAGCTGGGACGAATTCCGTCAGGTCACCAAGGAGCTGACGGGCAAGGGGGAGGGGAAGGCGACGTACGGCGTCGCCTGGCCGCTGAAGGAGCCCGTCTCCGTCACCCTCAACCTAGGCCTCTCCAGCGGCGGACAGCTCTTCCATCGCGGCGGCGACGGCAAGGTGACCATCCGCCTCGACGAGGGCGACCAGGTGGTCCCCGGCACCATCCGCGCTCAGGTCGAGACCGACCACAGCGCTGCCCGCACCGCGCTCGGCATGGGCGGCTCCGATACCCTCCCCGGGCTGTTCGGCGGGCGGTACGCGATGGTCCCGCTGGGGTTCTCGTACCGTCAGCAGGTCGTCGAACAGGCGCCCGAGGGCTTCGATTGGACGGTGCTGCCCGCCCCGGCCGGCAGCGACGGGCTCGCCCAGGGCGTGAGCCCGCAGACCCTGTCCGTCGCAGAGTCCAGCCCGCACAAGAAGGCGGCCGTGCAGTTCATCGACTTCCTGCTGCGTCCACCGAACATGGTGCGCCTGGCAGAGGGCGACTGGATGCTGCCGACCGGCACGGCGGCGCTCGCGGATCCGGCCCTGCACACCACCGAGAACGGCTGGGCGACCGGCGCGGCCCTGGCGAGAGGGCTGCGCTCGGCGCCCGCCCAGTCGGTGCGTGGCTACCCCGAGTGGAAGGACAAGGTCGCCACGCCCGCACTGCAGGAGTACTACAGCGGGGCGATCGGCAGGGACGAGCTGAACAGGCGCCTGGTCGACGACGGGAACCGGGTACTGGCCCGCTACCAGCGCTGAAGCCCGGCGAACCGGACGAGGTCCCGTTCCAAGCTGCGCCCCCGCGCACGTGCAAGGTCCGTACGCGCGCGGGGCGTTGGGGCCGGCCGCCCGACTTGACCACCACTGGCCGATTTCTTATTACGAAACCTTGTTGAGTAAGTCACAGCTGTATGAAGGGGTTGATCTGAGCGTGTCAATCGGTAAGGGTTTCGAGCCAGCCCCCGGAGATCTTCCGGCCGAGGGCCAATCCCCCCACAAACAATGCCGAGGAGACCCCTCTTCATGGCCATGCACAAGCGCACACCCCGGACCAAGCTGACCGCTGCGATCACCGCGGTGGCCGCGGTTGCCGGCGTCACCCTGCTGGGCACCTCCTACGCCGGAGCCGCACCCGCTCCCGCGATGGGGACGGTCTACGGTGCGGACGCGGCGACCGCCGTCTCGGGCAGCTACATCGTGATGCTGGACCAGAAGGCCGACAAGGCGAAGCTCGCCAAGGAGTACGGCGGCAAGCTGAAGCGCGCCTACAACTCCGCCATCAACGGCTTCTCCGCCAACGGACTTTCGCAGACCGAGGCCAAGCAGCTCGCGGCCGACCCGGCCGTCTCCAAGGTCGTCCAGAACAAGAAGTTCCACATCGACGCCACCCAGGACAACCCGCCGTCGTGGGGCCTCGACCGGATCGACCAGACCGAGACCGCCGGCGACCATGCGTACACCTACCCGGACAGCGCGGGCGAAGGCGTCACGGCGTATGTCATCGACACCGGTGTCCGTGTCACGCACAAGGAGTTCGAGGACCGGGCGAGCTCGGGCTTCGACGCGGTGGACAACGACGACAGTGCGGATGACGGCAACGGCCACGGCACCCACGTGGCCGGCACCATAGCCGGTGCGACGTTCGGCGTCGCCAAGAAGGCGAAGATCGTCGCCGTCCGGGTCCTCGACGACTCCGGTTCGGGCACCACCGAGCAGGTCGTCGCCGGCATCGACTGGGTCACCGCGCACCACGAGGGTCCGTCCGTCGCCAACATGAGCCTCGGCGGCGGTGCCGACCCGGCTCTCGACGCCGCGGTCCAGAAGGCCATCGCCTCCGGAGTCACCTTCGCGGTGGCCGCAGGAAACGAGTCCGCCGACGCGGGCGAGGGGTCCCCGGCCCGCGTCCCGGAGGCCATCACGGTCGCCTCGTCCACGCTGGACGACGAGCAGTCGTCGTTCTCCAACTACGGCCCGGTCGTGGACATCTACGCCCCGGGTTCGGACATCACCTCGTCCTGGAACGACAGCGACGACGCGACGAACACCATCTCCGGAACGTCCATGGCGACTCCGCATGTCGTCGGTGCCGCCGCCGTCTACCTCGCCGGACACCCGGACGCCACCCCGACGGACGTCGCCACGGCCCTCACCGACGGCGCCACCCCCGACGCGATCTCCAACGCCACCGAGGGGACGCCGAACAAGCTGCTGAAGATCGTCGAGTAACAGGCACCACCGAGACGGCGGCCGTCGCGCTCTCCCCCACGGGGCGCGGCGGCCGCGCACCTCCGGCGGATCGTCCTATGGTGTGCCCATGACCACCAGGTACGCGGCGCTGTTGCGCGGCATCAATGTGAGCGGCCACAAGAAGGTCCCGATGGCCGAACTCCGCACGCTGCTCACGGAGCTGGGCCATGCGGACGTCCGCACGTACCTGCAGAGCGGCAACGCCGTATTCAGCAGCGCGTCGCGCGACGAGGACGGGCTCACCGCACAGCTCGAGCAGGCCATCGAGGAACGCTTCGGCTTCGCCGTTCCGTGTCTGATCCGGAACGGCCCCTATCTCGCATCGGTCGCCGACGCCTGCCCGTTCCCGGCCGCCACCCTCGAGGGCAAGCAGCTGCACGTCACCTATTTCGACCGGCCGGTGGACGCCGCACGCTTCGCCGCGATCGACGCCGACACCTTCCGCCCCGAGGAGTTCCGGCTCGGCGACCGCGCGCTCTACCTCTATGCCCCCGACGGACTGGGCCGCTCCAAGCTCGCCGATGCGCTTCATCGTCCCTCCCTCACCAAGGGCCTCACCGCCACCACACGTAACTGGAACACCGTCGCCAAACTCGTGGAGATGACGCGTGACTGAGCCGCAGCCCGGCGTGGCCGCCGCCGTCGAGGGCGAACTCAGGCTCCTCGACCCACTGGTCCGCTGCTCCGCCGATCTCCTCGTCCAGGTGCTGCACCCGGAGTACCGCGAGATCGACGCCGCCGGCCGCTTCTGGGACCGCGACGCGACCATCGCCTCGCTGACCGCGGACGAGGCCCCACGCCCCGGACAGCTCACCGCGTCATGGATGCGCGGAGTCCAGCTCGCCGACGAACTCGTCCATCTGACCTTTGATTCCGAGTCCAAGGGGCTCCGGGCCCACCGCAGTTCACTGTGGCGGCTGACCGAGCGCGGCTGGCTCCGCTACTTCCACCAGGCCACGCCGTTCATCGCCGAACCGTCCGACGGCTGACGGCGCCCGACGTCGATCACCCGCTGTCAGCCGCGTGTGACGCGCTGCGCCCGCGCCGTCCACCGGCCGTCCGTACGTGCGATCCGCACCGGATGCCCGAAGCAGTCGCTGACCTGATCCGTGGTCAGCACATCGTCGGCCGGACCCGAGGCCACACACCGCCCCGCCCGAAGCAGCATCGCATGCGTGGTGGAGGCGGGCAGTTCCTCAAGATGGTGTGTGACCAGGACCGTCGCCAGCTGGGGGTGTTCCTGGCGCAAGGTGTCCAGGGCGTCCAGCAGTTGCTCGCGGGCGGCGAGATCCAGACCGGTCGCCGGTTCGTCGAGGAGCAGCAGCCGCGGCCGCGGCATCAGAGCGCGGGCGATGAGCGTACGGCCCCGCTCGCCCTGCGAGAGCGACGGCCAGCGCGATCCGGCCTTGTCCTGCATGCCCAGCATCTTCAGCAACCGGTCGGCCTGGTCCCGCTGCTCGGCACTGGCGGACCAACGTGGCACCGGCTCCACCGAGTTGGTCAGACCGGTGAGCACCACCTCGCGCACCGACAGCGGGGAACGCAGCGGATGACGCGGGTTGACGTGCCCCAGCAGGGTCCGCAGCTCCCGCAGATCGACCCGTCCGATCGTGCGTCCCAGGACCTCCACGGATCCGTGGGTGGGGTGGGTGACCGCGCCGAGCAGCCCGAGCAGCGTGCTCTTTCCGGCGCCGTTGGCGCCGAGCAGGGCCCAGTGTTCACCGCTGCGCACGGTCAGCGAGACGGAGTCGAGCAGGACGTTGCCGTCCAGGACGAGCCGGACGCCGTCGGCCCGGATCACCGGCACCGGGGACGCGGGGACGGAGGTGGTGAGGGCGACGGTGGTGGTCACGGGCGGGTACTCCTTCATGCGGGCGCGAGCGCTTCCAGGTGGCTCATGTCTTCGGTGGACAGCTGGATCTCCGCAGCCCCGAGATCCTCCGCCGGTCGGACGAGCGGACCCGTGCCGGTTGGCGGGGACAGTACGGGGGAGCGGTGCGGCAGCCAGGCGAGGGCGATCTGCCCGGGGGTGGCGGCGTGTAGTTCGGCGATACCGGCGTGCGCCTCGGCGGTGCCACCGGTCGGCGCGGCCGTCGGGTACCGGGGCGGAAAGCCATGGGTCTCGAAGAGTTCAGCACCGGGTCGACGCGCGGTCGAGGAGATCGAAGCGGTTCTGCACCGAGGCGGTCCCGGTCGGGGAGAGAGCCTGCTCCAGCTGGTCGGTGGTGAGGGTGTGTTCAGACCGTTGAACCGGATCTTACCTGCCCGACTCAGCGCTTCAGGAGCGCCGTCCGGTCTCGTCCATGGGTACGTCCGGGTCCGGCCGGTGCAGTCGGTGGAGACCGATCCGGTCCGCCCGCAGCCGCCTCGGACCGGCCCCGCACATCGTCCGCAACAGCTCAGAGCCTCTGTCATCAGGTTCCAGGCCCCGGTGGGCGGCCTTCGACAGGTCCGCCTCCCCGCATAGGATCTGACCGCCATATGTGACACACGGCAGCACCGGACGGAGCCGACATGCGCTACATCATCGTGGGAGCGGGCGCCGTCGGCGGCGCCATAGGGGGACGGCTGGCCGAGGCCGGCCACGACGTCGTCCTGGTGGCGCGGGGTGCGCAGTACGAGGCGCTGCGCACGGGTGGACTCCGGCTCACCACGCCGGACGGCCCGCGTACCCACTCGCTCCCCGTCGTCGACCGGCCCGACGCACTGGACCTGACCGCGGACGACGTACTCGTACTCGCCGTGAAGACGCAGGACAGCACCGCCGCGCTCGACGCCTGGAGCGTCAGGCCGGTGGCGGGCGGCGGTACCGCGGGCGAGCGGCTGCCGCTGGTCTGTGCGCAGAACGGCGTGGAGAGCGAACGTCTCGCACTGCGCCGCTTCCGGCATGTGTACGGCATGTGCGTCTGGCTGCCCGCCACCTTCGTCGAACCCGGGGAGGTGTCCGCGGCCGGAACGCCGCTGACCGGCATCCTGCACCTGGGGCGCTACCCCACCGGGACCGACGAGACGGCCCGGCTGATCGCCGCCGACCTGGAGAAGTCGAAGCTGCTCGCCCCGGTCGTGCCGGACGTGATGCGCTGGAAGTACGGCAAGCTGCTCTCCAACATCGCCAACGCCGTTGAGGCCGTCACCGGGCTGCTCACCGGAGACGACGCCATCGCCCTCTTCAAGCGGGCGCTCGCCGAGGGCCGGGCCGTGCTGGCGGCCGCCGGCATCGAAGCGGTCGGCCAGGAGGAACAGACGAAGGCGCGCGGTGACCGGATCCGCTTCGAGCCGTTGGACGGCTCCCCGCGCGGCGCCGGGTCGTCCTGGCAGAGCCTCAGCCGGGGTACGGGCACCATCGAGGCCGACTACCTCAACGGGGAGATCGTGCTGCTCGGCCGGGAGCACGGGGTGCCCACACCGGTCAACGACGTACTGCAACGCACCGCGAATGCCTTCGCCCGGGAGCGGCGGGAGCCCGGATCGATGTCGGTGGCCGAACTCGGCGCACTGATCGACGCGGCCTCCTGACCGGTCCGAGGCCAGGCCGCTGTCGCTTTTCTTCAATACCGCTCGGCAGTGGCCGCTCTAGCGTGCTGTGCATGAAGAACGAACACGCTCACCTGAGCGAATGTGCCGTCGAGGCGGCACGTATCGCCCGCTCCGTCGAAGCCGAACAGCTGGACTCCTCCGCCACGCCCTGCGGCGACTGGGACGTGCGCGGGCTGATCAACCACTGGGTGCTCTACACCTCGTACGGCCTGGAGCACCGGGCCCTGCGCAAGGATCTTACCGACGAGCTCACCACCCGTGACTTCACCGCGGATGCCGACTGGGCGGAGAAGTACGCGGCGCAGCTGGACCGCGCCGTCGTGGCCTGGTCCGACCCGGCTGTCTGGGAGGGGGAGATCGAGCTCGGGGGTTCGACGTCCCCGGCGTCCGAGATCGCCGCCATGCTCATCGAGGAGACGGCCCTGCACGGCTGGGACGTGGCTCGGGCGACCGGGCAGGAGTTCCGGCTCTCCGACGCGGCCGCAGCCTTCGTCCTCGATGTCGTCGACGGTTCCGCGGCGCTCTACCGGCAGTACGGCGGTTTCGCCGACGAGGTCCCGGTGTCGGGTTCGGCGTCGGTGTTCGAACGGGCGCTGGCCCACAGCGGACGCGACCCGCACTGGACCGCCGCCTGAAAGTGGCCCAGTCGATTGAGTGGTGAATGGCTCAGAGTCATACGCCAATGTCTGGATAGGCTCGGCGTATGACCACTCACCCCACCCCGGCTACGGGCCGGACCGCCGTCGACTTCTACTTCGACCCGGCCTGCCCGTTCGCCTGGATCACCTCCCGCTGGATGCTGGAGGTGGAGCAGCGGCGCGACATCGAGCTCCGTTTCCACGTCATGAGCCTCTTCCTGCACAACGTCGGCAATGAACTCCCCGACTGGTACCGGGAACTGGTCGACAAGTCGATCGGCCCGGTGCGGGTCGCGGTCGCCGCGGCCGCCGACCACGGAAACGGTGTGCTCCGGGAGCTCTACACCGCCTTCGGAACCCGTATCCACGTACAGAAGAACGCGGACTTCGACGAGGTGATCGCCCAGGCGCTCGCCGAAGTGGGCCTGCCCGCCGGGCTTGCCGGGGCCGCGCACTCCACGGCGTACGACGAGGCGCTGCGCCGCAGCCACGACGCGGGCAAGGACCCGGAGGCCGACGCCTATGTCGGCACCCCCACCATCCATGTCGACGGCGGCGTCTGGTTCGGCCCCGTCCTCAACTCCGTCCCGCGCGACGAGGAGGCGGCGAGGCTGTTCGACAGCCTCCGGGTGATGGCCGGCTATCCGGACTTCTTCGAGCTCAAGCGCACTCGCACGGGCAGCCTCGACTTCAGCTGACAGTCGCTCGCTCTTTCGGGTGCTCGCCGTGATTGATCCGATGACTCCTATGAAATGAGGGCTCCAGGGCGGCAATCCTGCAAGTTTCGTTGACCGTTGCATGTAAACCCTCCTACCTTTCTCGTGGCCTGACGAGACTGATTTCCAAAGGAGGGAAGATGCTCGCACCCCGAAGAGCCGCGCTGGTCGCGGCTCTCGCCGCGGCCCTGGCGCTCGGCGTCCCCGGCAGTTCGACCGCGGCCGGAACCGGCTCGGCCGACGCGCACTCCGCAGATGTGTATGTGTCCCCGATGGGTGACGACCACGCGCAGGGCGTCGCCCGCCACCCCGTCAAGTCCCTCCAGCGGGCGCGCGATCTGGCGCGTGCCAGGGCCGCGCATGCGGAGGGCGACCTCACCGTCCACCTCGCCTCCGGGACGTACCGGACAGACAAGCCGCTCGTCCTCGATGCCCGGGACTCGGGCCGCGACGGCCACCGGATCATCTGGCAGGGGACCGGGTCCACGGTCATCAGCGGCGGCCGCAGGGTCGAGGGCTGGCGGCCGGTGCATGGACGTCCCGGGCTCTACTCCGCGCCCGCGCCCCAAGGACTCACCGACACCCGGCAGTTGTACGTCGACGGAGTGCGCGCCCAGCGCGCACGCGGCGAGGTGCCCGTCGGGCTGACGGTCACGCCCACCGGATACACCACGACGGCGGACACCCTCGCGCACTGGCGCCACCCCTCCGACGCCGAATTCGTCTACTCCAGCGGCGAGGAACTCTGGAACGTCGAACGCAACGGCCTCGGACAGTGGACCGAACCGCGCTGCCGGATCGCCGAGGCCGAGGGCACCACCCTCACCATGGTCCAGCCGTGCTGGGAGAACTCCAACAAGCGTGTGGAGTTCCCCGACATCCCGGGCCGCTCCGTCTCCATGGTCGGCCCCGGCCATCTCACCAACGACGGCAAGGCTTCGTACATCGAGAACGCCTACGAGCTCCTGGACCAGCCTGGCGAGTGGTACCTCGACCGCTCGGCCCGCACCGTCTACTACCTGCCGCGCAAAGGCGAGGACCTGCACCGTGCGGACGTCGAGGCGGCCTCGGCCGAGAAGCTCGTCGACGGCCGTGGCACCGCTGAGGCACCCGTCCACGATGTCGCCTTCCGCGGGCTGCAGTTCAGCTACGCGACCTGGCTGACCCCCTCACGGCCCGAGGGCTTCTCCGAGATCCAGGCCGGTTACACCATCACCGGGCCCACCGGCTGGGCCACTCAAGGACTGTGCGGGTTCGTCGAAGGCGGCACCTGCCCGTTCGCCTCCTGGACCAAGATGCCGGGCAATGTCTCCTTCACGTACGGCCGCCGCATCGAATTCAGCGACAGTGTCTTCACCCATCTCGGCGCCGCCGGCCTCGAACTCGGTACGGGCACGGCCGACACCCGGGTCAGCGGCAGCATCTTCACCGACATCTCGGGCAACGGCCTGGAGATCGGCGGTGTGGACGGCGGAACCCCCGCCGGCGGAGTGGAGGTGACCAACAACCACCTCTACGGACTGCCTCGTGAGTACCACGGGGCGGTCGGCATCCTCAACGGCTACACCCAGAACAACACCATCGCGCACAACCAGCTCGACCATCTCGGCTACAGCGCGATATCCATGGGCTGGGGAGGCTGGCCCGACAAGATCGGCTCGCCCGCTACGCCCAACCCCAGCCATGACAACGCCGTGAGCGACAACCTCATCTTCGACTACATGCAGATGTTCGACGACGGTGGTGGCATCTACACCCAGGGCATGACCGGCACATCGCTCGCCGACGGTGAGAAGGTCACCGGCAATGTCATCCACGACCAGTGGGGCCTGGGCAAGAGCGTCTACACCGACAACGGCTGCACCTACGAGACCGTCCAGGGCAATGTGCTGTACGGAGCTTCGTACGCCAACGTCGCCAGCCGCCACACCGACTACCGAGACACGCTCGGCAACAACGACCCGACGCTCGTCAAGGACAACTGGTGGGAGGAGGGAACGAGCGACGGCGACAACAAGGGGCTGGTCACCACCGGAAACCACATCATGACGTCCCCCGCCGACGTTCCCGCAGCGATCATCGAGAACGCCGGACTGGAACCCGCGTACGAGGGGATTCTCGAACGCGGCACCGGGGCGCTCTCCGTACCCGAGGCGCCTTCCCGGGTCGGCACCAGCACGGCGGGGGCGGACGCCCTGTACGCCACCTTCAATCCCAGCTTCGTGGAGGGCGGTTCACCGGTTCTCGGCTACACCGCGCACGCCCTGCGGCCGGACGGGACGGAGGCGGCGTCTGCGACCGCCTCGGCCGCCGACTACAAGCGGCTGGCCTACATCCGGATCGGCGGGCTCCCCGAGGACGACGGCCCCTTCACGGTCACCGTCACCGCCGCCAATGCGCAGGGCTCCAGTGCCGCGTCCCTCCCCTCTGCCGCGCTCCGGCCGACCGCGGCCACGGTGCTGTCCGACGCACCCTCCGCGCCGAAGCTGCATACCGCGGCCACCGCCGCGACTGTCGCCTGGACGCCGCCCAAGAACATGGGTGACGCCAAGGTGATCGGATACCGGCTGACACTCTCCGACGGCCGGACCGTCGAGGTCACCGGGCGGGACGCCCTGGTCGGCCAGCCCTCGGCGAAGGGCATGTTCCGGGTGGTCGGCGGCCTGACCCCCAGCACCGCGTACACGGTCACGGTCGCCGCGGTCACCGCGGCGGGCGCCGGGCCGGCGGTCACGGTCAAGGCGACGACCAAGGCCGGGTAGACCGAATCGGCCGGGTGCCGCGCGGCCGGCGCAGCGCCCGGCCGCAGCGGGTCGGCGGCGAGGGCCCGGTCAGGCGGTGAGCGCCGCCACGCGCGGCACGCGCGCCTGGTCGTAGCGCCGCAGCAGCAGTCGTGCCACCTCCGGCGAAGGGCCGAGCACATCGGCCAGCACGTCCGCCCCCGCCTCCCGGGCACCCGCAGCGATACGGTCCGGGAGGCGGCCGGGTGCGATGACGTACGGCGCCACCGCCACCCGGCGCACGCCCTCGGCCCGCAGGGCCCGTACCGCGTCCTCGGTACGGGGGAACCCCGTGGGAGATGCCGCGGAGGCGAACGCAGGCCGCACGGAACACCAACCGGTGTGCCGCAGCTCCCGCGCGATTTCAGCGATCACTGCGATCGCCTCCGGGTCTGTGGAGCCCGCCGAGGCCAGGACGAGCCCGGTCGAGCTTTTGTCGCCGGGACGGATCCCGGCTTCGTGGAGCCGCTGTTCCAGAGCGGAGTTCAGCAGCGGTGACGGGCCGAGTACTTCGGCCTGTCGGATGTGCATCCGCGGCAGTCCGGCCCGGGCCTTGTGCAGCACGGTCGGGATGTCGGACTTGGCGTGGAAGGCCCGGGTGAGGAGCAGGGGCAGCGCGATGACGTCCCTCGCCCCGTTCGTGGCCAGCCGCTGAAGGACCTGCGGCACCGACGGGGCGTTGAAGTCCAGGAAGCCGGTCTCCACCCGAAGCCCCGGCCGCAGCGACCGGACCCGCGCGGTGAGCGCGTGCACGGTCGCCGCGTGCCGCGGATCGCGGCTGCCGTGGGCGATGACAAGGAGAACGGGGGAAGCCATGACAGTACTCAGTTCTTGACGAGGAGGCCGCGGCTGCGCAGCACCCACCGCTCCAGCGGGCTGAAGATCAGCAGGTCGATGGCGATGCCGACGATCAGGATCAGGAAGATGGCGAGGAACACCATCGACATGCTGCTGGTCTCCCGGCCCTGCTCCAGCAACTGCCCCAGGCCCACGCCCAGATCGGGCGACGAGGCGATGATCTCGGCGGCCATCAACGAGCGCCAGGAGAACGCCCAGCCCTGCTTCAGCCCCGCCAGATAGCCCGGCAGCGAGGCGGGCAGCACGATGTGCCAGGTACCGCGCAGCCCGGTGGCGCCCAGCGTCTGCCCCGCCCGCAGATGAAGCGGCGGGATCTGGTCGACACCGGCGACGAGACCGTTGGCGATCGACGGGACGGCGCCCAGCAGGATCACCGCGTACATCATCTTGTCGTTGAGCCCCAGCCAGAGGACCGCGGGCGGCACCCAGGCCACCGACGGCAGCGACTGGAGACCCGAGAGCACCGGTCCGATCGCCGCACGCACCACCTTCACGCGCGCCACCAGCAGCCCGAGCGGGGTGCCGATGACGAGCGCCAGCAGGAAGCCGAACAAGCCGCGCGAGATGCTCGTCCAGATGTAGCCGAGCAGGGTGCCCTGCGCCCAGGCGTTGCTCACCTCGTCCCAGACCTGGGACGGCGATGGAAGCTTGTAGTCGTCGGTGACCTTCGCCCAGATCAGGATCTGCCAGACGACCAGGACGAGCGCGATGGCCGCGACCGGCGGCAGGACCTTCCGCACCAGCACCTGGCGTACCGGGGTGCGGCTCACCCGCACCGCGTCGAGTGCGTCCAGGCCCGCTTCGAGGCCGGCCAGGTCCTGGGCGGCGTCCTTGACGGCGGCGGCCTCGGTGGCGGTGGTGTCAGTGCTGGCCATGTCGGCGGATCTCCCCACGCAGTTGTTCCGTGATCTCGACGGACAGCTCCGCCACCGCGGAGTCCTCGATGCGGCGCGGCTGATCGATGTCGACCGTCCACTCACGGGCGATCCGGCCGGGCCGCGACGACAGCAGGACGACCCGCTCGGCGAGCCGGACCGCCTCCCGCACGTTGTGCGTGACGAAGAGGACCGAGACGTTCGTCTCGCGCCAGATCCGGGTCAGCTCGTCGTGCAGCACATCCCGTGTGATGGCGTCGAGTGCGGCGAACGGCTCGTCCATCAGCAGCAGTTGACTGTCCTGGGCGAGCGCGCGGGCCATCGCCACCCGCTGGCGCATGCCGCCCGAGAGTTCGTGCACCCGCTTTCCGTACGCCCCGCCGAGCCGTACGAGTTCGAGCAGCCGCTCCGCCTCCGCACGGCGGTCGGACTTGGGTACGCCACGCAGCCGCAGCGCGAGTTCGATGTTCTTGCCCGCGGTCAGCCACGGGAAGAGGGCGTGCTCCTGGAACATCAGGGCCGGCCGACCGCCGGGGGTCTCGATGGACCCCGCGGTCGGACGGTCGAGTCCGGCCACCAGGTTGAGCAGCGTCGATTTGCCGCACCCGGAAGCTCCCAGGAGGGTGACGAATTCGCCGGGAGCGACATCGAGCGTGATGTCGTCCAGGACGAGCTGCGTGCCCTCCGGTCCGCCGAAGGACTTCGAGACGTGCGCGATACGGGCGGCGTGCCCGGCCGACACACGGTCCTCGGCCTTGGTGAGAGTGGTCGTCGCCATGGTCGTCACCTCCTGGGAGATCCTGGATCGGTCGGGGGTTACTTGACGCCGAGACCGGCGTCGGCGACCTCGGGCTTGCCCGCGGCCTTGAGGATCTTGTTCAACGGCTTCAGGTCGTAGATGCCGCTCAGGTCCGTCTGCTCCAGCAGACCGGCCTGCACCGCGTGCTTGGCCTCCGTGTCGAGGGTTGCGGCCAGCGGGTCATCGGTGAACTGGACCGACTTCCACGCCGGGTCGATGACCTCGGGCGGCAGCGCCTTGCCGGACAGCTCCTTGAGCGCGGCGTTGGCGGAGGCCTTCGCCTTGTCCGGGTTCGCGTTGATCCACGCGTTGGTGTTGACGGAACCGCGCAGCACCGCCTCGACGACGTCCGGGTGCTCGCTCAGGAACTTCTGCGACACGATGATGTTCGTGATCACGAACTTCTTGTCCGGCCAGAGCGTCGACTCGTCGAGGAGCACCTTGGCGCCCTGCGCGACCAGCTTGGACGCGGTCGGCTCCGGGACCCAGGCACCGTCGATGGAACCGGCCTTGTAGGCGTCCGGGGTCACCTTGTTGTCCGTACGGATCACGGAGACGTCGCCCTTGCCGCTCTGGGCGTCGACCTTCCAGCCCTTCTCGGAGATCCAGTTGAGGAACGCCACGTCCTGGGTGTTGCCGAGCTGGGGGGTGGCGATCTTCTTGCCCCTGAGGTCGTCCAGGGTCTTGATCTTCTTGGGGTCGACGACCAGCTTCACACCGCCGGACGCCGAACCGCCGATGATCCGCAGGCTCTTGCCCTTGGACTTGGCGAATCCGTTGATGGAGGGGGAGGGGCCGATGAAGCCGATGTCGATCGACCCCGCGTTGAGTGCCTCGATCTCGGACGGCCCGGCGTTGAACGTCGACGGCTTGACCGTCGTGCCGCCGAGCTCCTTGGCGATCAGGCCTTCCTGGATGCCGACCAGGGCGGTGGCGTGCGTGAGGTTCGGGAAGTAGCCGATCTTCACGGTGTCCGCCGAGAGCTTCTTGCCGCCGGAGGAGACGTTCGCCTTCTTGGTGTCGTCCTTCGCCTCGGAGCCGTAGCCGCAGGCGGTGAGCGCCACGGCGAGCAGCGGCAGAGCGGCGGCAGCGGCGAGGCTGCGGCGCAGGGTGATACGGGTGGCAGGCACGGGAGGCTTTCCTCTCGTTGGCCCGGTACTCGCGTCCCTCGTCGGTTTCGGTTACGGGGGCGCGGCCGGGAAGTCGGCATGTCTTCGTCTGAACTGGCGGTACAGGCGGTGCGGTTGGTGCAAGCGGGCGCGCAGGCAGTGCGCGTACGTCATCGCGCACATCGCGCAACCCCGCCCTGGCCGCTGCCGAGGGTGCCGCTGCCGACGCGACCACCCTCCTTCGCGAACGTCGCGAAGACGTCGATACTCATCAGAAGTCCCATTCGGCGTCGTCGGTAGCGGCTTCCCCGCCCGTGGCCCCGGCGGCGAACGCCTCGCCCGCCATGCCGGCCGTGAGCGTGGTGCCGTCCGCCGGGTCGATCAGCAGGAACGAACCGGTGCGGCGCGAGTCCGCGTAGGAGTCGAGCGCGAGCGGTTCGGCGGTACGGACGACGACCCGGCCGATGTCGTTGGCGACGAGCCGGCCGGGCGCCGGGTGCTGCGAGAGGTCGTCCAGCGTCAGCCGGGACGGGATGTCCTTCACGATCGCCTTGACCGTGCGGGTGGTGTGCTTGAGCAGCACCCGCTGGCCGACGGCGAGCGGCTGGTCCGCGACGTGGCAGACGGTCGCCTCGACGTCCTGGGTGACCGCCGGTGCGTCGTCGGCCGGTGCGATCAGGTCACCGCGCGAGACGTCGATGTCGTCGGCCAGCCGGATGGTCACCGACTGGGGCGCCCAGGCGATGTCGACGCTCTCGCCGAGCGCGTCGATCCCGGCGATCGTCGACGTACGGCCGGACGGAAGGACGGTGACGGCCTCGCCCACGCGGAACGCGCCGGCGGCGATCTGGCCCGCGTAGCCCCGGTAGTCGGGGTGCTCGGCGGTCTGCGGCCGGATCACGAACTGGACGGGGAATCGTGCGTGGCAGGCGGTGAGGTCGTGGCTGACCGGCACCGTCTCCAGGTGCTCCAGGACTGTCGGGCCGCCGTACCAGTCCATGTGCGCGGACGGCTCCACGACGTTGTCGCCGGCCAGCGCGGAGATCGGGATCGCGGTGATCTCCGGGACCCCGAGCGAGGCCGCGTACGCGGTGAACTCCTCGGCGATGGCGGCGAATACGGGCTCCGCGTAGTCGACCAGATCCATCTTGTTGACGGCGAGGACCACGTGCGGCACCCGCAGCAGCGCCGCGACGGCGGCGTGCCGGCGGGTCTGCTCGACGACACCGTTACGGGCGTCGACCAGGACGACGGCGAGCTCGGCGGTCGAGGCGCCCGTCACCATGTTCCGGGTGTACTGCACATGCCCCGGGGTGTCGGCCAGGATGAACCGGCGGCGCGGCGTGGCGAAGTAGCGGTAGGCGACATCGATAGTGATGCCCTGCTCGCGCTCGGCCCGCAGCCCGTCGGTCAGGAGAGCCAGGTCCGGCGCCTCCTGGCCCCGGTTGCGCGAGGCGTGCTCGACGGCCTCCAGCTGGTCGGTGAGGACCGACTTGGAGTCGTGCAGCAGGCGTCCGACGAGGGTGGACTTGCCGTCGTCGACGGACCCCGCGGTGGCG
Organism: Streptomyces sp. NPDC005262; assembly: GCF_042872425.1. NCBI lineage: Bacteria > Bacillati > Actinomycetota > Actinomycetes > Kitasatosporales > Streptomycetaceae > Streptomyces > Streptomyces sp. NPDC005262. The sequence continues at coordinate 136,926 of NZ_JBIAKK010000006.1, forward strand.
AACCGCAGCAGGGTCGTGGTCGACAACTGCTCTGCGTGCCGGGTGACTGTGGTCATCTTAGAAGTACCCCTCGCGCTTGCGGTCTTCCATCGCGGCCTCGGACATCTTGTCGTCGGCGCGTGTCGCGCCCCGCTCGGTGAGCCGGGAGGCGGCGATCTCGGTGATCACGGCGTCGAGCGTCGTGGCGTCGGAGTCGACGGCGCCGGTGCAGGACATGTCGCCGACGGTGCGGTAGCGCACCTGCCGGGTCTCGACCCGCTCGCCCTCCTTGGGGCCGCCCCAGTCACCGGCGGTCAGCCACATCCCGGAGCGGTTGAAGACCTCCCGCTCATGGGCGAAGTAGATCTCAGGGAGTTCGATGCCCTCGCGTTCGATGTACTGCCAGACGTCGAGCTCGGTCCAGTTGGAGATCGGGAAGACCCGGACGTGCTCGCCGGGGGCGTGCCGGCCGTTGTACAGCTGCCACAGCTCGGGGCGCTGGCGGCGCGGGTCCCACTGGGAGAACTCGTCGCGCAGCGAGAAGACCCGCTCCTTGGCGCGCGCCTTCTCCTCGTCGCGGCGGCCGCCGCCGAACACGGCGTCGAAGCGGTGCTGCTGGATCGCCTCGGTCAGCGGCACGGTCTGCAGCGGGTTGCGTGTGCCGTCGGGGCGCTCGCGGAGCTTGCCGGCGTCGATGTACTCCTGCACGGAGGCCACATGCAGCCGCAGCCCGTGCTCGGCGACCGTGCGGTCGCGGTACTGCAGGACCTCGGGGAAGTTGTGCCCCGTGTCGACATGCAGCAGTGCGAACGGCACCGGCGCGGGCGCGAACGCCTTGAGCGCCAGATGCAGCATCAGGATGGAGTCCTTGCCGCCGGAGAACAGGATCACCGGCCGCTCGAACTCCCCCGCCACCTCACGGAAGATGTGCACCGCCTCGGACTCCAGGGAGTCCAGATGGCTGAGTGCGTACGGATTGTCGGTGCCTTCCGACACAGTCGCGACGGTCGTCACGCTGCACCCCTCTCGCTCAGCAGCGCATACAGCTCCGCCGCGGACTCCTGCACGGTCTGCTGGTGCGACTCGATCCGCAGGTCCGGGGACTCGGGCGCCTCATAGGGGTCGTCGACCCCGGTGAGTCCGCTGATCTCGCCCGCGGCCTGCTTGGCGTAGAGGCCCTTCACATCGCGGACGGAGCACACCTCGACCGGAGTCGCGACGTGCACCTCCAGATACGCGGTGCCCTCCGCCTGATGGCGCTTGCGTACGGCGTCACGGCTGTCCGCGTACGGGGCGATGACCGGAACCAGCACCTTCACGCCGTTGGCGGCCAGGAGTTCGGCGACGAAGCCGATCCGCTGGACGTTGGTGTGCCGGTCCTCGCGGGAGAAGCCGAGCCCCGCGGAGAGGAACTCCCGGATCTCGTCGCCGTCGAGTACCTCCACCCGGTGGCCCTCGCCACGCAGCCGGCCTGCCAGTTCGTACGCGATGGTGGTCTTGCCCGCGCTCGGCAGACCGGTCAGCCAGATGGTGGCTCCCGTCTCCGTCACGCTCATCGAAGTCTCCTGATCAGTCGTCATCAGTCGTGCAGCCCGCACTCGGTCTTGCCTCGTCCGGCCCAGCGGCCGGCGCGCGCGTCCTCGCCCTCCAGCACCCGGCGGGTGCAGGGGGCGCAGCCCACGGAGGCGTACCCGTCCATCAGCAGCGGGTTGGTGAGGACCCCGTGCTCCGCGACGTACGCGTCCACGTCGTCCTGCGTCCAGCGGGCGATCGGCGAGATCTTGACCTTCTGCCGCTTCTCGTCCCAGCCGACCACCGGGGTGTTGGCCCGGGTCGGGGACTCGTCCCGACGCAGCCCGGTCGCCCAGGCCGCGTACGAAGTCAGGCCCTCCTCGAGGGGCTTGACCTTCCGCAGCTTGCAGCACAGGTCCGGGTCGCGGTCGTGCAGCTTCGGTCCGTACTCGGCGTCCTGCTCGGCGACGCTCTGACGCGGGGTCAGCGTGATGACGTTGACGTCCATCACGGCATCCACCGCGTCGCGGGTCCCGATCGTCTCCTCGAAGTGGTACCCGGTGTCGAGGAAGACCACATCGACGCCCGGGAAGGCGCGGGAGGCGAGGTGGGCCACGACCGCGTCCTCCATCGAGGAGGTGACGCAGAACCGCTTGCCGAAGGTCTCGGCGGCCCACTTCAGGATCTCCAGCGGGGAGGCGTCCTCCAGCTCCCGGCCCGCGCGCTCGGCCAGGCTCCTGAGGTCATCGGTCGTCAGAGTGTCCGTCATATCCCGTCCCCTTCGACGTCGTTGCGCTGCAGTCCCCGGGTCAGCAGGCCCAGGAACTTGAGCTGGAACGCGCGGTTGCAGGAAGCACATTCCCAGGCACCGTGCCCGGTCTCGTGCGGGCGCAGGTCCTCGTCCCCGCAGTACGGACAGTAGAACGGCGCGGCGCGACCACTCATGACAGCGACTCCGCACTGGCCCGCGCCGCCCACGTCGCGAACCGCTCGCCGTCCTCGCGCTCCTTCTGGAACCGGCCGAGCACCCGCTCGACATAGTCCGGCAGCTCGGCCGAAGTGACCTTCAGTCCACGGACCTTGCGCCCGAAGCCGGCCTCCAGACCCAGCGCGCCGCCCAGGTGCACCTGGAAGCCCTCGACCTGGTTGCCTTCGGCGTCCAGGACGAGCTGGCCCTTGAGGCCGATGTCCGCGGTCTGGATGCGGGCGCAGGCGTTGGGGCAACCGTTGAGGTTGATGGTCAGCGGTTCGTCGAAGTCCGGCAGGCGGCGCTCCAGTTCGTCGATCAGCGACGCACCGCGTGCCTTCGTCTCGACGATGGCCAGCTTGCAGAACTCGATGCCGGTGCAGGCCATCGTGCCGCGCCGGAACGGCGAGGGCTTCACCTGGAAGTCGAGCGCCTCGAGACCGGCGACCAGGGAGTCCACCTGGTCCGGCTCCACATCGAGGATGAGCATCTTCTGCTCGACGGTGGTGCGCAGCCGGTCCGAGCCGTGTGCAGCCGCCAGGTCGGCGATCTTGGCCAGCGTGGTGCCGTCCACGCGGCCGACCCGGGGCGCGAACCCGACGTAGAAACGGCCGTCCTGCTGCTCGTGGACACCCACGTGGTCGCGCCAGCGGTTGCTCGGCTGCTCGGGGGCGGGGCCGTCGAGCAGCGGGCGCTTCAGGTACTCGTCCTCCAGCACCTGGCGGAACTTCACCGGGCCCCAGTCGGCCATCAGGAACTTCAGCCGTGCGCGGGTGCGCAGCCGGCGGTAGCCGTAGTCACGGAAGATGCCGACGACTCCGGCCCAGACGTCCGGCACCTCGTCGAGCGGCACCCATGCGCCCAGCCGCTCCGCGAGCCGCGGGTTGGTGGAGAGCCCGCCACCGACCCAGACGTCGAAGCCCGGGCCGTGCTCGGGGTGGACCACGCCGACGAACGCGATGTCGTTGATCTCGTGCACCACGTCCTGCACCGGCGAACCGGAGATCGCGGTCTTGAACTTGCGCGGCAGGTTGGAGAATTCCTTGCTGCCGATGTAGCGGTCGTGGATCTCGTCGACGGCGGGCGTGCCATCGATGATCTCATCGGCCGCGATGCCCGCCACAGGGGAGCCGATGATCACGCGGGGGCAGTCGCCGCACGCCTCGGTGGTGGAGAGCCCGACGGCCTCCAGCTTCTCCCAGATCGCCGGGACGTCCTCGATGCGGATCCAGTGCAGCTGGATGTTCTGCCGGTCGGTGATGTCCGCGGTGCCGCGCGCGTACTCCTGCGAGATCTCGCCGATGACCCGCAGCTGCGCGGTGGTGAGCCGGCCGCCGTCGATCCGCACCCGCAGCATGAAGTACTTGTCGTCCAGCTCCTCCGGCTCCAGGACCGCGGTCTTTCCGCCGTCGATCCCGGGCTTGCGCTGGGTGTACAGACCCCACCAACGCATGCGTCCACGCAGGTCGTTCGGGTCGATCGAGTCGAAACCCCGCTTGGAGTAGATCGTCTCAATGCGTGTCCGCACGTTGAGACCGTCGTCGTCCTTCTTGAACTGCTCATTGCCGTTGAGCGGAGTGTGGTGCCCCACGGCCCACTGGCCTTCGCCACGGTGGCGTCCGGCCTTGCGGCGGGGCGTGGTGGTCGCAGGCTGTTCCGGGGTAGCGGCCATGACAGTACGTCCTTCGGGACTGCAGGAGGGCGGCTCTGAACTGCACACTCGCGCTGAGGCGCGGCGGTGCGCAGGTGTTGCAGAGAAAAGGGGATCGCGGCGGTGCTGGGACTCTCAGCCCGCCGGACAGATGGCGCTGGACATGCGGCCGAAGTCGACGTGGCGTCGACTCACCAAGGCAATTCCAGTTCCAGACATGACGGAAGCGTGTCACGCGCCTCTCGGGACAGTCCACCGCTATCCATGATGTGGACGAGACTGTCCCGAAAAGTGAGACGATGTGGCGGCCGTCACCTCCCCCGCCCGCATTGCGGCGTCCGTAATGGAGGTAATGGTCGAAACGTACTGCTCTAGCGGGCGGCGCCGGGCCACGGCCCGGGCGTCGCCACGTCCGCCTCCAGCTCGACCTTGGTGTCGAAGAGCCTGAACCCGCGGCGCAGATAGTTGTCCATGGCGTGCGGGCCGTCCTCGGAGCAGGTGTGCAGCCATACCCGCTTCGTCGGCGGCCGCTCGGGCCAGCGCTCCGCCAGGTCCCAGGCGCGCGCGGCCCCGTACGTGAGAAGGTGCCCGCCGATCCGACGCCCCCGGAAGGCCGGGATCAGACCGAAGTACATGATCTCGACCACGCCGTCGTCCTGCGGGTCCAGCTCGATGTAGCCGGCCGGGGTCCCGTTCTCGTACGCCACCCAGGTCTCCGCCCCGGGCCGGTCCAGGGCCTCCTGCCACTCGGCGTACGTCATCGAGAGCCGGTCGGTCCACCGGATGTCGCCGCCGACCGCCGTGTACAGGAAGCGGCTGAACTCCGGCAGCGGCACCGCCGACCGTACGATCCGGACGTCGCCCTCGGGGACCGCGGCGGGCCGCAGGTCGTCGGGGGAGGTCTGTTCCAGGGACCAGATGGTCACCTCGGCGGCGGCAGGTGCGGGCTCAGGGTTGCTCATGCATGCCAGGGAATCATGCTGTACAGCTCTGGCCAAAGCCTGTCCCGCTGCCTGGAATGCGACGCCGGTCACGGCCCGGCCGACGTCCCGGCCCGGGCCCGGCTGCCCGGTTCCGGCGCCGACCCGGCTTCCGTCACGCTGTCGTACGGGCCCTGACCACCACCGGCGCCATCGACCGCGGCAGCAGATCGCCCGGGTGTTCCGGATGGATCACCTCCACAGCGACCCCCTCACCGAAGCGGTACGGCCGGTGCGCCAGCACCTCCGCCAGATGGCGTCGCAGCCGTGAGATCTCCGCCCGCACCGTAACCGTCCGGGTCGCATCGCCGAAGATGTCCTCCCCCAGCTCCGACGCCGTACGCCCCTCGGGGTGCAGCGCCAGCGCGTACAGCAGCTCGGCATGGCGTGGCGAGAGCCGCTGGGTCGACGAGCCGACCGGGCCCGTCACCGTGACCGTGAGACCGGGTGGCCGGCTCAGATCGAGGACCACCCGGCGCGGCGGCGCATCCGACGGCTCGTCCGTCACCTGCACCAGCCAACCGCCCGGCAGCGGCTCCACCCGGCACATACCGAGCGACGGCAGCCACACCCGGCCGGACTGCAGTGACTTCGGCAGCGGGAGCCGGTCGACCGGCGGCATCCCGGTGACGGCGGCCAGCCAGCCGTGCGGGTCCACCGCCAGGGCCCGGCCGCCCAGCCGGGCGAGGAGCGGGGCCGCCACCGAACGCAGCCGGTCGACCGACACCAGATGCCGGGTCCGGATCTCGTTCTCGGCGAGCCGGGCCACCGAACCGACCAGTGCCAGCGTCATCGGATGGAACGTGGTCGCGGGGCCGCTGATGTCGACGATGCCGATCAGCCGGCCGTCGCGCGGATCACGGACCGGGGTCGCCGCACACGTCCAGGAGTGCAGACTGCGGACGAAGTGCTCCGAGGAGTGGACCTGGACCGGGGCGCGCGAGGCGAGCGCCGTCCCGATCGCGTTCGTGCCCGTGATCGTCTCGGCCCAGGACGCACCCTCCTCCAGACAGATGCCGTCGGCCCGGCGCAGCACCCCCGGGTTGCCCTGCCGCCACAGCACCCGGCCCTCGGTATCGGTGACGACCATGATCTGCTGCGCGCTGTCGGCGATGGAGACCAGACCGTCGCTGAGCAGCGGCATCACCTCACCCAGCACGGAACTGCGGCGACGGTGCTCGATCTCGTCCGTCTCCAGCAGCACACTCTGGGTGGACTGCTCGGGGTCGATGCCGCTGCGCAGCACCCGATCCCAGGAGGCACCGATCTCGGCCCGTGGTGCGACGGGCGGGCGGTCGCCGGCGAGCCTCGCCTCCCGGGCCTTGTGGAGTAAGCGCGTGGCCCGGTCCGAACCCAGGGCGGCCAGGCGTGTCACCTCGACCGGACTTGTCTCCACCGTCGATCCCCCCAGCTGCCGGAGCCGTCCACGGCCCGTCGCTTCCATCCTGTCGTTCTGGGGTTCCCGATACTGCGCACTCCACACACTCGTTGCAACCCTTTGCAACTCTGGCGGTCGCGTGTCGATACGTACGAGAGTGACGTATCGCCGCGCGGCGGAGCCTGGGGCCCCGCTGTTCGGTGTGCACAGCATGAAGGGTGGTGCCGTGTCGGCGCAGCACCACCCTTCGTCGCTGTTCCTCCTCAGGGCGCGACGGGCCGGGCCCGCTCCACGATCGAAGCCAGGTCCAGGCTGTGCGGCAGCGTCCCGAAGGCCGAACCCCAGTCCCCGCCCAGCCGTGACGCGCAGAACGCGTCGGCCACCTCCGGCGGCGCCCAGCGCACCAGCAGCGAACCCTGCAGCACCAGTGCCATCCGCTCGACGAGCCGCCGGGCCCGCGCCTCGATCCCGTTCAGATCGGCCAGCTCGGTCAGCATGTCCTTGATCGCCCCGTCCAGCCGGTGATCCGCGCCGCGCGCCCTGCCGACCTCCTGCAGGAACGCGTTCAGTGCCTGCGGCTCGCGCTGCAGTGCCCGCAGCACATCCAGCGCCTGTACGTTCCCCGAGCCCTCCCAGATCGAGTTGAGCGGCGCCTCGCGCAGCAGCCGCGGCATCCCGGACTCCTCGACGTAACCATTGCCGCCCAGACACTCCAGCGCCTCGCCGGCCAGCGGTGTGCACCGCTTCGTCACCCAGTACTTCGCCGTCGGCACCGCGATCCGCAGGAAGGCCCGCTCCGTCTCCGTACCGGCGTCGTACGCGGCGGCCAGCCGCAGCGCCAGCACCGTCGCCGCCTCCGACTCCAGCGCCAGATCGGCCAGCACGTTGCGCATCAGCGGTTTCTCGATCAGCACCCCGCCGAACGCGCTGCGGTACGTGCAGTGGTGGATCGCCTGCGCCACCGCCTGCCTCATCAGCGCCGCCGAGCCGAGCACACAGTCCAGCCGGGTCGCGGCGACCATCTCGATGATGGTCCGCACCCCCCGCCCCTCGTCACCGACCCGGCGCGCCCACGTCCCGTCGAACTCGACCTCGCTCGACGCGTTGGACCGGTTGCCCAGTTTGTCCTTGAGGCGCTGGATCGCGAACGCGTTACGGGTGCCGTCCGGCAGCACCCGGGGCAGCAGGAAGCACGTCAGCCCGCCGGGCGCTTGCGCCAGCACCAGGAAGCCGTCGGACATCGGCGCCGAACAGAACCACTTGTGCCCGGTCAGCAGATACTCGCCCTCGGCCGACAGCGGCTCGGCCCGCGTCGTGTTGGCCCGCACGTCGGAGCCGCCCTGCTTCTCCGTCATGCCCATTCCGAAGAGCACGCCGGCCTTCTGCGCGGGGGGCCGCAGCCCCTCCTCGTACACCCACGACGTCAGGCGCGGCTCCCATTCGGCGGCCAGCACCGGATCGGTCCGCAGCGCGGGCACCGCCGCATGCGTCATCGACAGCGGGCAGCCCTGCCCGCCCTCGGGCTGCGTCCACACCAGGAACCCGGCGGCGCGCCGCACATGCCCGCCCGGCCGGCCCCAGGCATCGGTCAGCCCGGCGGTGACCGCGTGCCCCAGCAGCCGGTGCCAGGCCGGATGGAACTCCACTTCGTCGATGCGATGCCCGTACCGGTCATGGGTACGCAGCTCCGGTGGGTACTCGTTCGCCAGCGCACCCCACCGCTGGACCTGCGCGGACCCGGCGGACCGGCCCAGCTCGCCGAGCTCGTCGCGGGCACCGGCGAGCAGCTCGGGTGCGAGGTGCCGCTCGACGGCCTCGGTGAGCGCGCGGTCGGCGGCGAAGACGTCATAGTCGACCAGGGGCGGGACCTGGTTGGACACTGTGTGGGTGGTGGCTGCCATGCCGATACGGTAAGGACGTGCAGGCAGCAAATGAAACACCCGAGCGGCCACCGGGGCGGCTCCACCGGGCCCGAGTCCTCTACCGCAACGTATCCAAGCGGCAGATGGTCTGGCAGTTGCTCAAGGACACCGTCAATTCGTGCATGGAGTACCGCATTCTGGGCCTTGCGGCCGAGGCGGCGTTCTTCACCCTGCTGTCGCTTCCGCCGCTGCTCCTCGGACTGATCGGACTGCTCGGTTACGTCGACGAGTGGACGAACACCACCACGGTCGCGTCCATCGAGCGCAACATCCTCAACGCGGCGCAGACGGTCCTGTCCCAGCGGGGCGTCAACGACTTCGCCAAACCGCTCCTGGCGGACGTCACGACCGGCGCCCGCCCCGATGTCATCTCCATCGGTTTCGCGATCGCGCTCTGGTCGGGGTCCCGTGCGGTGAACGTCTTCATCGACACGATCACCGTGATGTACGGCCTCGACGGCCAGCGCGGCATTGTCAAGACACGGCTGCTCTCCTTCCTGCTGTACATCGTGGCGCTGCTGCTCGGCGCGGTCGTGCTGCCGCTGCTCGTGGTCGGCCCCGACCGGGTCGTGGAGTTCATCCCGTGGGGCACGGAGGTCATAAGCGTCTTCTACTGGCCCCTGGTGATCCTGCTGTCGATCGCGTTCCTGACGACGCTGTACCACGTGTCCGTGCCGGTCCGTTCGCCGTGGATCGAGGACGTGCCGGGTGCGCTCGTCGCGCTCGCGATGTGGGTGGTCGGGAGCTTCCTGCTGCGGATCTATCTGACCAGTACGGTCGAGGGGCCGACGATCTACGGCTCGCTCGCCGCCCCGATCGCCGTGTTGCTGTGGATCGGTATCTCCGCGTTCGCGGTGCTGGTGGGGGCGGCGGTCAACGCCGCCATCGACCGGGTGTGGCCCTCGCTGGCGACGGCGGCGGCGCGTGCGGCCAACGACCGTGCACGGGCGGTCCAGGCCGCGGAGCTCCTGGCGCGGGCGCAGGCGGAGAACGCCGAGGCGGACTGGGACGACATCGACGAAGGCGACACCCCCTACATGCCGTCCGAGTTCCCTGAGCGATGGTCGAGGTTCCTGCCGCCGGACGATGTGAGGTCCAGGCTGCGACAGCCGAGCCGCGGCAAGGAGACGGCCAAGCACACGTCCAAGGACGCGGAGCGGGAGGGGAAGAGGCCCCCGAAGCCGCGGCCGTAGCGCCGCAGGTGTCGCACCGGGCGGCCGGGAAGTGAATCGGTTGCCGGCGACACTCGGGCTGTCCCGTCATCCCCGGTGGGCGCACGACGACAGGTGCGGCACCTCGCCGCGTGCCGGAACAGCCGAATAATCCCGGTACGAGACGCCCCTCCGCGGTGCGATGCGCCGCATCCGACGCCGTGCGCTGTTCTACCAGGGATGACGGGACAGCCCTTAGCGTGTGAGGTATGGGCGAGGAGTACGCAGAGCGGGAGTCCCGCTTCGACGGGGCGATCGTCTGGACGCGGAACGTGCCGCAGGGCCCCGTCCGGCCCGTGCTGCCCGACGGCTGCATGGACCTGCTCTGGATCGACGGCCGGCTGATCGTCGCCGGGCCCGACACCCATGCGTACGAACCCTCCGCAGGTTCCGGCGGCCGGTTCACCGGCATCAGGTTCGCCCCCGGCACCGCCCCGGTCCTGCTCGGCGTACCGGCGCACGAACTGCGTGACCTGCGGGTCGACCTCGCCGGTCTGTGGCCGGGCGCCCAGGTGCGCATACTCGCCGAGCGCATCGCCGATGCCGCCGACCCCGCTGCCGCGCTGGAGTCCCTGGCGCTGCGGCGGGCGGCCGCCACCGGTCCGACGGACCCGCTGATGCGGTCCGTCGCCGGGCAGCTCGCGCAGGGGTGGTCGGTAGCCGCCACCGCGCACACGGCCGGTCTCGGCGCCCGGCAGTTGCACCGCCGGTCGCTGGCAGCCTTCGGCTACGGGCCGAAGACGCTGGCCAGGGTCCTGCGACTGCAGCGCGCACTGGCTCTCGTACGGACCGGCATGCCGTACGCCCACGCGGCGCTCGCGGCGGGCTGCACCGACCAGGCGCACCTCGCGCGGGAGATGCGCGAACTGGCCGGTACGACCCTGACCGCCTACTGCGAGGCGCTGGCGAACAGCGACACGGCGCAGCCGTCCGGGTCGAGGACCACCGCGTAACGCTGCCCCCATACGGCGTCCCACGGCTTCAGATGGCCCTGGTACCCGGCGCCGGTCAGGTCGTCGTACACCGCGTCCACCTCTGCCGGGCTGTCGCAGACGAACGCGAGCCCGACCCGGTCACCTCCTCGCGAGCCGGCCCACCCGGGGTCGAAGGAGCGGACGACGTCCTCGGTGTCCCACAGGATGCGCTGTCCGTTCGGCAGGGTGACTTCGACATGGGGTGCGGAATCCGCTCCGGCGGGGATGTCGAGCCCGAGCCGGCGGTAGAAGGCGAGCGATGCGGCCAGGTCCGCGGTGGTGATGCCGATCGCGTCGAGTCGTGGAGTCATGGTCCGAACGTAGAACGCAGCCGCGCGGCCGGTCTTGTACGAATCGGTCATGCGCTGCCCCGGCGCAGGCCCGTGAAAAAAAGGGGTACCGGCGGTGACCGCCGCGCTGGGATGGACGGCAGGCTTCTCCGTCATCCACGACCGGGAGACAACGTATGTCCACAGGTGGTTCGGACGATCCGTCGATCGACACGGGGCTGGTGCGACGGCTGCTCGTGGAACAGTTCCCGCAATGGGCGGATCTGCCGCTCACGCCGGTTCCGGTGTCGGGGATGGACAACGCGACCTACCGGCTGAGCAACTCGTCGCCGACCTCCAAGGGCTGTCCCGCAATCCCTGGCGGGCGCGCGGCGTCAGCTACGGCGCCTCGCTGCGTTGTCGGAACGCCCGAATACGTCCAGTATGAGGACGCCCCTCCGCCTTGCGATGCACCGCATCTGACGCCGCGCGCTGATCCACCAGGGATTACGGGACAGCCCTTGGCCCGTGCGGATCGGGCCGGCTCGGGCCCGACCCGCCCGGGACAGCCGTCAGCCCAGGCAGTCACCCGGGGAAGTCCCCGGGTCCGTCAGCGCCAGGCCCAACTGGGCGCGCTCGGTGATCCAGCGGGCCGGGCGGTAGCGCGGGTCGCCGGTCGTCGTGTGCAGCGCCCGGTGCAGTTCCAGCATCCGGTCCGCGCCGATTCGGTCGCCCCAGGCCAGTGGACCCACCGGATAGCCGAGACCGGTCGTGACGGCCAGATCGATGTCGGCCGGGGTGGCGAGGGAGCGTTCGGCGATCGACGCGGCGACGGACACGATCGAGGCCAGCAGACGCTGCGCGACCGAACCCGCCGTGTCCCGTACCACCGACACGGCGTACGGCTCGCCGTCGTCCTCCGCAGCCCGCGCCAGCACCGCGCGGGCGTCCCGTGCGGCAGCCGGGTCCGCCGCGGCCGTCACGGCGAGTACCCGGCGGCGGCCGGCCGGAGGCAGCGGGTCCACTCCGAAGGTGCGCCCGGCGGGCAACCGGTACGCGGTGACCGCGGCGGCCACGGTCGTGCCCCAGACCGGGACCAGCACCAGGGCGTCGGTGGACGGTTCGGTGCCGGTCTCGACGGCGGCGCCCGCCGCGGCCAGCGCCTCTCGAAGCGCGGCCGCGCCGGAGTCCGCCGCGTCCCCGACGACGTACACCGGCCGGTCCGCGTCGCCGGTGACCGGCGGCTCCTGAGCGACGGCGGGCGCGTCGGAGCCGTATGCGAACCAGCCGTGCCCGGTCTTGCGGCCGTGCAGCCCCGCGGCCACCCGGTTAGGGGTGAGGTACGAGGGGCGGAGCCGGTCCGCGTACCGGAAGCCCTCCCAGATCGAGTCGATGACCGCGGCCGTCACATCCAGACCGGTGAGGTCCATCAGCTCGAACGGGCCCATCCGCAGGCCGAGCACGTCACGCGCGATCCGGTCGATGCCTGCCGGGTCGGCGACCGACTCCTCCAGCAGTGCGAGCGCCTCGGTCACCAGACCGCGACCGGCGTGGTTGACGAGGAAGCCGGGGGTGTCGGCGACCGTCACCGCCCGGTGCCCGCAGCCCTCGACGAGCGCGGTGAGGGCCGGCGGGATCTCCGGGCGGGTGGCCGCACCCGGCACGATCTCGACGATCTTCATCAGCGGCACCGGGTTGAAGAAGTGCAGCCCGGCCAGGCGAGTCGGGTCCTTCAGCGCCGCGGCGATCCGGGTGACCGAAAGCGAGGAGGTGTTGGTCGCGAACACGGCCGAGGCGGGCAGCGCCTGCTCGAGCCGGCCGAAGACCTCCGCCTTGGTGCCGAGGTCCTCCCGCACCGCCTCGATGACCAGCTCGACGTCCGGCCCGTCCGCCCACGGATCGTCGAGCGGAACCAGCCGTTCCAGGGTGGCGGCGCAGTCCTCGGCGGACAGCCGGCCCTTCTGCACGGCGCGGTCGAGCATGGACCGTACGAAGTCGACGGCCGCGGTCACCGCCTCGGCGCGTACGTCGCACAGCTCGACGGTGTGTCCGGCGGTCGCGGCCCACTGGGCGATGCCACGGCCCATGGCTCCGGCGCCGACGATCCTGATACGCATGGCGGTTGGGGTCCTCTCGGGTGCGGGTGGGTGAGCGGATGCAGTCGTCTCAGCGAAGATAGACGCGTTCGGGGTCGACGTCCTCGCGCAGCAGCCGCAGCTCCTCGGCGGTGGGCGGCGGTACGGTCTCCACCGTGTCGGCGACCGACAGGTCCCAGCCCGTGGCCGCCCGTACCTGTTCGACCGTGACACCCGGCTGGACGGCGACCAGCCGCAGTTCCTCGCCGATGCCCGAGCGGGCGAGGATGCCCAGTTCGGTGATGACCCGGGTGACGCCGATGCCCAGCGGCCGGATGCCCTCGGCGAGCGCCCGGTCGGGTCCGGGCGTGGTGCAGAAGTCGAGGGTCGCGGTGAACGAGCGCGGAGTGTGACGGCGCATCACCACGAAGACCTCACGGGAGTTGGCCATCACCTCGACGCCGCCGCCGGAGCCGGGCAGCCGGACCGTCGGGCTGTCCCAGTCGCCGATCACGGAGGTGTTGAGATTGCCGTGACGGTCGATCTGCGCGGCCCCCAGGAACCCGACGTCGATATGGCCGCCTTGCAGCACGCAGCCGAAGAGCGCCGGCATGGAGAGGACCGCCTCGGCACCCGTGATGAGAACGGCGTCGGCGATGGTCTCCGGCAGCTGGGAGGGGTGTGCGCCGCAGACTCCGGACTCGTACACGACCTCGATGTCGGGAGCGACCGTCAGATGGGCCAGCTCCGTGGCGAGCGTCGGCAGGCCGATGCCGGCGAACACGGTGCGGCGCGCGACCAGTTCGCGCGAGGCGACGACGGAGAGCAGCTCCGACGAGGTGACGGTGGTCATGCCCTGCTCCTTCTCGTGATCCGTACTCACAGTCGCCGCCCGTAGTTCACCGGTTCGCTGAGCGCCTCGCCGACCGCGAGCCCGGCCCAGAACTCGTCGCCGAGCCTGTCGACGTACTCGGCGTGGTCGGCCGTCCCGCGCACCCATTCGTCCAGCCAGGCCTGCAGCCGCTGCGGATCCTTGCTGATCCGGGACCAGGCCCGGTAGAAGGCGTTGTCCCGGTCGTAGTACCCCTGCGCGAACGAGGGGTGCGCGCCGCGTGGGCAGGCGACGACGGCGTCGACCGCATGGGCCGGGACGAGCGTACGGTTCGGGTCCGAGCGGATCACGCCGTCGTCGACTATCTCCTCCACGACGACGATCGCCTTGTCCGCGGCGTACACGGCCTCCGCCTGGATGCCGGTCAGGCCCCATATCTGGGTGTTGCCGCGGCGGTCGGCCCGCTGTGCGTGGATGATCGTGACATCCGGGTTGACGGGCGGCACCACATAGATCTGCTCGGGTTCGCCGTCCGGGCCCGGGTAGGGCGAAGTGACCTTCCGCAGATCGCTGTTGACGGATGGCAGATCGCTGCCGCCGTACGAGCGCAGGGGATAGAACGGCAGCCGCTGGGAGCCGGCGAGATAGCGGCAGATCATGCCGTAGTGGCTGTACTCCTCGAAGGCGAGCGGCGCCGGATCGCCGGTCTCGACGCGCCGCCGCAGCTCGCCGAGCGAACCGGCCGACGAGTTGCCGACGAAGGAGGAGACCAGCCGTGAGACACACCCCGCGGCGATCATCTGGTCGACGACGATGTCGGCGGTCATCCGGACGACGGTGAGGTCTCGGCGGCCCTGGCGGATGATCTCGTGGCCCGCGGCGGTCGGGATGAGGTGGGTGAAACCTTCGAGGCAGACGGTGTCGCCGTCGTGGACGAAGGAGGCGATGGCCTCCCTCATCGACAGCGTCTTGTCCGCCCTGTCCGTTGTGGCCACGGTGCTCCTCTGCGTGTGCGTGCGCGTCGCCCCACCGTGTCAGTGGCCATTGATTGCTGTCCAATACCGAATTAAGGTCGAATCAAGACTCCTGGTTTATGAATGAGGTGGGGAATGGAGCTGCGGCATCTGTCCGCGTTCATCGCTGTGGCCGAGGAGCTGCACTTCGGCCGGGCCGCCAAGCGCCTGCAGATGGCCCAGCCGCCACTCAGCCAGCAGATCCGGCAGCTGGAGAAGGAGCTCGGCGTCCAGCTCTTCGAGCGCAACACCCGCTCGGTGCGGCTCACCAGTGCGGGGGAGTCGTTCCTCCAGCCGGTGCGGACCGTGCTCGACGACCTCGACACGGCGGTACGAGCCGCGAGGGCGGCCGGCCGCGGTGAGTACGGTCGGGTCACCATCGGCTTCGCAGGTGCGTCCAGCCGCGAGACGCTGCCGCTGCTGACCAGGGCGGTGCGCGCCGCCCATCCCGCCCTGGAGCTGGTCATGAAGGGCCAGACGTACGCGGATGTCGCCCTCGCGGGAGTGGCGGACGGCTCGCTCGACCTCGGATTCGTCCGGCTGCCCGTGACCCGGCCGGGCGTGCAGTACCGGGTCATCGACGAGGAGGAGCTGGTCTGTGCCCTGCCCTCCGACCACCCGCTGGCCAGGCTGGAGCAGGTCCCGCTCGAGGTGCTCGCCCAGGAACCTTTCGTCTCCTTCCCCGCCAACACCGGCTCGACCGTGCGTGACGCGACCGTCGGGGCGTGCGAGGGGGCCGGATTCAACCCGCGCGTGGTGCAGGAGGCCCCCGACTCCTACACCATCCTGGCCCTGGTCGCCGCGGGCGTCGGCGTGACGCTCACCGTCACCTCCTGCCAGCACATCCAGCAGAACGGCCTGGTCTACCGACCGCTCGCCGGGCCCCCGATCCGGCTTCAGGCGGCGCTGGCCTGGCGGACCGACAACCCGTCCGCCGCCCTGCGCGCGGTACTCGCCGTCGCGGAGGGCGCGCTGCCGACCCCGGCCGGTCATTGAGACGCAGGGCGTCTTGAACCAGGGTGAACTGGATATTGGACCGACTCAGTCACCGGGTGCGAGGGTCGGTGGACACCAACCAAGGCATCTACCACCGGATGTCCGCGCACTCGTCCCCGTCACCCGCCCGTGCCACCGGAAGGTCCCGCCGTGCCCGACCAGCAGCCCGACATCGTCATCTGTGAACCGCTGCGCACCCCCATCGGCCGCTTCGGCGGGGCCTTCGCCCAGCAGACACCGGCCGCGCTCGCCGCACGTGTGATCGCCGAGATCGTCGCCCGTACCGGTATCGACCCGGCGAAGGTCGACGAAGTGACCCTTGGCCACGCCTACCCGTCCTCCGACGCCCCGGCCATCGGCCGGGTCGCCGGCCTCGACGCCGGACTCCCGGAGTCCGTGACCGGCTCCCAGATCGACCGCCGCTGCGGCTCCGGCCTGCAGGCCGTACTCGACGCGGCGATGCAGATCCGGGCGGGCTTCAGCGACGTCGTGATCGCGGGCGGCGTCGACGTGATGAGCGCCGCCCCCTACTACACGCACGACGGCCGCTGGGGCATCAAGGGCCCCGGCCTTCAGCTGCACGACTCCCTGGCCCGCGGCCGGGTCACGGCGGGCGGCGTCAACCATCCGGTCCCCGGCGGCATGATCGAGACCGCGGAGAACCTGCGGCGCGAGTACGCCGTCAGCCGCGCCGACCAGGACGCGCTCGCCCTGCGCTCGCAGCAGCGGGCCGCCCGGGCCGCGGCCGACGGGCGCTACGACGCGGAGACCGTGCCCGTGACCGTACGCACCCGCAAGGGCGAGACGACCGTCACCGCCGACGAGCACCCGCGCCCCGACACCACCGCCGATCAACTCGCCGCGCTGCGTCCGATCATGCTGAAGTCCGACCCGGACGCCACCGTCACCGCGGGCAACGCCAGCGGACAGAACGACGCGGCCGCCGCCTGCCTGGTGACGAGCGCGACGACCGCCGAACGCCTCGGCCTGACTCCGCTGGTACGGCTGGTCTCCTTCGCCCGCGCCGGAGTTCCGGCCGCGACGATGGGGATCGGCCCCGTCCCGGCGACCCGTGCGGCACTCGCCCGCGCCGGCCTCGGCCTCGCCGACCTCGATCTGATCGAGATCAACGAGGCATTCGCGGCCCAGGTCCTGGCCTGCACCCGCGAGCTGGGCCTCGGCGACACCGACCACGAGCAGCGGATCAACGTCAACGGTTCAGGCATCTCCCTCGGCCACCCCGTTGGCGCCACCGGCGCCCGGATCCTGGCCACGCTGACCCGGGAGATGCACCGTCGCGAGGTGCGCTACGGACTGGAAACCATGTGCATCGGCGGCGGCCAGGGCCTCGCCGCGATCTTCGAGCGCATCGCGGCCTGACGTGCACCGCGCTCGTCGCACCCACGGCAGCTGACCGGCGGTGAGACGTGCAGCGTCTCACCGCACCAGCAATTCGGTACTGGGCCGTACCAGGTCCCGGCAGGCACCGTGACCGCCACCACACCCCGGCAGCCGTCCCCAGGTCCCTCGCTGCGCTGCCGCCACAGGCGTCTCGGGCGACGCCCCACCATCCGCTTGATCGACGACGTTCACGGGAGCCATGCATGAGTGCGTCCACCGCCACCCCACGAGAGCACACCAGAGCCGCCAACCGCGCCGGATTCGGAGCCTTCATCGGCTCGACCATCGAATGGTTCGACTTCTACATCTACGGCACCGCGGCCGCGCTGGTCTTCGACAAGGTGTTCTTCCCCGAACTCGACGGCGCCGTAGGCACCCTGGTCGCCTTCGCGACCTTCTGGGTCGGCTTCCTCGCCCGACCCATCGGCGGCGTCATCTTCGGCCACTACGGAGACCGCCTCGGCCGCAAGAAGACGCTCGTCATCACCTTGCTGATGATGGGCATCTCGACCACCGCGATCGGTCTGCTGCCGGGCTACGCCTCCATCGGCATCGCTGCCCCGATCCTGCTGGTGGCCATCCGCATGGTGCAGGGCATCGGCCTCGGCGGCGAGTGGGGCGGCTCGGTCCTGATCGCCTCCGAGCACGCCCCGAAGGGCAAGTCGGTGCTGTACGGGGCGTTCGCCCAGCAGGGCTCGCCGGTCGGTAACACCCTCTCCACGCTGAGCTTCCTGGCGATCAGCCAGCTGCCCGACGAGGCGTTCGTCTCCTGGGGCTGGCGCCTGCCGTTCCTCTTCTCCGCCGCCCTGGTCATCGTCGGACTGTTCGTCCGGCTGAAGGTCGCCGAGTCCCCGGCGATGGCGAACCTCATCCAGAAGAAGGAGGTCGTCAAGGTTCCGCTGACCGAAGTCCTGCGCACCCAGCCCATGCTGATCGTCCTCGGCATCGGCGCCTGCACCATCGGCCTGTCGGCAACGTACTTCAAGTCGACGTTCGCCCTGTCCTGGGCCACCTCGTCGCTCGACTTCGACCGCAGCTCCTTCCTGACGATCATCCTGGTCGCCAACATCACGCAGATCGTCGTGCAGCCGTTCGGCGCCCTCATCGCCACCCGGATGAAGAGCTGGTCCCGGGCGGTGACGGTGATGCTGCTGCCCGAACTGATCCTGATGCCGCTGATGTTCGTCCTCATCAGCACCGAGAACTACGGTCTGGCGATGGTCGGCGTCGCCGTCGCGACCATCCCGCACTGCCTCTACTACGCGGCCCTCGCCGGGATGCTCGCCAGCCGCTTCCCGGCCCACCTGCGGTACACCGGCATCTCGCTCTGCTACCAGCTCTGCGGCACGCTCCTCGGTGGAACGACCCCGATCATCGGTCAGTTCCTGCTGAACCGCACCGGCTCGATCACCGCCGTCATCGCCTACGCCGTCCTCCAGGTGGTGCTGACCCTGGGCTGCATGCTGCTCCTGCTCAAGCGTCCCAACCACGACGAACAGGCCGCGGAGCCGCTTGCCGCACCGCGCACCGCACCCGTCACCGCCTGACTTCCACTGCGAGCAAGAACGGAGCGCGGACCATGCCGCTGACCGTGCACGGCATCCCGGAGGTCCTCACCCTGAGCGGGCGCGACCTGGGTCACTCCGGCTGGAAGGAGATCACCCAGGAACTCATCGACGCCTACGCGTACGTCTCGGGGGACCACCAGTGGATCCACACCGACACCGAACGCGCCGCGACGGGCCCGTACGGACGCACCATCGCCCACGGGTACATGGTCCTCAGCTGGGGGATCCCGATGTTCGGTGAACTGCTCCAGGTGCAAGGCGTGGGCCGGGCGCTCAACTACGGAGTGAACAAGGTCCGTTATCCGGCCCCGGTACCGGTCGGCAGCCGCGTGCGGCTGCATGCTTCGGTCCTCGGGGTGACGGAGGTCGCGCGGGGCGGCGTCCGGATGACCCGCGCCTTCACCTTCGAACTCGAAGGGTCCGAGAAGCCGGCCTGCGTCGCCGAGTCACTGACGCACTTCTACCCGTAGGGGCACGGCCCTGTCCGCACCGGCTGCGGCTGACGCGCAGTGAGATGCCCCGCATGTACGCGAGGCAGGCGGAACGCGACAGGTCCGGCAGGACAGCTGAGGCTGTCCTGCCGGACCTGTCGCTATTTCCCTGTGAGGCGAATTCTGCGTATGCGTCAGTTCCGCGAGGCGCGGGCGCGGCGCATCAGCAGGGTGCCGCCGAGCAGAAGGGCTGCGCTGCCGGCGGCCGCCACTCCGAGGTCGGCGGAGCCGGTGCGGGCCAGCTGAGAGCTGGGGGTGCTCACGCCGGCGGGGACCACGGTGGGCGGTTCGACGACGGGGGGCTCCACGACCGGCGGTTCGACGACGGGGGGCTCCACGACGGGGGGCTCGACGACGGGGGGCTCGACGACGGGCGGTTCGACGACGGGCGGTTCGACGACGGGGGGCTCCACGACGGGCGGCTCCACGACGGGCGGCTCCACGACCGGCGGTTCGACGACGGGGGGCTCCACGACCGGCGGTTCGACGACGGGCGGCTCCACTACGGGCGGCTCGTTCGTCGACGACCCGCCGCCGTTGGAGCAACGGTTGCCCACCGCCGGGTTCAGTGCGCCGACGACATCGACGGTGTTGCCGCAGGCGTTGACCGGGACGTCGACAGGAACCTGGACCAGGTTGCCCGAGAGCACTCCCGGGGAGTTGCTCGTGCCACCGACGGCACTCGCGCCCTGGACGCCGTCGTCGTCGCTGTCGCTCGCGTTCTCGCACGTGTTACCGAATGCCGGGTTCAGCAGACCGACCACATTGACGGTGTTGCCGCAGACATTGACGGGAACGTGCACGGGCACCTGTACGGCGTTGCCCGAGCCGACGCCCGGCGAGCCGGCAGCGGAGCCGTCGGCCGAAGCATCCGCCTGTGCATATCCGCCTGCCGCGGTCAGGATGCCTGACGCCGCCGCCATGACGAGCATGCTCTTACTCAAAGCTTTTCGCATTGGTTGCCCTTCCTTAGGACATTTCGCGCGGGCGGATGGCCCGCAGTTCATTCATCAGGCGGTGGAGCTGCCACCGGGGATACCGTCCCGGCAGCTCGCCATACGCGATTCGGCAAGCGGCGGTCACGGCTCAGCGGAACTCGCACGGACTCCTCTGACACGCGTTCCGAAGTCGCGCTTGACGAAAGGCATAACGACAAAGATTTGGTGGGGGAAACTCAGAATTTCGTGGAAATTATGTAACCACCCGGACGGATTACGTACGCGTGTTCGACGCTCTGTGGCACGGGCGACGCGGCGTGATCGCGACGCGCCTCGGTGCGAGTGACCACGACGGCCAGGCATTCGGGTGAATGGAGAGAACCAAACGGCTGCCGTCGAGTTGGTCAGGGTGCTCCGACGCGGGGCAACAGGTACGAGAAGGGTTGATTGTGATCAAGCAGGTCCTGGCTGCGGACGCTGTCGCTGCCTCCATCGTCGGCATCTCGGCGACGCTTGCTCCGCAGGCGATGGCTGTCGGCGACGACACCGGTACCACCTCGGTCGACGGCAACGGCTCGCAGTCGTTCGCCGACTCCGAGACCCGTGGTGACCGGAGCTCGCAGTTCGGCCTGGTTCAGGGCAGCCTGAACAAGCCATGCGTCGGTCTGCCGGCCGAGGTCGACACCGATTCTCTCGTCGGAGTGGTCCCGGTAGCGGTCCAGGGCGTCAGCGCCCTGTCCTCGCCGCAGCAGAACCAGCAGTGCACCGAGAACTCCACCCGGACCAAGGGTGACGAGCCGCTGTCGCACCTCCTGGACAGCATTCCGGTGCTCTCGGGCAACGGCACCGGCAACAGCTGAGTCTGCCGAACCGAAGACCCGGGCCCGTCGGGGTGCCCCGTGTGGATCGGGTCTGCTGTTGCCTGCCGGTCCCTCGGCACATCGGGAAATCGAATGATCTCCGCAGTCGTGCCGAGTGACGAATGTTCCATCATTCGGGCGGATTCTCAAGAATCTTCTTCTTGAAGAGTTTCGCGCACGGTCTTAAGTCGTTACGAATTGTAGTGGCGGAGTTACGAGCGTTCAGGACTGCGCTCGTGCGGCACGAAAGTCGTGGCCGCTCCGGACTCCGTCAAAGAAAGGGATGAAAGTGAAGTACACCAAGGCTGCCGCTATCGCCGCCGGAACCCTGATGGCGATCGGCGCCGCAACTCCCGCCTTCGCCGACTCCGGTGCCGAGGGTGCAGCCAACAACTCCCCGGGTGTCCTTTCCGGCAACGTCATTCAGGTTCCGGTTCACATCCCGGTCAACGTCTGTGGCAACACGGTGAGCGTGATCGGTCTGCTCAACCCCGCCGCCTTCAACGCCTGCTCCAACGGCTGAATGACGGGCGGCTGAGCCCAGCGCTCACCGCCCGTCCGCCCCGGATCGCGCCTCGTGTGCGATCCGGGGCTTTCCTCTTTCCGCGTGCTCCGTCCCGCGCGTTCGCGGTACTTCCGGATGCGGCGGAACGGCCGAAGTCGTTCCGCATCGCCCGAGGCGCGGAGCGCCGGCGGCTGGAGGGGCGGGCACCCGGACGGCTGCGCGGAACGGAGCACCTGACAGTGCACCACTCATTCCGGCCGTGGAACCCCCGCAACACTCGTTCCGGTGAATAGTCATCAGATCGATCGGGCGGTCCGCCAGAAAAGGCGGACCGTGCAGTTTCCCGATCGGAGCCGAGTCGTTACGCAGGTCGAAAGCGGTAGAAGTCACAGGTGAAGAAGGCTTGTGCGGCGCGGGGACGCGACCGAAACAGATGCCGCTGCAGAAGGGATCCTGAAAGTGAAGTACGCGAAGACTGCTGCGTTCGTTGCCGGTTCCGTGGTTGCTCTCGGAACGGCTGCTCCCGCCTTCGCCGTTACCACCGCCACGGCCCCGGCCCCCAGTTTCAGCCTCGACGGCGGCGTCGACCAGGTGTTGGCCGCAACCCCGCAGGGCGTCGACCCGATCGTCGACACCGTCGGAGGCGCCGCGGAATCGGTGCAGAAGAAGGGCACCGTCACCAAGGCCGCCGGTCAGGCCGCCGGTGCGGCCAGGAGCGCGGCTCCGCTGCTCGGTGGCGTGCCCCTCGGCGGCTGACCCGTCGAAAGGCGGCAGTTCCCAGCGCATCCGCGGCGATTGCAATTCTCCGGTGTCGGCTGCTGCGATCGTCGGCGCCTCCGTCGCCCCGCAGGCCATGACCATCGGCGACCACACCGGTACGACGTCGTTCAACAGCGACGACAGCACGGTCAAGGGCTCGCTGAACAAGCCCTGCGTCGGCCTGCCGGCGGCAACAAGTGGAGCAGCACCGCTCCGGAAGGCGTTTTCCCGACACCTTCGTGGGGCCGGTTCATCCGCGCGGCAGCCATTCCTCGGCGGCCCGGACGGACCGGCCTCTCGTCGTGCGTCCGCGGGTGACCACCAAGGGGTGCGGGGCGGCACTCAGCCCGCCGAAAACCCTCGATGGAGGGGCGCACTGGGCCGGTTGCCGTAGTGGCGGCTGCGGTCGGTGGCCACACCGGGTAGAGGCCCGTCATGGACCATTACGACAGTGAGCGCCCGTGCGGCCGGCACCGGCACACGGAGGACGTCACACCCATCTACGACCGGCTGCTCGCTGAATGGGAGGCAGCCCGGCGGGCCAGGCAGCAGGCGGTGCCGTGCGCCGAGTCCGATCCGCCCTACGTGGGGCGCCTGGTCCCCGCGGCGCGCACGTCCGGCGAGACGCTCGGCGACTGAGCGCGCCGGCCCGAACTCGCTCTGGGGCACGCCTGTTTGAGTGTTCTGCGGAGACGACGCCTCCGTACCCGGTTGGTCAGTACGTTCCAGAAGGGGCGTTCTGATCCCGGTCGTGGTCCGCTGCGGCAAAAAATGCGTTGACGGCGTCGGGCGGCCTCCGGCTATCGTGTGCAACGTTGCGGCCGGCGGACATTCCGCCGGTGTCGGCCCGTGCTGTGAACCAGGAGGTGAGGACATTGATGACTGTCGTTGCGATGGGCGCTGCCCATAACCGGAAGAGCATCGTTCTCACCCCTGTGGTCGCCGGCTGACCTTCTTTCGTACTTCTCCGCGCCCGAGTGCGCGTTGCCGGGGCCACCCTCCGAAGGGTTTCCCTTGTCTTTCTCCCCGCTTTCCCCGCTCTCCTCCAACACCGGCCCGTCCTCGTCGCATCCACTGTCGCCGTACGGCTGGGACGACGACTGGGCGGCCGAGTTCGCACCGCACGCCGCAGCCGGGCTGCTGCCCGGACGGGTGGTTCGGGTGGACCGCGGTCAGTGCGATGTCGTCACGCCAGACGGCACCGTCCGCGCGGACACCGCGTTCGTCGTCCCCCGCGACCCCATGCGGATCGTCTGCACCGGCGACTGGGTCGCCGTCGACCCCGACGGTGATCCGCAGTTCGTACGGACACTGCTGCCGCGGCGCACCGCCTTCGTGCGCTCGACGTCGTCACAGCGTTCCGAAGGCCAGGTGCTCGCCACCAACGTCGACCACATCGCCATCTGCGTCTCGCTCGCCGTGGAGCTCGACCTGGGGCGGGTGGAGCGCTTCCTCGCGCTCGCCATGTCCAGCTCCAGCGGTGACGCGCTGCTGCGGGACGGTGCGTCCGCCGCGGACGGTGCAGCCCAGCCGATCGTGGTGCTGACCAAGGCCGATCTGGTGCCGGACGCCGACACGCTGTCGTATTTCGTCCAGGACATCGAAGCCGTCGCGCCCGGGGTGCAGGTGCTGCCCGTCAGCTCCGCCACCGGGGAGGGCCTCGACGTCTTCGGTGCCATCGTCTCGGGCGGCACGAGCGTGCTGCTCGGGGCGTCCGGTGCGGGCAAGTCGACGCTTGCCAACACGCTGCTCGGCGACGACGTGATGGACGTACAGGCCGCCCGTGACGTCGACGGCAAGGGCCGGCACACCACCACGACCCGCAATCTGCTGGTTCTGCCCTCCGGGGGCGTACTGATCGACACACCAGGACTGCGCGGGGTCGGCCTCTGGGACGCGGAGACCGGCGTCGGCCAGGTCTTCTCGGAGATCGAGGACCTGGCCCGGCGCTGTCGGTTCCACGACTGCGCCCATCAGTCCGAGCCCGGCTGCGCGGTACTCGCCGCGATCGACGACGGTTCGCTCTCCGAGCGGCGCCTCGACAGCTTCCGCAAGCTGCTGCGCGAGAACCAGCGCATCGTGGCCAAGACCGATGCCCGGGTACGGT
The DNA here is from genome assembly GCF_042872425.1 of Streptomyces sp. NPDC005262. Taxonomy (NCBI): domain Bacteria; kingdom Bacillati; phylum Actinomycetota; class Actinomycetes; order Kitasatosporales; family Streptomycetaceae; genus Streptomyces; species Streptomyces sp. NPDC005262. The sequence continues at coordinate 161,314 of NZ_JBIAKK010000006.1, forward strand.
CCGAGATGCTGCGCGAATGGAAGCGCAGAGGGGCCGCGGGCCGGGCCGCCATGGACGCGAAGCGGGGCCGGGTGCGGTAACGCCGCGCCCGACCAGGAGGCCGGGTCGACGTCCGAAAACCGCGAGTGCGCCATCGCTCGGTGGCGCACACTGGACGGTGTGATGGACGAACGGACCAGGTACGAGGCGGTGAGCAGCCGCGACGCGCGGTTCGACGGCGAGTTCTTCTTCGCCGTCGAGACCACCGGCATCTACTGCAGGCCGAGCTGCCCCGCCGTCACCCCCAAGCGGAAGAACGTCCGGTTCTTCCCGACCGCCGCCGCTGCCCAGGGCAACGGCTTCCGGGCGTGCAGGCGCTGCCGCCCGGACGCCGCCCCGGGGTCCGCGGAGTGGAACGTACGGGCCGATGTCGTCGGCCGTGCCATGCGGATGATCGGTGACGGCGTGGTGGACCGGGAGGGCGTGCCCGGGCTCGCGCACCGGCTCGGCTACAGCTCGCGCCAGGTGCAGCGGCAGCTCAACGCCGAGCTGGGCGCCGGACCCGTCGCGCTGGCCCGCGCCCAGCGGGCGCACACCGCACGGGTGCTGCTCCAGACGACGGGGCTGCCCGTCACCGAGATCGCGTTCGCGTCCGGGTTCGCCAGCGTGCGCCAGTTCAACGACACGATCCGGCAGATCTACGCCCGCACGCCGAGCGCGCTGCGGGCCGAGGCCGGGACCGGACGGGGGGCGGGGGTGCGGGAGACGCGCACGGCCGGAATCCCGCTCCGGCTCGCTCACCGGGGACCGTACGCCGCCAGGGAGGTCTTCGATCTGCTGGCCGGCGAGGCGGTCGCCCGGGTCGAGGAGGTCAGCGGCGAGCCCGGTGCCCGCACCTACCGGCGCACCCTGCGGCTGCCGTACGGCACGGGTGTTGTCGCCGTCGACGAGCGGTCCGCCGGGGCATGGCTGGACGCCAGGATCAACCTCACGGATCTGCGCGATCTGACCACGGCCGTGCAGCGGCTGCGGCGCCTCTTCGACCTGGATGCCGATCCGTACGCCGTCGACGAGCGGCTCGGCGCCGACCCCGGTCTGGCACCGCGCGTCGCGGCCCGCCCCGGGCTGAGGTCGCCCGGCACCGCGGACCCCGAGGAGTTCGCCGTACGGACGCTCGTCGGCCGGGAAGCGGCGGAGCTGCTCGTGGAGACGTACGGGAAGGTCCTCGATGTGCCGAGCGGTGGTCTGACCCATGTGTTCCCGGAGCCCGGAGTGCTGGCCGGCGTGGCGGACGATCCGGCGCTGCGGACACTGGCGGCCGCGCTCGCCGACGGGACCGTGCGTCTCGACGCCGGGGCCGACCGCGACGAGGCCGAGCAGGCGCTGTTGCGGCTGCCGGGGGTCGGTCCGGCAGCCGTCGCGCTGATCAGGATGCGGGCGCTCGGCGATCCCGATGTGGATCCGGGCGGGTCCTGCGGGGCGGAGCGGTGGCGGCCCTGGCGCTCCTACGCCGTGCGCCATCTCGACTGCCGGTGACATCGACCCCGTCGAGAGGCCGTACTGCCTTCACCGGCCGGAACGCGGGGCGGGCCTTCCAGCACATGGACCGGCCCCGCACACCGACCCCACCGCCCGCCGCACCGGACGGTGGTCCCACGACCTGCGACAGGAGCGGCTCAGACCGGCAGACCCCAACGCGGCGCCGCCGCGTTCGGGGCGACCGGACGGATCGTCAGGTCCGGGCGGTCACCCTTGGCCGTGATCAGTGCCGAGTCGCCCTTGCGGAGGCTGATCCGCACCGTGCCGTCCGCGACCTCCTCGTACCTCAGCGGCCGTCCGTGGCGATCCCGGATCTCGATCGGGCCGTCTATGCCGTGGCGTACGACGCAAGGGGCGCCGGCCTCGCTGGTCACCCGCACCCAGCGGGTCCGGCCTTCTTCCCGTACCGCGCTGAGCAGGAACGCGCCCTGGGTACGGAAGTCGTGGACGGTCAGCTCCCGCCAGGCTGCGGGCAGCGCCGGGAAGACCCTGATCGTGCCGCCCCAGGACTGGCACACCATGTCGTGCAGCGACTGGGCCGCGGAGAGTGGGGTCTCGATGACCGGGCCCGACTCCTTGTACATGGTGTTCGCCTGGATGAAGCGGCTCATCAGCTGGCCGAGGTACTTCAGGGCGTCCTCGCCCTTGCCGAGCAGCGCGGACATCGAGGCCGCACCGGTGAAGGTGTAGCCCTGCAGGGCGCCTTCGAACCCCACCCAGTGGGCGAGGGACTTCTCGATCAGGGCGCGCTCGTCGGGTGTCGCACCCGTCAACTCGTACAGCGGGTACACCGCGAGCATGTGCGAGTAGTGGCGGTGCGACTTCGCGAACGGAACCCCGGCCCCGATCATGAACCCATTGGCGTCGACCGGGTAGGGCGCGAGCTTGGCCAGTACCTCCTGCCAGCGGGCCGTCAGCGGGTCGTGGACGCCTAGCTGCTCGGCCGAGTCCAGTAGGGTGCGGCAGCCCCAACGCAGCAGCATCAGGTCGTAGTTGCAGTCGGGGGCGTTGACGCCGTACTCGGGGGAGAACGTCGCCGGTAGGTGCAGCTTGCCGTCCGCACCGGGCGCCAGGAAGTGCAGGTAGTAGTTGACCGCCTTGCGCAGCAACGGGAACAGCGTGTCGCGCAGGATCGACTCGTCCATGGTGTGCCGGTAGGAGAGCCACACGTTGTGCAGCGCCCAGGTGAGGTTGCCGACCTCGGGGGTGGGAGGGTCCTGGCCGGGGATGCCGACACCGTAGCCGCCGTCGGTCACCGACGCGCCGTTGACCAGCTGAGGGTCGGTGGTGCGCGGGATGCCGGCCGAGTCCGCCCGGTAGGGGGCCGCGACCTCGCGGGAGAGCTGGTCCCGGAACTCGCTCAGGGCGCGGGTGACGGCGTCCAGCTCCAGATGATTGGAGCCGTGGATCAGCCAGTACTCCAGCTGGACGTTGAGGTTCCACCAGGTGTTCGGCCACGGGGTGGGCTCCAGCCAGGGGCCCGAGGTCGCCATCACGGGCGCGTCCTTGCGGGCCGCCGACGCCGTCTTGTAGAGCTGGATCCAGTAGAAGCGCTGCAACCGCGCGTCCGGGAGAGACAGGAAGCTCTTCCGGTAGAACCGGTCCCACCAGGAGCGGTGCGGGGTGGCGAGCAGCGCGTACGGGAGGGCGGAGGCCGTCTTGACCGTACGCAGCGCGCGGTCACGTGCGGTCGTCTTCGGGTGGGAGTGCGTGACGGTGACATACAGCGTGCGGCTGTCGCCCCTGGTGCGCTCCCGCCAGGCGGTGACGTGCTGGCCGCCCGCCAGCAGCGGCTGGACGGCGGCGCTCACCTCGCCGTGCTGCTCGACGACGGCGGGCGGGTTGCCCGTGTAACCGTCCGGCAGAGGCTTGAAGTCAGCACGCGGGCTGATGGCGTCGGCCGGATGGAAGACCCAGCGGAAACCCTGCTCGCCCTCGCTCGGGGTGACTTCGACGGCGAGCAGATCGCTGGAGGAGTGGACGAAGGCGCGGAGCTTCAGGGTGCCCGCGGTGGTGGTGATCGTGCCTTCGAGCTCGGCGGTGCGCAGTCGCATCCACCACTCGATGCCGGTGATGGTGCCGGCCGGTTCCAGGGTGAAGTGGCCGATCGGCAGGCGGGCGAGGCCGAAGAGGGAACCGAACTCGGGGCGGTGGTCCTGGACCTCGGAGTGCTGGACGTTGAAACGGACGGCCGTGGTCGTGGCGCCCGGCTCGGCGTAGATGCCGGAGCCGAGGCGGCCGTTGCCCAGATACGGGCCCTCGTACCAGGTCGTCGGCAGCTTCTGCCAGAGCAGATCGGCGTCGTCGAGGACGGTGCGCCAGCTGTCATCGGGGGAGTGCACGACGGGTGCGGCGGAGGTGGCAGGTGCGGTGGCCGGGGCTGCTGCCTGGGCCGGGACGGCCGCGCCGCCCACGACCAGCGCGCCGCCGAGCGCGGTGCCGGTGGCGAGAACAGTTCTTCGGGAGGGGGACGGCGGCGAGCAGGCCGTCCGGGGAGGCGGGGGCGTGCAGGAAGGGTCCGGTGCTGTGGGCAAGGCGTCTCCTGGCGACTCGTACGCAGGCGCATCAATTCATCCGAGCTATTCCTTCACGGAAGGTAGGCAAGGGTGATCCTGACGTCAATAGAGCGGGAGAGATCCGATGTGTTACTGCCTATCTGGACAGCGTCCACCCTGATGTCCACCGAGGGAGAGGTGAGCGGTCAGCTCCGGATCACTGCGACCAGCCACGTCCCCGTCACCAGCAGACATGCGAACAGCTCGACCAGCACGGAGTAGCCGGTGGCCCGCATCACCGAACGGAGCGAGGCCCGGGCCGCCCCGCCGCTGCCGAGCCGCAACCGTTCCGCACCGTAGATCGCCCCGACGTACCCCACGATTCCGCCCACCACGGGCAGCACGAAAAAGCCCACGATCCCGGCGATCCCGCCCAGCATCAGCGTCTTGCGCGGGGCGCCGGACTCGCGCGGGCGGCGCGGCCTCAGCAGCGGCTTCAGCGCCTGGTTCAGCAGCAGGAGGGCGGTGGCGCCGATCAGTACCCCCCAGGCGGCCGGGGTCCTGGCGGTGAGTGCCCACCACAGCACGGCCGCCCAGACGATCGCCTGTCCCGGCACTCCGGGCACCAGCACGCCGACCAGGCCGAGCAGAATGACCAGGCCCACGGCGATGAGCTGCCACACACCCATCTGACCAGCGTGCCGGAATCCGACGGCTCCCGCCCGTCAGCAAGGTGCCGGGCGAGAGCCGTCGGTGCAGCTCAGACGCGTAATGGGGGCGATCGTGAGACCTTGCCGGACCAGCCCTCCTCAGGCTCGCGGGGTGCGGGAGACCCAGCCCCGTTCGTACGCGTGCCAGCCCAGCTGCAGCCGCGTCGACACGCCGGTGAGCTCCATCAGTCCCTTCACCCGCCGCTGGACGGTCCGCAGCCCCAGCTCCAGCTGTTTCGCGACGCTCGCGTCCGTCAGCCCGGCCAGCAGCAACGACAGAATCTCCAGATCGGTCGGATCGGGTCCGACGGCGGTCTCCTGGGCCCAGCCGCTCTCGCCGAGCCGCAGCGGCATGGCTTCGCGCCACACCGCCTCGAAGAGCCCCATCAGCGACTCCAGCAGCCCGGAGGCATGGACGACCAGTGCCGCCGGCTCGGCGCCGCGGCCGGTCAGCGGCACCATCGCCAGCGAGGCGTCCGCGACGACCAGCTTGGTCGGCACCCGGTCGACGACCCGGCACTGCTCGTCCCGGCTCAGCGCCGCCGACAGTTCCAGGATCCCGCTCGGCAGCGCGAGCACCTCGCGTTCGATCACCACCCGGAACGACACCCCACGGGTGGCGGCCCGTTCCTCCGACTCGTTCTCCAGACCGCTGACCGCGATCGGGTTCCCGGTGACCAGGGCGCACACCTCGCTCGCCGCCCCCAGCTGCAACTGGTGGAAGCGGTGCGCCACCGCGCTCGCGCCCGTGACCACCTCGACCAGGTCGTGCACGGCGGGCTCGGCGGCGTCCGCCCGGTATTCCTCGGCGAGCAGTGCCGCCGCCAGTTCCGCCTGCTCCAGCTCATGGCGCTGCTGGGTGAGCAGCGCACCCAGGGCGACCCCGGGAGGCGCCGCCACCCACCGGCCGGTGCGGGCGGACGACTGGGCGGCGAGGCCCTGCTGCTCCAGCCTGCGCAGCGCCCGCTCGGTCTCCGACTCGGGGAGCCCCAGCCGGTGCGCGAGGTCGTTGACCTCCGCCGCCCCCATCGCGACGAGCGCACGGTAGGCGGACTCCTGTCTCTCGTCGAGACCTATGGCTCCCAGCACCCTCGGACCCCTCCCCGGACGTGTCATTTCCGCATCGTCGCGCACCCTTCGGCCGGTCGGCCGTGGCGGAAAGCGGCCACGGCGTAAACCCGCCGTGCACATCATCCCTGTATCGCACGCACCTCTGCCAATGTGGCGCCACCGCAGTACCAACAACGCCCGGAAACAAGGCCTTTGTGTGCCCTTCTTCCGGAATCACCTGGGGAGTGCGATGCGCCCGATATCGCGTACGGCGCTGGGAGCGGCGACAGCCGCCGTCCTGGCCGCCACCGTGGCAGCGCCGTCCGTGGCCGTGCCACAGGACGCGCCCGCCGCGACAAGACCGCTCACCGGCAGTGCGGCGGCCACCGCGGCCGCTGCCGGGAAGGGCAGCAAGCCGGTCACCGTCACCCTGGTCACCGGGGACAAGGTTCTGGTGAGCACGGACCGTTCGGGAGCGGCGTCCGCCACCGCGCTGCCACGCGAGGACGGCACCGTGCCGCTCATCCAGACCCGGCAGTCCGGCAAGGACCTGTACGTCTACCCGGACACCGCGACCGAGTCGCTCGCCGCGGGCAAGGTCGACGAAGAACTCTTCAACGTCACCGGACTGATCCGCCAGGGCTACGACGACGCGAGCACCCAGTCGCTGCCGCTGATCGCGGTGTACAGCCAGGACCTGGCCCGCTCGGCGCCCGTCACCCCGCGCGGTGCGAAGCGCGGACTCGCACTCGACGCCATCGACGGCGTCGCGCTCAAGGCGGACAAGCAGAAGGCCGCCGACTTCTGGTCGGACGTCACCGACACCCGCTCCCGCTCGGTCTCCGGTCTCAAGAAGCTCTGGCTCGACCGCAAGGTTCAGGCCACTCTCGACAAGTCGACGAAGCAGGTCGGCGCCGACCTCGCGTGGGCCGCCGGCTACGACGGCAAGGGCACCAAGGTCGCCGTGCTCGACACCGGTGTCGACGCGGAACACCCCGACCTCAAGGGCCGGATCGCCGCCTCGGAGAACTTCACCGACTCCGACACCACCGACGACCGGCAGGGCCACGGCACCCACACCATCTCCACCGTGGGCGGATCCGGCGCGGCCAGCGACGGCAAGAAGAAGGGCGTCGCCCCGGGCGCCGACCTCCTCGCGGGCAAGGTCCTCAACGACAGCGGTTCCGGCGCCGAGTCCTGGATCATCGCCGGTATGCAGTGGGCCGTCGACCAGAAGGCCGATGTCGTCTCGATGAGTCTCGGCAGCCCGACGCCTACCGACTGCACCGACCCGATGAGCGTCGCTGCCGAGGAACTCGCCCGGAGCAAGGACACCCTGTTCGTGATCGCGGCGGGCAACTCCGGCCCGACGCTGAACACTGTCTCCTCGCCGGGCTGCGCCCCCGGCGTACTGACCGTCGGCGCCGTCGACCGCGACGACTCCACGGCCCAGTTCTCCAGCCGCGGACCCGTGATCGGCTCGCACACCCTCAAGCCGGAGATCTCCGCCCCCGGCGTCGACATCTCGGCCGCTGCGGCCGGTGGCCGCGGCATCTACGCCTACCGGACGATGTCCGGTACGTCGATGGCCACCCCGCATGTCGCGGGCGCCGCGGCCATCGTGAAGCAGCGTCACCCGGACTGGACCGCACAGCAGATCAAGGCCGCACTCGTGTCCTCCGCGAAGAGCGACATCCCCGGTGACGTCCGGGAGACCGGCGGCGGCCGCCTCGATGTCAAGGCGGCCATCGACACCACCGTCGTCGGCGCCCCCGCCATCCAGGGCGGCACGTTCAACTGGCCGCAGGACAAGAGCGACCGCACCACGGTCGACGTCCCGTACACCAACTCCGGCACCAAGCCGGTGAAGCTGTCGCTGAAGGTCCAGGGCGTCACCGGCAACGACGGCTCGGCCGTCCGCTCCTCCGTCGCCAAGCTCGACGCGAGCAGTGTCACCGTCCCGGCCGGAGCGACCGTCAAGGTCCCGCTGCACATCGACCCGACCGCGCAGCTGAAGGCCGCCCAGTACGGCGATGTCACCGGGCGGGTACTGGCCACCGGCGCCGACGGCGCCAAGGTCTCCACCCCGTTCTCGCTGTACGTCGGCGCCGAGACGGTCACCCTGCGCGTCAAGCTCATCGACCGCACCGGCAAGCCCGCCGCGGGTTCCTCCTCGGTGGACGTCATCGGCACCGACACCGCCAGCGGTGAGCGCCGCTTCAACGAGGGCGCGGCCGACCAGGTGTACCAGGTGCGACCCGGCGCGTACTTCGTCTCCAGCTTCGTCATGTCGCCGGACCTGAAGGACGCCACCGGCAGGATGGTCGAGTCCGTCGGCTACCTCGCCAGGCCGCAGCTGAACGTCACCAAGGACACCACCCTGGTACTGGACGCCCGCAAGGCCCACCGGCTCCAGGTGAAGACCGAGGACCGCAGGTCCGAGAACCGTTCCACGACCCTCACCTTCGGCCGCAGCTGGGACGGCACGTGGCTGCACTCGGGTTCCGTCACCGGCAGTCGCATCGTGAAGAACTACCTGGCCGACGTCGAGGGCAGGGCGACTGACGGCGACTTCGAGTTCGGCAGCTTCTGGCGTGCGTACGCCCCGCAGATCGACAAGCTCGCGGTCGTCGGCGGTGCCGAGCTGCACCCGCAGACGGCGAGCACCGGCGCCGTCAACCTCGACGGTACGGGCGAGGCCGCGCTCGTCGACGCGGGCACCGGCACTCCGGACGAGCTGAAGGCCGCCGGTGTCGAAGGCAAGATCGCTCTGGTGAAGGTCGCCGACACCGGAGCCATGACGGTCCAGGCACGGAACGCCAAGGCCGCCGGCGCCAAGGCGATCATCGTGTACCGGCCGTCCGCGGGCACATGGCTGCCGTCCGTCGGCTTCGGTTCGGCGCCGTTGCCCTCCCTCGCCATCGAGACGAGTGAGGCCGCCGGCCTGACCGCCGCCCTTGCCGACGGTCCCGTGACGCTGCGCTGGAAGGCCACCGCCGCCAGCCCGTTCGTCTACAACCTCGGTTTCCCCGAGACCGGCCCGGTCACCTCGGACCGTACGTACAAGGTCCGTGACAGCAAGCTCGGCAAGTCCACCGCCACGTACGAGGCGATGGGCGTGGCAGCCGACTACGACGACTCGTTGGTCATCGACCGGCCGTACGGCGGGCGCTTCTCCGCCGCGTTCGACATCGTCGCCGTCCCGGGCAAGCGCACCGAGTACTACTCGGCGGGCGACAACACCTGGGAGCGCTTCGTCTCCTCCAGCTTCCCCTGGGGCGAGACCATGGTCGACCCGGCCCGCACCTACAAGTCCGGCTCGCAGCGTACGGAGAACTGGTACCGGGGGATTCTCGGCCCGTCCACCCCGCGTGACCTCCAGGGCAAGGAGGTGCTCGCCGCCGAGCGTCAGGACAACCTGATCGGGGTCGCCCCGGGCTTCTGGGCGGACAGCGAACACAGCGGTATCCAGGGTTCGTTCGGTGACCTCGGCAACATGACACTGACCAGCGGCGACCAGAGCTTCGGCAGCACCGGAGTCCCGTTCGGTGTATTCGAGGTGCCGGCCGGGGACGCATCGTACGAACTGACCATGGTCACGATGAAGGTCGGTTCGCCCGCGGCCGTGTGGAAGCGGTCCACCCAGACCGAGACCACCTGGAAATTCCGTTCGAAGCGGGACGAGAACGCGTACTCTCAGGGCATCCCGCTCCTCTTCCCGGGCTACGACCTGGCGACGGACGGGATGAAGACCCTGGCGGCGCAGGACGGTCAGAAGATCGGCCTGAGCGTCACCGGTCACGCGGGTTACACACCCGGCAAACTGACCGCGGCCAAGGTCTCGTACTCGTACGACGGTGGCACGACCTGGACCCAGGCCACCACCGCACAGCGGGACGGGCGTTGGACCGCGACCGTGAACCACGAGGGCGCGGCCGGCAAGCCGGTCACGCTGAAGACGGAACTGACGGACGCCAACGGCAACTCCGTCGTCCAGACCGTCGTCGACGCATACGCGGTGCGCTGACCAGGGTCACACCGGAACCGGTCCGCCGGGCGTCCTTCCCGTGGGGGGTGGGGTCGCCCGGCGGACCTCTTTTTTCCTGATGACCCGTTTTCGTACGGCCCGCGCGGTGGACAATAAGGGCATGAGTCAGCAGGGGGAGAGGCCCGCCGCCCACGAGGACGACTGGTGGCGCAGGCTGTACGACGAAACCGCCGCGGACACCGGGTCGACCGCCGCGGCCGACAGTCTCGACGACCGCTTCGACTCGGCCTCGGACGCGGTGGGTCCGGCGGGGCGGGGCGGGCCCGGTCATGACGACGGCGACGGAGGGGCGGACGCGGCCGTGCCCGATCCTCGGACGCCGCCCGAGCCACCTGTACAGGCGCGTGCGCCGTGGGAGCCGCCGACGGAGGCCGAGCGTGCCCCGTGGGAGCCACCGCGGGGCGCCGCACAACCACGGACCTTCACCGAACCACCGGCCCCTGCGTCGCCGCTCGTCGATGCGCCGCCCCCGGTCCCGCCGCTCGGCGCAGAGCGGCCGGGGATCGCCGATGGACCATCACCCGTCCCGGCTCCGCCCCCCGTCCCGGCCCCGCCCGCGGTCCCGGCTCCGCCTCCCGTCCCCGCTCCGACCGAGCACGTGCCGCCACTGCCGAGGCGGCCGGTCACCGAGCGGGCCGAGGCCCAGGAGGAGCCCGCACCCGCAGGGGTGACCGGTTCCGGCTCCGGGGCCACCCCGGCCGGCCCCGACCCGGTGGCTCCCGGCCCCGCGTCCCGACCCGGACCCGTGTACGTAGGGGACCGGCCGCCCACCTACGACGCCGAGCCCACCGCCCTGCCTGCCACCACCCCGCAGGAACTCGACGGGCTCGTCGCCGACACCGTGCTCGACGGGGCCAGGTACGGCACGTACACCCTGCGGGCCGCCTCGGTGCGCGGGGACTCCGCGCGGTTCCGCGGCGAGCCCCGGCGCGACGCCCTGCTCACCGTGCGCTTCGGCGCCGCCGAGAACGCCCTCGTGCTCGTCGCCGTCGCCAGCGGTGCCCGCGCCGCCGAGGGCGCCCATCTCGCGGCGGCCGACGCCTGCCGCTGGATCGGCGGTGCTGTCGGCCGCAGCCACGCCCGCCTCGCCGAGGACATAAGGGCAGGCCGCCGGGCCGACCTCAAATCCGGTCTGCAGCGCCTCACCGACCGCAGCTACGGCAGGCTCCGCGCCCGCGCCGCCGAGTTGGGGCTCGAACCGCACGAGTACACCACGGGCCTGCGCTGCCTGCTCCTGTCGACCGACCCCGACTGCCGCACCCGGGTCTTCTTCGGCGTGGGCGGCGGCGGGCTCTTCCGGCTGCGCGACGGTGTCTGGCGGGACCTCGAACCGGACGTCCCGGCGCCCGGGGCCGTCACCGGGGAGCCCGTCGTCGGGTTCGGATCCGCGTCCCCCGAGAGCGGGCCCCACGGCGACCGGCTGACGATGGACCTGGGGATCACGACGCCCCCGTCCCCGTACATCGAGAGCCCGCCCCCGCCGCCGGCGGAGCCCTTCCGGTTCCGGGCCTCGGTGGCCCGACCGGGGGACACGCTGCTGCTCTGCAGCACCGGGCTGGCCGAGCCGTTCCGCGGCGAGCCCGCACTCGCCGACGAGCTCGCCGAACGCTGGACGCCCCCGGAACCGCCCGGCCTGGCGGCCTTCCTCGGGGACACCCAGCTCAGGGTGAAGGGGTACGCCGACGACCGCACGAGTGTCGGCGTCTGGGAGGCGTAACCGTGCGGGCCATGGGTTGATGGACTCCTAGCGCGCTGCCGGCGCGGAGAGGATACGCACCCATGGCCAAGCAGAACGTGTCGGAGCAGTTCGTCGACATTCTCGTCCGGGCGGGCGTCAAGAGGCTCTACGGCGTCGTCGGCGACAGCCTCAACCCGGTCGTCGACGCCATCCGCCGCAACTCCGCGATCGAGTGGATCCAGGTCAGGCACGAGGAGACCGCCGCGTTCGCCGCCGGCGCCGAGGCCCAGATCACCGGCGCCCTCGCGGCCTGCGCGGGCTCCTGCGGTCCCGGCAATCTGCACCTCATCAACGGTCTCTACGACGCACACCGTTCCATGGCCCCCGTCCTCGCTCTCGCTTCGCACATCCCTTCGAGCGAGATCGGTCTCGGATACTTCCAGGAGACACATCCGGATCTGCTCTTCCAGGAGTGCAGCCATTACAACGAGATGATCTCCAACCCGCAGCAGATGCCGCGGCTGCTCCAGACCGCGATTCAGCACGCCATCGGCCGAGGAGGCGTCAGCGTCGTCTCCATGCCGGGTGACATCGCCTCCCAGCCCGCGCCCGAGAAGTCGATCGAGCATGCCCTGGTCACCTCGCGGCCGACCGTACGGCCCGGCGACGAGGAGATCGAGAAGCTCTGCCGGATGGTCGACGCGGCGAAGCGGGTGACCCTGTTCTGCGGCAGCGGCACCGCGGGCGCCCACGCCGAGGTCATGGAGTTCGCCGAGCGGGTGAAGGCCCCGGTCGGGCACGCGTTGCGGGGCAAGGAGTGGATCCAGTACGACAACCCGTACGACGTCGGCATGAGCGGACTGCTCGGCTACGGCGCCGCGTACGAGGCCACCCATGAGTGCGATCTGCTGGTCCTGCTCGGCACCGACTTCCCGTACAACGCCTTCCTGCCCACCGATGTGAAGATCGTCCAGGTCGATGTGCGCCCGGAGAACCTGGGCCGCCGCTCCAAGCTGGATCTGGCGGTGTGGGGCGACGTCCGCGAGACCCTGCGCTGTCTGACGCCGCGGGTGAAGGCCAAGACCGACCGGAAGTTCCTCGACCGGATGCTGAAGAAGCACGCCGAAGCGCTGGAGGGCGTGGTCAAGGCGTACACCCGCAAGGTCGAGAAGCACATCCCGATCCATCCGGAGTACGTCGCCTCGGTGCTCGACGAACTCGCCGACGACGATGCCGTGTTCACCGTCGACACCGGGATGTGCAATGTCTGGGCGGCCCGCTATCTGTCGCCGAACGGCAAGCGCCGGGTGATCGGTTCGTTCAGTCACGGCTCGATGGCCAACGCGCTGCCGCAGGCCATCGGAGCCCAGTTCGTCGACCGGAACCGGCAGGTCGTGTCGATGTCCGGCGACGGCGGATTCACCATGCTGATGGGCGACTTCCTGACCCTCGTCCAGTACGACCTGCCGGTGAAGGTGGTCCTGTTCAACAATTCCTCACTCTCCATGGTGGAGTTGGAGATGCTGGTCGCCGGTCTGCCGTCGTTCGGCACGACCAACAAGAACCCGGACTTCGCCGCGATCGCGCGGGCCGCAGGGGCGTACGGCGTACGGGTCGAGAAGCCCAAACAGCTCGAAGGCGCCCTCAAGGACGCCTTCAAGCACAAGGGCCCGGCCCTGATCGACGTCGTCACCGATCCCAACGCGCTCTCCATCCCGCCGAGGATCAGCGCGGAGATGGTGACCGGGTTCGCGCTCTCCGCCAGCAAGATCGTGCTGGACGGGGGTGTGGGCCGGATGCTTCAGATGGCCCGCTCCAACCTGCGGAACGTGCCCCGCCCCTGAGGGCCTGCCGGGTGACCTCTCATCGAAGGTCACCCGACAGGCTCCGAGCCGGTCCGGGGCGGGGCGGCCGCTCAGGCCGGACTCAGCCGCAGCGTCAGGATCTGGAACGGCCGCAGCGCCACCACGAGACCGTGCTCATCGGCCGTCGCCTCGTGCAGGGGCCGCTCCAGCAGGTCGGTGATCTGCGCCCGTACGACGGGGAAGCCGACCCGGAGCGTCGTCGTCGCCCGGCCGCCCGCCGACTCGTACAGCCGCACGACCACGTCGCCGCTGCGGTCCTCCGCCAGCTTCACCGACTCGACGGTCACCGCCGGATGCCCGGTCGTGATCAGCGACGGCACCACCGGGGCCACCGCAGCCCGCAGCGGAAGATTGAGGGCGAGCCCCGCGCGGACCGCGTCCGTGACCTCCGCGCCGGGCGCCAGCGCGTAGCGGAACCGGTGCGTGCCGAGATCGGTCTCCGGGTCCGGGCTGTGCGGGGCGCGCAGCAGCGTCAGCCGTACGGTCGTGGCGAGACCCGACTCGTGCGGGGTCCGGGTCACATCGTGCCCGTACGTCGAGTCGTTGATCACCGCGATCCCGTACCCCGGCTCGGCGACCCGCAGCCACCGGTGCGCACAGATCTCGAAACGGGCCGCGTCCCAGCCGGTGTTGTCGTGCGTGGCCCGGTGGACGTGGCCGAACTGGATCTCGGCCGTGGACCGTTCGGCATGCACATCGAGCGGGAAGGCCGCCTTGAGGACCTTCTCCGACTCCTGCCAGTCCACCTCGGTCTCGATGTCGACCTGCCGGCTGCCCGCGGCCAGCCGGATCTCCTGCACGATCCGGGACTTACCGAACGTCCGCACCACGCGCACCGCCGTCCTCAGCGGCCCTTCCTCGACCACCTCCACCGATTCGGCATCGGTCAGATCGGTGCGGGAGCGGCGGTAGTGCCGGTCGATGTCCCACGCATCCCAGTGGTTGGGGTGGTCGGGGTGCAGCTGAAGGAGGTTGGCCCGGTGGCCGGGGGGGATGACCTCGCGGTGCGCGTCGAGATCGCGGACGGCCGCGATCAGCCCGTCGCGGTCCACGGTGACCCGCAGGAGCCCGTTGTCGAGGACGAAACCGGCGTCCGCCGTGCGGCTCGTCACCGCCTCCCGCTCGGGCACCGCCGATCCGTCGAGCAGCCCCGCACCCAGCCCCGGCGACCGGGCGAACACCGCCGTACGCCACTCGTCGAGCGGCTGAACCTGTGCACCGGACGGCAGCACCGCACTTGCCTCCGCGTCCAGCTCGATCACCTGACTCCGTTCGTACGGGCTGGAGTTGAGTGCGACGAGTCCCTCCGCCGCGCCCAGCGCCGCCACCGCGTCCGCCACCAGGTCCGCCAGCTCCGCCCGTACCTCTTCGTAGGTGTCGCGGGCCTCGCGATGCACCCACGCGATCGACGAGCCCGGCAGGATGTCATGGAACTGATGCAGCAGGACCGTCTTCCACACCCGGTCCAGCGCTTCGTACGGATACGCATATCCGGGTGTCCGCAGCGCAGCCGCTGTCGCCCACAATTCGGCCTCGCGCAGAAGGTGCTCACTGCGTCGGTTGCCCTGCTTGGTCTTGGCCTGGGTGGTGTACGTCGCCCGGTGCAGCTCCAGGTACAACTCGCCGGACCAGACCGGCGCCTGCTCCGCGTACTCCTCCTCGGCCGCCGCGAAGAACGCCGACGGCTTTTCGATCTCTACCCGCGGCGACCCCTCAAGATCCCGCAGCCTGCGCGCCTTCTCCAGCATCTCCCGGGTCGGACCGCCCCCGCCGTCACCCCAGCCGAACGGCACCAATGATCGGGTCGCCCGCCCCTTGTCCGAGAAGTTCTTCTCCGCATGGGCGAGTTGACGTGCGTGGAAGTTCGCGTTGTACGTGTCCACGGGCGGGAAGTGGGTGAAGACACGGGTTCCGTCGATGCCCTCCCACCAGAAGGTGTGGTGCGGCATCTTGTTGGTCTGGTTCCAGGACAGCTTCTGCGTCAGGAACCACTTCACCCCCGCCAGCCGAGCCAGCTGCGGGAAGGCCGCCGTGTAGCCGAAGGAGTCCGGCAGCCAGATCTCCTGCGTCTCCACCCCCAACTCCTGCTCGAAGAAACGCTTCCCGTGCACGATCTGCCGTGCCAGCGCCTCGCCGCCCGGCATGTTGGCATCGGACTCCACCCACATCGAGCCGACCGGCGCCCACTGCCCGTCCGCCACCGCCCGCTTGATCCGCTCCCAGATGTGCGGCTGGTGATCACGCACCCAGGCGTACTGCTGGGCCTGCGAACACGCGAAGACCAGCTCCGGATAGTCCTGGGCGAGCGCGGTGACGTTGGCGAACGTACGCGAGGCCTTCCGTACGGTCTCGCGCAGCGGCCACAGCCACGCGGAGTCGATGTGCGCATGGCCGGCCGCCGAGATCCGGTGCGCACTCGCCGACGCCGGGCGGGACAGGGCCCCGGCCAGCTCGGCTCGGCCCGCGGCCGCCGTGCCCGCCACCTCGTGCAGGTCCAGGGCGTCGAGCATCCGCTCCAGCGCCCGCAGGATCTCGTGGCGCCGCGACCGGTCGGCGGGCAGCTCGTGCATCAGCTCGGACAGCACCTCGATGTCCAGGACGAGATGCCAGACCTCCTCGTCCAGCACGGCAAGGTCCGCGGAGGCGAACCTGTAGAGCGGCCGGTCGCCCGCCGTCAGGACGTCACCGAGCGGTGTCGGCTCGAAACCGTGCTCCAGGACGGCCGGGTTGGCCGCAGCCTCCAGCAGCAGGGAGACCGGCTCACCGCCCGACGCCGAGGCCGAGACCGTCAGGTGGCGATTGTGCGGATGGATGCCCTTGAGCGGTACGCCCTCGGCGTCGTAGAGCATCCCCTCGGCCTGGAAGCCGGGCCCCTGACCGGAGAAACCAGGATCCACCACCACCTCGACATGGCGGCCGGCCCACGCCTCGGGCACTTCGCCCTCCAGCCGGAACCAGCTGGTCGACCAGGGCCTGCCCCACTCGGTTCCGGTCGTGAAGGGCTCGTACGTCCCCTTCATGGCCTCCGCCACCGGCACCGGCTCACCGGGGGCGTGCCACACCGAGAGACCGAGCGGGGACCGGTCCGCGTACTGGGCGGGGCGGATGAATTGGTGGAGGGCCCGCTCCAGGCGGCCCTCCACCAGCGTGCGGTCGTCGTGCATCACGGCTCCTCGGGGTCGGCAGCTGCGGGGTGCTCATGGCACCACTTCCCCGGCGGTGCGCCGGGCACCCCTGGCGCAGGTCCGTGACGGACGACGTATCCGGGCGGGCACCGGGGGCATACGCACTCGGCGCGCGGGTGCAGGCGCGGGGACGGTCAGCGCAGTCGCAGCGTGCCGGGCGAGGTCCGTTCCTCGATGATCTCCACCAGTTGGTTGAAGAGCGTCGGTCCGTGTCCGGCCAGTGCCTCGTCCAGATTCCGCTGGAGGGCCGGCCGGTTGGTGGGGTGTGCCCGCCCGAGCAGCCGGCGTACGTGGCGTGCGGTCTCCTCGTGGCCGAGGGCGCGCGCGGAGCTTGCGTGGTCGCGCCACTCGATGACGAAGTCGCCGTCGTCCGGTGTCCCCATGCCGCCGCTCAGACAGTCCGCGAAGGCGTCGAGGTTGCGGCCGAAGTAGCCACCGGGACCGTTCACCGCCTCACCGATCACCTGCCAGAACCGTTCCAGTCCGGTGACTTCGGAGCCGTCGATCACATAGGTCACGGTCATGGGCGCAGCGTACAAGGCACCGCCGTCCCGTCGGTCTGGTGATCCGCGCCGCAGGTGGGGGGCTACGGCGCGGACCGGTCCGCAGGGTGCTGCCGGTGGAATCCTCAGCAGCCGTGGTCGACGAGGTCGAACGTGGCGTAGTGGTCGGCGGTGTAGTAGTCCTCCTGGCTCTGCTCACCCGTGACGATGCGCCGCGCGCCGCGGGTCGGCGAGCCCGGAGTGATCACCGTGTACTCGTGGTAGTAGCCGGTGTTCCGGCTGGGGAGCACGCCTTCCCGGTTCTGGAAGACGATGCCGTCCTGCGAGTAGGGGTAGGGGCCGCCCGCGTCGATGAGATCGAGCGTGTCGTGCGCCTGGGACGGCAGGTCCGAGTAGCAGATGCTGCCGACCGATGCGGTGGCGGCGGTGGCGGACGCCGTGATCGGGCCGCCGACGAGGAGGACGGACAGGAGGGCGGCGGCACCGCCGAGCGTGGTGATCCGTGGGGGGATTCGCATGTCCACCATGATGACGCGCGTAGACATGTCCTCGTCAACGCCAACTCGTGTGAATTTTTTGGAAGTTAACCGCGAAGACGGGAATGTGTCGGCCGTGTTTCCGAGGGCGGCAGGGCCGCCCCGTCCCCATATGTGCTTATTGATGAGTCGACAAGCGTGACGGCTCGCGTGCGGGGCATGCATCCCGGGAAGGTGTTCGACGAGAAGGGGGTGATTCACTGTGCACGCGGGGGAAACGATGGAGCGTCAGCAGCTGATTCGAATGCACCGCAGACTGGCTCATACCGATCTGGCGGACATCTCCGAAGTGCGCTGTGCGCTGCGGGAATTCCTACGATATCGATGGCACGAGGAGTCGGCCGAAGTGGCGGAGCTCCTGCTGAGCGAACTGGTGACGAACGCGCTGGTCCATACGCGGCACGGGGCGGTCGTCACGGTGACCGTGGCACCGGCGACACTGCGGGTCGAGGTGCGGGATTTCGTATCCGGACTGCCCATGTCGTACGTACCGAACGCCGACGACGGTACGCACGGCAGGGGGCTGATCCTGGTGCAGAGTCTCGCGGACGCCTGGGGCGTGAAGGCGCACGCCTTGGGCAAGGTGGTCTGGTTCGAGCTGGACGGCGGAAGGCCCTGAGGGTCCTGGGAGTCCCGGCGAGCCGGATGCCGGGACGGGGCCTTCCGCCTTGCGCCGCACGGACGTCGACCGTCCGGGCGCCGCGGGGCAGGGTCTCGATCAGCCGAACTGTTGCTCCAGGTCCTTGAGTTTCCGCTCCAGCGAGTCGAGCCGGGGCAGGGCCTGGGTGTCGTCCTCGGCGGTGAGGTCGACGGTCCTCGGATCATGTGTGCTGCGATCCGGGGCGCCGTTCGAGCTCGCGCCGCTCACGGCCTGCAGGGACGGCCTGGGTCGCAGAGGCAGCTGCCCCGGCTCCGGAAGGACGGGTTCCACGACGGACTGTGCGGAGCCCGCCGCCGGGGCGATGGTCGAGACGTCGATCTGGGCATCGCCCCGGCCGGCCCGGCCCCAGGCCCGGTTCTGCCGGTTCAGGGCCTTGATGTGGGCCCGGTCCAGCTTCTCCTGGTCCCTCCGGCGGAGACGGTTCTGCTCCTTCTCCCGCCGGTCCTCGCGGACCTCGTCGACCGCTTCGTCCAGCGTGCGTACGCCCTCCAGCAGCATCAACGACCAGGCGCCGAAGGTCTCCCGGGGTGCGCGCAGCCACCGTACGATCCGGATCTGCGGCAGCGGTCGGGGCACCAGGCCCTGTTCGCGCAGCGCGGCCCGGCGGGTCTGTTTCAATGCCCGGTCGAAGAGCACCGCCGCGGACAGAGACATCCCCGCGAAGAAGTGCGGGGCGCCCGCATGGTCCATGCCGCGCGGGGCGTGCACCCAGTTGAACCAGGCGGCAGCACCCGCGAACGTCCACACCAGCAGCCGGGAGCCGAGCGCGGCGTCACCGTGGCTGGCCTCGCGCACGGCGAGCACGGAGCAGAACATTGCCGCGCCGTCGAGGCCGAACGGGACGAGGTACTCCCAGCCGCCGGAGAGACTGAGGTTCTGCCGGCCGAAGCCGACCAGCCCATGGAAGGAGAGCGCGGCGGCGACTGCCGCACAGCAGAACAGCAGCACGTACGAGGCGGTGGCGTAGAGCGCCTCCTTGCGCCTGCGCCGGTCCTCGCTGCGTTCCCAGCTGTCGTCGGCCGCGGACTTGTCAGCGGCGCGCTTGCCGCGCGCGACCATCGCCACCGCCGCAATGACCCCCACGAGCAGGACTGCGCCCGGAAGTAGCCAGTTCAGCGATATGTCGGTCAGTCTCATGCGCGGTCCCTTGCATCGCGTTAGGGGTTTCGGGCGCCATAGTGGCGGAAATCCCTTCCGGCCCAGGGGGTTTCGGGGCAAGAGAATGCCATTGGGGTTCCGGGCCGTACGGATGGGCTGAAACACCTCGAACACCCGTCTGTGGAAGTCGAGTTACGTTCGAATTCCGCCTGGCCGGGCGGGCGGCACGGATCAGGCGGGCGTCAGCTTCCGTACCCGGTCGGTGTCGCACGTGCGCGGGCAGGTGACGCAGGTGTCCTCGGGCCGCAGTGTGTAGAAGAGGCAGCAGCTGGCCCTGTCGCGGGTGGGCAGCGACTCGCCGTTCGGCCCGGTCAGTTCGCGGAAGCCGGCTGTGCCGACGTACGGCTTGGTGGTACCCGGCAGGAGCGCCTCCAGCTCGGTCAACGCACGCCGTTCCTCGCCGAGCAGATGCGCGATGTACCAGAGGCCCTCGACGACCTCGTCCGTCGCCATGCCCCAGAGCGCCCGCTTGCCGCGGCGCATCCGGGGGCCGAATCCGTCGAGCACCGGACCGATGTGTTCGGCCACCGCGGCCAGCACCTCGGCCCGCAGCGCCGCCTCGTCCGCCACCACCCTGGCCCCCGGCAGCACGGCCGCCGGATCGTCCGGCAGGCAGGCGAACTCCCGTACGCGCACCGTCAGATGGCCCAGGGACCGCTGGAACGCCACGTTCTCCACGGGGATCCGCGGCACCCGCCGGTGCAGGAACCACGGCACGGTCACCAGCAGACACGCCGGCCAGGCGTAGCGGTGCAGACCGAAGCTGGCGATCACATCGGGCCGCGCCTGCTGCCCGTAGTCCCGCAGCACCTGTGCGTTGTCCCAGGCGAGAAACGTGTCCAGGGCGGCGCCGCCGGCCGCGAGCTCGTGCACACCCACCCAGCCGACGCCGGACGGAGTCGGTTCGTCGTCCCCGAGAACCTCGGCACGCAGCCCGGGGAAGACCTCGGCCAGGCGGGTGTACGCGTCCGACACGGCAGACGTCGTCGTCCCGGGGAGCAGGGTGGGCAGGGTCATGCAGGGACCACCGAATCGCGATCGTTTGCAGGTTAGCCTTACCTTACCCGAAGAGATCGATGTTTGAACTGCGCCCTCCTCCGCCTATCGTGCACAGGAGGCATGGCGCAGGCGGGCCGGCCCGGAGCAGGCCGAGGAGGTCGGAGTGGAGCAGGGCAGAGCGCATCAGCAGGTGCGTCCGCCGTACACGTCCACCGCGTCCGCGGCCCCCGACCGGGTGCCCGGCCAGGCCCGCGCCCAGCGGGCTCGGGACGAGCAGCGACCCGGTGAACAGCCGCGCGGCGAGCAGGCCCGCGGGGAGCACATCCACTGCGAGTCGCCCGTGCCCCGCGTCGTGGTGCAGCGGTACTCCGTACGCGGGCAGATCCTGGACGCACTGCGCGCCGCTCTCGTCGACGGTGAGCTGCTGCCGGGCCAGGTCTACTCCGCTCCGGTGCTCGGCGCGCGCTTCGGGGTCTCGGCGACACCGGTGCGTGAGGCGATGCAGCAGCTCGCCATCGAGGGAGCGGTGGAGGTCGTCCCGAACCGGGGCTTCCGCGTCGCCGAGCGCGGCCCGCACGAGCTGGCCGAGCTGGCCGAGGTGCGCGCCCTGATCGAAGTCCCCGTCATGCTGCGGCTGGCCCGCACCGTGGACCAGGCCGGCTGGACCGCCCTGCGTCCGCTGGCCGACGCCACGGTCGCGGCCGCCGCGGTGGGTGACCGGGCGTGCTACGCGGAGTCCGACCGGGCCTTCCACCGAGCGGTCCTCGCGCTCTCCGGCAACCAGCAACTCGTGATGGTCGCCGACGACCTGCACCGCCGCTCCCAGTGGCCCTTGGGGCACAACCCGGCCACCCGCCGGGCCGACCTCCTCGCCGACGCCGTGGAACACACCGCGCTGCTCGACGCGCTGATCGCCGAGGACCTGCCCGTCGTGCAGTCGCTGGTGCGCGAACACTTCACCGGCGCGGACCGCTGACCTCCCTCGTCCGGGCTGCTGCCGCCGCCACGGACCGCTGTGCATACTCTGTGCCTCTCATCGCATGATCGTTTTCGAGGGGGGCGGGATGATGCGGAACCGAGGGCCTCGGAGGGTGTCCGCGCTGCTGGTGGTGCTGGGACTGGCGCTGGCGGCGGCGGGCTGCTCCGAGTCCGGCAGGTCCGACGGAAGGCCTCCTGGGACGTCCGCTCCCGCGACGCCGTCGCCGAGCGCGAGCCCTGCCCGTACACCTGCGGATTCCGCCGCGCCTTCGCCGACGCCCTCCGCGACCCCGTCCGCCTCCGCTGCGGCCACCGTCTCCGTGCCGCCGACGAGGAAGCCCGCACCGCCGAAATCCCCGGTCGCGCCGCCCCGGCGTGACGGCGGCGGGCAGAACGGGAAACCCGCCGCCGCGGTGCCGCAGAACCCGAACCGCGGCCCGAACCCGCCGCCCGCTCCGCCGCGTCCGACGCCGACACCCGAGTGGAGCGACGCGGGCTCGAAGCCCGGCGACCCGGTCGAGGACCGTGCCTGACGGTCCTCGTGGCCGGCCCGTGCTCAGTTCGCCCCGGCCGTCTCCGGGGCGGGTGGGTCCAGGTGCGGGGCCAGCCAGGTGGGGACGCCGCCCAGGAGGCGGAAGAGGCGGCCCGCCTCGGCGCGCAGCCGCGCAGCCGCCTCCGGTTCCGGTTCGGTGTCCGCCAGGGCGATGAGGGCCGGGGCCGTACCGACCAGGTAGCCCAGCTCCTCCCTTATCCGCAGCGACTCGGCGAACCCGTGCCGGGCCTCGGCCAGTTCGCCCTCGCGCAGCGAGAGCAGCGCGAGATGGCGCCAGGTGGAGGAGAGCAGCAGTTCGTCGCCCTGGGCCGTGGCGCCGGCGTGCGCCCTGCGGTACGCGGCGCGGGCGGCCTGTGGCGAGTCGGCGATGTTCTGTGCGATCAGGCCCCGGCGGAAGTCGAGCAGCGGGCGCGCCGGGGCGGCGGGGGAGAGCAGGGCAGCGGACCGGCTCAGCGCGACACGGGCTTCGTCGGCCCGGTCCCGTACCCCGAGAAGCGTCGATGCGTACGCCAGGTGACCCCGTTCACAGGCCGCGGCCCCGCGCTCGGCGTCGTCGTGGGCGAGGGCCTCGGCGGTGCGCAGGGCGTCCTCGGCGTCGGTCCAGCCCTGGCCGGTGTACAGGCACCGCTCGGTCAGCAGCGCCGTCCGCTGGAGCGCCGCGGCCGGATCGGCGGCGGCGTCGTGCTCGAGCAGAGCGGCGGCGTCCGTCCAGCAGGCGCGTGACCGCAGCCGCCATACCGCTGTCTGGAGCGGCGGATCGTCATCTGCTGTCGTTCCGGAACCAGACATGGCGGTATGCGCCACATTGCCCTCCCCTAGCGCGCCATCGAGCTGTTGAGTCTGGCGGCATCTCAGCACGGAATGGCACGCGGGGCCAAGGGGTCAGGTGAATGAATTCACAATCGGTCGGTCGCGGGCAGGGCTGTGGTAGGTCCGCCGAGTCAGCTCATACGCAGGGCCAGGAAGAAATCGAGCTTGTCCTCCAGGCGGGAAAGGTCACGCCCCGTCAACTGCTCGATTCGCCCGACCCGGTAGCGCAATGTGTTGACGTGCAGGTGCAGCCGGGCCGCACAGCGGGTCCACGAACCGTCGCAGTCCAGGAACGCTTCCAGCGTAGGGATGAGTTCGGCGCGGTGGCGGCGGTCGTAGTCGCGCAGCGGGTCGAGCAGCCGTGCGGTGAACGCACGTCGCACATCGTCGGGGACGAACGGCAGCAGCAGGACGTGCGAGGCCAGCTCGTGGTGACCCGCCGCGCAGACCCGGCCCGGACGGGCAGCCGCCACCCGACGGGCGTGCCGGGCCTCCTCCAGGGCGCCGCGCAGACCCTCGGGGGAGTGCACGGCGGCGCTGACACCCAGTGTCAGGCGGCCGTCGTCGGCGAGTCCCGCCGAGAGCGGTGCGTGAACGGCGGCGAGCAGTGCGTCCGCGTGCAGCGCCGGGTCGTCCTTGGCCGTCACCGCACCGGCGCTGTCGTCGGCCTCCCCCAGGTCCGGGGCATCGGCGGGCGATGCGGGGCGGGCGGGCAGCGGTACGAGGGCGACGGCCTCGTCGCCGGTGTGCGCGACCGCGATCCGGTCGGCGGAGTCGGGGCCGGTGACCGCCGGGTCGACGAGGATCTCCTCCAGCATCGCCTGGGCGACCGGGCCGCCCGCGATGCCGGATGCGACCGGCCCGCCCGTGGGGCCCGGAGCACCCTCCGCGCCCCACTCGACCCGGGCCACCACGACCTGCCAGTGCGGGGCGGTGCCCAGGCCGGGAAGCAGGACCGGGGCGGCGACCCGCAGCCTGGCCGCGATCTCGGTGGGTGCGGCGCCGGTCTGGACCAGTTCCAGGACTTCCCGGGCGAGCCTGCGGCGTACCGTGCGGGCCGCGTCGCGCCGGTCCCGTTCGACCGCGATCAGCTGGGTGACGCCCTGGAGCAGATCCAGCCGCGCGGCCGGCCAGTCGCTCGCGTCGGCCTCGACGGCGAGCAGCCAGTCGGAGAGCACCGACTCGCGGACGTCGCGGGAGGCGGGGGCCGCGCCCCGGCCGGTGTTGCGGATCGGGAACAGCGAATACGTGACGCCGTCGACCGTTGCCCGGTGCGGGTGGCGGCGGCCGGTGCGGGTGGCGGCCAGATGGTGGCCCGCCAGCGTCGCGCCCACCTGTCCGGGCAGCGGCGCACCGGCGCCCGCGATCTGCCGGCCGGTGGGGGAGAGTACCCAGGCGTGCAGGTCGAGGTCGGAGCCGAGCAGGTCGAGGACCACCTCGGGTCCGCCGCCGGCCGGACCCGAGGTCATCAGCCTGCGATGCCGGTCGACGACCGCCGCCAGATCGCCCGCCCGCTCCCCGGAGACCTGACGCACCACGTACTCGGTGATCGTTGCGAACGCGACGGTCTCATGGACGGCGAAGAGCGGCAGGTGATTCCGCTCGCACGCCTCGATCAGATCGCCCGGGATCTCGCCGAGCTCCGCCTCGCCCGCCGCGAGCCCGGCGACCCCGGCACCCGCGAGGATCCGTACGAACGGCTCCGAGTCCGCCGCGTCCCGGCGCCAGGCCAGGCCGGTCAGGACCAGCTCGCCGCCGGTCAGATAGCGGCTCGGATCCCGCAGGTCGGTGGTCATGACACCGCGGACGGACCGGTCGAGCTCGTCCTCGCCGCCGAGCAGCCGCAGGCCCAGCGCATCGGTTTCCAGCAGTGCGCGCAGCCGCATGTCGTTGCCGCCGATCTCTTTCGTTGGTGCGGGTGAAAACTGGGTATTGCGGTGAGGTCACTGAGCCCCGCCATTCGTTCGAATCTACAAGACGAGGACGGAGACCAGCCAACTCCTTCATGGTTTCGGTGACTGCACCGCGTGGAGTCCCGGTTGTGTACTGGGCCACACACCGCGTTAACAGCACATGAACAAGCCAATCGAGGGCCGGCCGTCCCCAGCCCCAGCGAACGACCCGATTGAGAAGAAGAGAGCCACTCATGGACTTCCTTCGCCCCGCCAGCTGGGAGGAGGCGCTCGCCGCCAAGGCCGAGCACCCGACGGCTGTGCCCATCGCGGGCGGTACCGATGTGATGGTCGAGATCAACTTCGACCACCGGCGGCCCGAGTACCTCCTGGACCTGAACCGCATCGGTGAGCTGTCCGAGTGGGAGGTGGGCCAGGAGGACGTGCGGCTCGGCGCCTCCGTGCCGTACAGCCACATCATGGAGCACCTGCGGGCCGAACTGCCCGGTCTGGCGCTCGCCTCGCACACCGTCGCATCGCCGCAGATCCGTAACCGCGGCGGTGTCGGCGGCAACCTCGGCACCGCGTCGCCCGCCGGTGACGCGCACCCGGCACTGCTCGCCGCGGGCGCCGAGGTCGAGGCCGAGTCCGTACGCGGCACCCGGATGATCCCGATCGACGCCTTCTACACCGGCGTCAAGCGCAACGCCCTCGAACCGGACGAGCTGATCCGGGCCGTGCACATCAAGAAGGCCGACGGGCCACAGCAGTACTCGAAGGTCGGCACCCGCAACGCGATGGTCATCGCCGTCTGCGCCTTCGGCCTCGCACTGCACCCCGAGACCCGCACGGTCCGTACCGGCATCGGCTCCGCCGCCCCGACACCCGTCCGGGCGAAGGTGGCGGAGGAATTCCTGAACGCCGCGCTCGAAGAGGGCGGGTTCTGGGACAGCCGCACCATCATCACGCCGTCCATCGCCGCGCAGTTCGCCACGCTCGCCGCCGGCGCCTGCAACCCGATCGACGATGTGCGCGGCACCGCGAGCTACCGCAGGCACGCGGTGGGAATCATGGCCCGCCGCACCCTCGGCTGGACCTGGGAGTCGTACCGCGGCAACGGCCGCAGCACCGAAGGAGCTGCCTGATCATGCGCGTCAATTTCACGGTCAACGGCCGTAAGCAGGAGGCCGACGACGTCTGGGAGGGCGAGTCCCTCCTCTACGTGCTGCGCGAGCGGATGGGCCTGCCCGGTTCCAAGAACGCCTGCGAACAGGGCGAGTGCGGTTCCTGCACGGTCCGCCTCGACGGCGTGACGGTCTGCTCCTGCCTGGTCGCCGCGGGCCAGGTGGAGGGCCGCGAGGTCGTCACCGTGGAGGGCCTCGCCGACTTCGCCGCCCACCGGTCCGAGGCACACCCCGGCAGTGGCTGCGCCTCCGGCGCCTGCGGCACCTCGCTCGACCAGGCCCGCCGGTGGGAGGCCGGGCCGGCCGCCGAACAGCCCCGGGACACCGGCGAACTCTCCCCGATCCAGCAGGCGTTCATCGACGCCGGCGCCGTCCAGTGCGGCTTCTGCACCCCCGGCCTGCTGGTCGCTGCCGACGAGCTGCTGGAACGCAACCCGGAGCCGTCCGACGCGGACATCCGCGAGGCGCTCTCCGGCAACCTCTGCCGCTGCACCGGCTACGAGAAGATCCTCGACGCGGTCCGCCTCGCGGCCGCCCGCGCGGAAGAGACGGTGTGACGATGGGCGTTACCGGCTCCCCCACGAACATCCACCAGGGCACCCGCACCAAGGGCGGCATCGGCGAGTCCACACTCCGCCCCGACGGCATCCTGAAGGTCACCGGCGAATTCGCGTACTCCTCGGACATGTGGCACGAGGACATGCTCTGGGGCCACACGCTGCGCTCCACGGTGGCGCACGCCGAGATCGTCTCGATCGACATCTCCGAGGCCCTCGCCACCCCCGGCGTCCACGCCGTACTCACCTACGAAGACCTGCCGACCTCGGTGAAGAACTACGGCCTGGAGATCCAGGACACCCCTGTCCTCGCCCACGGCAAGGTCCGTCACCACGGCGAACCGGTGGCGCTCGTCGCCGCCGATCACCCGGAGACGGCCCGCCGCGCCGCCGCGAAGATCAGGATCGACTACCGCGAGCTGCCCGTCATCACCGACGAGGCGTCCGCCACCGCCCCCGACGCGATCCTCGTCCACGAGGGACGCGACGACCACCATGCCGGGCACGTCCCGCACCCGAACATCGTCCACCGCCAGCCCATCGTCCGCGGCGACGCGGACGCGGCAGCGGCCCGGGCCGACGTCATCGTCAGCGGCGAATACGTCTTCGGCATGCAGGACCAGGCCTTCCTCGGTCCCGAGTCCGGCCTGGCGGTCCCCGCCGAGGACGGCGGCGTCGATCTGTACGTCGCCACACAGTGGCTGCACTCCGACCTCCGCCAGATCGCCCCCGTCCTCGGCCTGCCCGAGGACAAGGTCCGAATGACGCTCTCCGGCGTCGGCGGCGCCTTCGGCGGCCGCGAGGACCTGTCGATGCAGATCCACGCCTGCCTGCTGGCGCTCCGTACCGGCAAGCCGGTCAAGATCGTCTACAACCGGTTCGAGTCCTTCTTCGGACACGTCCACCGCCACCCGGCGAAGCTCTGGTACGAGCACGGCGCCACCCGCGACGGCAAGCTCACGCATATGAAGTGCCGCATCGTGCTGGACGGCGGCGCCTACGCCTCCGCCTCCCCGGCCGTCGTCGGCAACGCCTCCTCGCTCTCCGTCGGCCCGTACGTCATCGACGACGTCGACATCGAGGCGATCGCGCTCTACACCAACAACCCGCCGTGCGGCGCCATGCGCGGCTTCGGCGCGGTCCAGGCGTGCTTCGCCTACGAGGCGCAGATGGACAAGCTCGCCGCCGAACTGGGCATGGACCCCGTCGAGTTCAGGCAGCTCAACGCGATGGAGCAGGGCACCCTCCTGCCGACCGGGCAGGTCGTCGACTCGCCCGCCCCGGTCGCCGAGCTGCTGCGCCGGGTGAAGGCCCGGCCGCTGCCGCCCGAGCGTCAGTGGGAGGTCGCCGGTGAGGAGGCCGACGTGCGCGCGCTGCCCGGCGGTCTGTCGAACACCACCCACGGCGAAGGCGTCGTACGCGGCATCGGCTACGCGGTCGGCCTCAAGAACGTCGGCTTCTCCGAGGGCTTCGACGACTACTCCACCGCCCGGGTCCGGATGGAGGTCGTCGGCGGCGTACCGGTCGCCACCGTGCACACGGCGATGGCTGAGGTCGGGCAGGGCGGCGTCACCGTCCACGCCCAGATCGCCCGTACCGAGCTGGGCGTCGCCCAGGTCACCATCCAACCGGCCGACACCCGGGTCGGCTCGGCCGGATCCACCTCCGCCTCCCGGCAGACGTACGTCACCGGCGGCGCCGTGAAGCACTCCTGCGAAGCCGTCCGCGAGAAGGTCCTGGAGATCGGCCGCCGCAAGTTCGGTACGTACCACCCCGCCTGGGCCACCGCCGATCTGCTCCTCGAAGGCGGCAAGGTCGTCACGGACGGGGGCGAGGTGCTGGCCGATCTGGTCGACGTACTGGAGGACGAGGCGGTCGACATCGAGCTGGAGTGGCGCCACCGGCCCACCGAGGCGTTCGACCTGCGCAGCGGACAGGGCAACGGCCACGTCCAGTACTCCTTCGCCGCGCACCGCGCGGTCGTCGAGGTCGACACCGAGCTCGGCCTGGTCAAGGTCATCGAACTGGCCTGCGCCCAGGACGTCGGCAAGGCGCTCAACCCGCTGTCCGTCGTCGGCCAGATCCAGGGGGGCACCACCCAGGGACTGGGTGTCGCCGTCATGGAGGAGATCATCGTCGACCCGAAGACCGCGAAGGTGCGCAACCCGTCCTTCACGGACTACCTGATCCCCACCATCCTCGACACGCCGACCATCCCGGTCGATGTGCTCGAACTCGCCGACGACCACGCCCCGTACGGTCTCCGTGGCATCGGCGAGGCCCCGACCCTGTCGTCGACCCCGGCCGTCCTCGCGGCGATCCGGAACGCGACGGGCCTGGAGCTGAACAGGACGCCGGTGCGCCCCGAGCACCTCACCGGCACCTGAGAGGCTGTCGGGTGACCTCCGACCGGGCGGCCAAGCCCTGGCACGCACGCTTCCCGCGTTGTCGTCGGTCGGCGACGCTCCGCGTCGCCTCCCCTCCTCCGCCTTGGAATCGCACGCACCAGACCGCGTCCGCTTCCCGATCCGAGGTCACCCGACAGCCTCAGAGAGCGGCTCCCGCCGAACTCTCCGGGCGGTGCGTGCCTTTCCCGGAACGTCACACTTCCGCCGCCGGCACCGGCCGGAGACCCGGAGTACCGCACCGCTCGCGGTCCTCGGCACCACCCAGCAGTACCCGCGGTACCGCTGTACCCGAAACACCCGCACCACCGAGCAGTACCCGCACGTCCACTCTGCATGAACAGTTCGTCTCGGGCCGTCCCCCGGGTCGTGCAGCCAAGCAGTCATCCCAAATCCCGCATTCCGAGTCTCCATCGCGGGTGCCCCTGTGAACCTTGGGAGTCAGGCATCATGACCCAGCAGTCAGTGGAGCCCAGGACCACCGCGGAGGAGGCGGGCCCCGGCTCGCGCATCCCCGCCGGCAGATCCTGGCTCGACCGGTACTTTCACATATCCGAGCGTGGATCCACCGTCGCGCGCGAAGTGCGCGGCGGCGTCACGACCTTCATGGCCATGGCATACATCCTGCTGCTCAATCCGCTCATCCTCGGCGGCAAGGACGTCGAAGGACATCTGCTCAGCCAGCCGGGACTGATCACCGCCACGGCGCTCGCCGCGGCAGCGACCACCCTGCTGATGGGCTTCGTCGGCAAGGTGCCGCTGGCGCTCGCCGCCGGTCTCAGCGTCTCCGGCGTTCTCGCGTCGCAGGTCGCCCCCGCCATGACCTGGCCGCAGGCCATGGGCATGTGCGTGATGTACGGCCTGGTGATCTGTCTCCTGGTGGTCACCGGCCTGCGTGAGCTGATCATGAACGCGATCCCGCTCCCGCTGAAGCACGGCATCACCATGGGCATCGGGCTCTTCATCGCCCTGATCGGCCTGTACAAGGCCGGGTTCGTCGGCAAGGGCTCGCCGGCCGGACCGCCCGTCACGCTCGGTATCAACGGCGAGCTCGCCGGCTGGCCCGTCCTGATCTTCTGTGTCACCCTCCTGATGATCTTCATGCTGCAGGCCCGCGCCGTCCCCGGCGCGATCCTTATCGGCATCGTCGTCGGCACCGTGATCGCGGTCGTCGTCCACAAGGCGGCCGGTCTCGACGCCAAGGCATGGAACATGTCGCCGCCGGAACTGGGCGGCAGCGCGGTCTCCGCCCCGGACTTCTCCCTCTTCGGGAAGGTCGAATTCGGCGGCTGGGGCGACGTCGGCGCGATGACCGTCGGCTTCATCGTCTTCACCCTGGTGCTGGCCGGCTTCTTCGACGCGATGGCCACCATCATCGGGGTCGGTACGGAGGCCGGGCTGGCCGACGACAAGGGCCGGATGCCGGGCCTGTCCAAGGCGCTGTTCATCGACGGCGCAGGCGGTGCGATCGGCGGTGTCGCGGGCGGCTCCGGCCAGACCGTGTTCGTCGAGTCGGCGACCGGCGTCGGCGAAGGCGCACGGACCGGTCTCGCCTCCGTGGTGACCGGTCTGTTCTTCGCGACCTGCCTCTTCTTCACCCCGCTCACCGCGATCGTGCCGCCCCAGGTCGCCTCCGCGGCTCTGGTCGTCATCGGCGCGATGATGATGCAGAACGCCAAGCACGTCGACTGGAGCGACCGCGCGATCGCCGTCCCGGTCTTCCTCACCGTCGTGCTGATGCCGTTCACGTACAGCATCACGCCGGGCGTCGCCGCCGGTGTGATCTCCTATGTCGCGATCAAGGTGGCACAGGGCAAGATCCGTGAGATCGGCGGTTTCATGTGGGGTCTGACGGTGATCTTCGTCGTCTACTTCGCTCTGCATCCGATCGAAAGCTGGCTGGGTGTCAACTGACCCCCGCCCCTGAACACCACGCTTAAGGAGACAAGCCATGCTGGACATCGCCGGAGAGCTCCATCGGTGGGTCGGGCAGGGACGCGAATTCGCCGTCGCCACCGTCGTGGAGGTCGGTGGGAGCGCGCCCCGGCAGCCGGGAGCCGCCCTCGCCGTCGACCGCGACGGCACGGCGATCGGATCGGTCTCCGGCGGGTGTGTGGAGGGCGCGGTGTACGGGCTGTGCCAACAGGCCCTCGACGACGGCACCACCGTACGGGAGCGGTTCGGCTACAGCGACGAGGACGCCTTCGCCGTGGGTCTGACCTGCGGCGGTGTCATCGACATCCTGGTGACACCGGTCCGTGCGGACGACCCCGCACGCCCGGTGTTCGCCGCCGCGCTCGCCGCCGCGGTGACAGGGGAGGCGGCGGCGGTCGTACGGATCACGGACGGGCCCGCCGAACTCCTTGGCCGCCCCCTCCTGGTCCGTCCCGACGGTTCGTACGAGGGCGGGCTCGGCGGACATCCGGAGCTGGACCGCACCGCGGCGGCCG
Source organism: Streptomyces sp. NPDC005262 (assembly GCF_042872425.1). Taxonomy (NCBI): domain Bacteria; kingdom Bacillati; phylum Actinomycetota; class Actinomycetes; order Kitasatosporales; family Streptomycetaceae; genus Streptomyces; species Streptomyces sp. NPDC005262. Next base: position 192,549 of record NZ_JBIAKK010000006.1, read on the forward strand.
AGGCCCGCGCGATGCTGGACGTGGGCCGGACCGGCCCTCTCACGATCGGCGCCGAGGGATCGCGCTGCGGCCGGCCGCTCGGGCTGCTCGTCGAGTCGAGTGTCCCACCGCCCCGGATGATCGTCTTCGGGGCCATCGACTTCGCCGCCGCCCTGGTCCGGGTCGGCAAATTCCTCGGGTACCACGTCACCGTGTGCGACGCCCGGCCGGTCTTCGCGACCGAGGCCCGCTTCCCGGACGCCGACGAGGTGGTCGTCGACTGGCCGCACCGCTATCTGGCGGCCACCGCCGTGGATGCGCGCACGGCCCTGTGCGTGCTGACCCACGACGCCAAATTCGACGTCCCGCTGCTGGAGACGGCGCTGAAGCTGCCGGTCGCGTACGTCGGGGCGATGGGCTCGCGCCGCACCCATCTGGAGCGCAACGAGCGGCTCCGCGAGGTCGGCGTCACCGAACTCGAACTGACCAGGCTGCACTCGCCGATCGGTCTCGATCTCGGCGCACGCACCCCGGAGGAGACCGCCCTTTCGATCGCCGCCGAGATCATCGCCGAGCGGCGCGGCGGCAGCGGAGTCCCGCTCACCGGCGCGCACACCCCGATCCATCACGAAAGCGGGCAGTCGGTGGCCGGACGGATCTCCTCGGTGGCCTGACCGGCTCCCGGACCGCCACACGGAATCCGGCGCGGGCGTGCGGGCTCACCGGAACGCGGCGGGGCGCCGCCGAGCGAGCATGAGCCGTCGCTCGTCGGCCGGGTTAAACCGGATGAAAGAGGAGCAGTTGAGGGGGTGTCCGCCGGAACTCCTGAAAAGGCGGGATGCCGCCACGGCGGCATCCCGCCAGTCATGGGCGCAGACGCGGGTGGAGATTTGCCGGTAGATCAACCCCATGACATTGACACCCTCCTCCGCTTCCGGCCGGGCGAGACCCGTGCGTGCGGGACGCAGAGCCCTGCTCATAGCGACCTCCGTCGCTCTCGTGAGTGGCGCCCTGCTGCCCGCGGCAGGTGTCGCCTCGGCGGCGCAGGCCGCCCCCGAGGCCACCGAACACTCCCGGAACGCCGTCCATCAGTACGACATCACCCTGCTCACGGGCGACGTCGTCCACTACGTGGACGGAGTCGGCAAGCAGGACACCGTCACGGTGGACCGGCCCGACGGTGCGGTCGGTGGTGTGCATGTGCAGCAGGCGGGAGACGACATCTACGTCCTGCCCGACGAGGCGACCCCTCTGCTGGCAGCCGGAAAGCTGGACCGCCGGCTGTTCAATGTCACGGCCCTCGCCGAGATGGGCTACGACGACAAGCGGGCCGGTGGCATCCCGCTGATCGCCACCTACCCGGCGAGCCGGTCCCGTTCGCTGCCCGCCACCCCCAGCGGTGCCAGGACGGTCCGCCGGCTCGACAGCATCCACGGCGCCGCGCTGAAGGCCGACAAGGACACCGCGCGTACCTTCGGAACGACATCGCGCGTCCGTCCGACGCCCGTTCGCTGGACGACGGCATCGCCAAGCTGTGGCTCGACGGCCGCGCGAAGGCCACGCTCAAGGACTCCGTGCCGCAGGTCAATGCCCCGCAGGCGTGGGCCGAGGGATATGACGGCAAGGGCACCAAGGTCGCCGTCCTCGACACCGGCATCGACCCGGCCCACCCGGACGTCAAGGACCGCATTCTCGAGTCCAAGAGCTTCGTTCCCGGTGAGGAAGTCCTCGACAAGAACGGCCACGGCACGCATGTCGCCTCCACCATCGCAGGCTCCGGCGCCGCGTCGGACGGCGTCAACAAGGGGGTCGCCCCGGGCGCGGACCTGATCATCGGCAAGGTCCTCAGCAACGGGGGCTCCGGCGAGGACTCCGGGATCATCGCCGCGATGGAGTGGGCGAAGGCCGAAGGCGCCGACGTCGTCTCCATGAGCCTCGGCTCCAGCATCCCGGACGACGGCACCGATCCGATGTCGCAGGCGGTCGACGCCCTCTCGGCGGACGGTGGTCCGCTGTTCGTGATCGCGGCCGGGAACGCGTACGGCGCGGGCACCATCGGTTCTCCCGGTTCGGCCGAGAAGGCGCTGACCGTCGCCGCCGTCGACAAGCAGGACGCCCGCGCGGACTTCTCCTCCATGGGCCCGCTCACCCGGTCGTACGGCCTGAAGCCCGACCTGTCCGCCCCCGGCGTCGACATCAACGCCGCGGCCTCGCAGGCGGTCCCGGGCATCAGCGGCATGTACCAGCAGATGTCCGGTACGTCGATGGCCACCCCGCACGTCGCGGGCGCCGCGGCGATCCTGAAGCAGCGTCACCCCGACTGGTCCGGTCAGCGCATCAAGGACGCGCTGATGACCTCGTCGAAGCAGCTGCCCGACTACACGCCGTACGAGCAGGGCACCGGCCGGCTCGACGTCAAGGCGGCGGTCGACACGACGGTCGAGGCCACCGGCTCCGTCGCCGTCGCCTCGTACGACTGGCCGCACAGCGCCTCCGACCCGGTTGCCGAGCGGACGATCACGTACCGCAACACCGGTACGCATGACGTCAGCCTGGACCTGGCCACCGACACGGACGCGGCCGCGTACACGCTCTCCGCGTCGAGGCTGACCGTCCCCGCCGGTTCCACCGCCGACGCCGTGCTCTCGCTCGACCCGTCGAAGGTCGCGGCCGGCACCACGTTCTCCGGTCAGGTCATCGCCAAGGACGCGTCCGGCGCGACCGTCGCGCACACCGGCTTCGCCCTGAACAAGGAGCAGGAGCTCTACGACCTGACGCTCAAGCTCCGCGACCGCGCGGGCAAGCCGATGGACGGCTATGTCGTCCTCGGCGAGCTGAACGACCCGTATCTCAACCTCAACGCCGTCCCGGTCTCCGGTGACACCACACTGCGGCTGCCTCCGGGCACCTACACTTCCTGGGCCTCCGTCGACGTCGACGGTGACCGCCCGGACTCGAAGGCCGTCGCCTTCCTCGCGGAGCCCGAAACGGTCCTCGACAAGCCGACCACCCTCACCTTGGACGCGTCCAAGGCGCGCAAGATCAGTGTGCGGACGCCGAAGGAGACCGAGACCCGGCAGCTGCGCTACGACATGGCGCGCACCACGCCGAACGGCGGGGTCCTCCGTGACGCCTACCAGATCCCGGTGGCGTACGACCAGCTGTGGGCAAGCCCCACCAAGAAGGTCACCCAGGGCAGCTTCAGCTTCCTGACCCGCTGGCGCCAGGGCGAGAAGCAGATCGACCTGTCGGTCGACGGCCGTGATGTGCCGGTCACCGTGCAGGGCGGAGCGCCCGTCGCCGAGGACAGCAGTCAGAAGCTGACCGCGGTCTTCGCGGGCAACGGTGCCGAGGCCGACTACAAGGGTCTGGACGCCAGGGGCAAGGCTGTCGTGGTCCGCCGCAGCGACGCGGTTGCCGCGGCCGACCGGCTCGCCAACGCGCTCGCCGCGGGCGCCAAGGCGCTCTTCGTCGTCAACGACGGACGCGGCGTGGCGATGGAGTGGTACACCGAGTACGGCACCACGACCACCATCCCGGTCGCATCGGTGCAGCGGCTGGCCGGTGAGACCCTGATCAAGACGGTCAGGCGGGGCGAGAAGCTCTCCATGACCCAGCGCAGGTTCGCCCGGTACGTGTACGACCTGGTCGACCGCCACAACGGCAGCGTCCCGGACCGCTCACTGGCGTTCGCCCCGAGGACGGGTGAACTGGCGAAGGTGGAGAACACCTTCTACGGCCACAAGGCCACGCTGGGCGGGGGCTACCGCTACGACATTCCGGACTACGGGCCGGGCCTCGGCTTCGCGGAGTACGAGAAGTTCCCCGGCACCCGCGACGAGTGGGTCACCCCGCTTCCCGGCGCTTCCTTCTGGTACGAGGACCACTCGGTCTTCAACGCCACGGAGACCGGATTCGCGCACGAGATGCGCAGCGGCGAGATGGACTACACGGCCGGTCGCACCTACCCCGCCGACTGGTTCGCGCCGATCAGCCGCCCGCGTCTGGGCACCGGCTACTGGGGTCCGTTCCGTTCGGTCACCAACGACATGCAGTTCAACTTCACCCCGTGGACGGACTCGGGAGCAGGCCACTCGGGAGCCATGCCGGAGGACGAGTACGACACCACGACCACCGCGTTCTACCAGGGCGACACGCTGATCCGGAAGGTCGCCGGCCGGGCCGGATACATCGGGGACCTGTCGGCGGAGAAGCTGCCGTACCGCTTCGTCCTCGACTCCACCCGCGACGGTGACGTGTGGAGGACCTCCACCCGCACGCACACCGAGTGGAGTTTCGTCTCGGGCCAGATGGACCAGAACGGCCCCTGGCAGGCCGACCTCCCGCTGCTGCAGCTGGACTACAAGGTCGACACCGACCTCGCCGGTGACGTCGAGGCCGGCCGGTGGACCGAGATCGGTCTCACCTCCGGCACGCAGGAGTGGCTGGACGGCGCGGTGAAGGCCAGGACGGCCTCGTTGTCGGTCAGCTACGACGACGGCAGGACCTGGAGCGCCACGGAGCCGCGCAAGACCTCCGATGGCCGCTGGACCGCCCGGTTCAAGACGCCCGACAAGGCCGGCGGCTTCGTCTCGGTCAAGGCGCACAGCGAGGCCGGGAACGGGCTCGGCATCGACCAGGAGATCATCCGGGCGTTCGGTCTGAAGTGACCTCGGCCGAAGTGGCCTGCTGAGCACGCTGGTTGAGGCGGCTCCGCACTCCCTGCCGGGGAGCGGAGCCGCCTCTTCGCGTTCCGGAGGGGTGGCCCGGTGGGGGAACCGTGGTACCTCCTGAAGTCCCGCACCACCGGCCGAGCCGTTACCCGCGGGACCGCCGGGCGCGCCTTTCCGCGTAAACCACCGTGTCGGGCGCGGGCAGCGCGGACATCACCGTCGGTCCCGGCTGAACGCGAAGCCCGCGCAGAGCAGCACCGGGGCCGCCGCGAGCATGAAACACACTGTGAGCGGCAGCCGCCCCACCAGCAGACCCACCGCGGCCGTACCACCGGAAGATCCGGCATTGAGGGCCATGTTGACCCAGGCGCCGGCCTGCGTACGGCTGCCCGCGCCGACGGACTCGTCCGCAATCAGATACGCGGTGGTGATGGCCGGTGCGACGAACAGCCCGGCCGCGGCGACCACGGCCACCAGGACGTACACGTTCGGCGACACCCCCGCCGCGACCGATGACACCCCGAGGCCCCCGCCAAGTACCGTAAGCCGTGGCCGACTTGACATGCGCCACGAGACAGCGCCGTACGCCAGACCGCCGACCGCGCTTCCCGCGGAGAGCGCCGCCAGCACCCAGGCCACCGAGGCACCCTGATGACGCTCTTCGGTGAAGGCCACCAGGAGCAGGTCGAGGGCGCCCAGGCACAGCCCCACGCCGGCCGAGACCACGGCGGCGTGACGCAGCCCGACGTCACCGAGCAGCCGTTTCCCGGACGGTCCGGAAGGCGGCAGGGGTGTCACCCCGGACGGGCGGCCGCCCGTACCACGCAGTGGCGGGGACGCCACCAGCGCCGACGCACCGACGACCACGAGCACGGCACTGACGGCCACACCGGCCGCCGGTTCGGCGAACCTCACCAGCAGACCCACCAGCAGCGGCCCGGTGACGTACAGCAGCTCCTCGGCCACCCCGTCCAGGCTGTACGCGCGCTGCAGCAGTTCCCGGTCGGGTACGACGCTGCTCCACACGGTCCGCATCACGGGCCCGAGCGGTGGGGTGCAGGCACCGGCCGTGACGGCCAGCGCCCCCAGCCGGAGGCCCGAGGCGCCCGGCTGCCAGGTGGCGTACGCCAGAGCGGAGAGGAGCAGTGCGTAGGCGGCCCCCATGGGCGACAGCGCCCGGCGTGGCCCGTACCGGTCGACCAGCGCGGCACGGACGGGCGAGAGGAAGACACTGGTCGCGCCGAACAGCGCCATGACGGCGCCCGCCACGGAGTACGAGCCGGTGGCATCCTTGACGGCCAGCATCAGGGCGAGGGGGACCATCCCGTACGAGAGCCGTCCCAGCAGTGCGGCGCCGAAGGTGCGGCAGGCATGACGGGTGCGCAGGACGGTTGCGTACGAGGGAGCGTGCGAAGGCGAAAGCATGAGGATCGTTCCTCGGGAAGGCAGCGCGCAGTCACGCGCTGTGCGTGTGCAGGGACGCCGGAGTGCCGCACCCGGTGTGGCGGGGTGCGGTCGGTGCGGGGTCCTAGGCACGAGAGAGGAACATCCGTGCAACGTAGCAGCCGACCGGCCGGTGCGGACACCCCGCAGGAGGTGTCCGCCGGTGCCCTCAAACGACCGGTCCGCCCGCCGACTTGTCGAGGATCTTCTCGGTGGTCCGCCACAGCCGGGGCAGGAACCGGCCCATGTCCTCGGCACGGCGGAGAAGATCCGCCGTGGACGTGATGCCGAGATCGGCGACCGCCGCCCGGAAGGCCGGGGTGCGAGCGGCGTGCAGCTCCGGGGCGTCGATCGCCAGGACGGTGTGACAGCGGGCGAACGTGGCGACGATCCAGAAGACCGCCTCGCGGTGATCGCCCCGGTCGATGAGCGACCGGCTCCCGTCGATGGCGATCGGCCGTGCCGGCACGGTGATGTCGCTGCTGAAGGGGAACGGCGTCCTTGCCACCCGGGCGGTGGCGTCGAAGGTGTCGGCCAGCTCGTCCAGACGGTGCCGTACGACGGGGGCGGACAGTCGTGCGCAGCCCAGGAGTTCCAGAAGCTCGGGGTAGAGACGGTCGTGCCCGTACGCGACGAGAACCTCGCGGGCCGCGACGTAGCGCAGGCGCACGGTGGGGTTGCGCAGCGCGGCGACCAGCAGGACGTGGGTGGTCACCCCGGTCGGGAAAAGCCAGCCGGTCACCTGCTCGTGGAACGGTGCGCAGGGGTCGAACGCGGCGAGGCGGGATTCGATGCGGTGGCGGGCGTCCTCGCACCGGCGGCGGACCCAGGCAGGATCGGCGAACCGGCGGGAGACGTCCGCGTGCAGGGCGCGCAGCCGGCCGGTCGGATCGTCGATGATCGTGTCCCTGCGGAAGCTCCCGGCCAGGTGGTACGAGGAGAGGACGGCGTCCGCCGAGGAGAGCTCCGCCCACGAGAGGTGGCTGACCTCCAGGAGCGCGTCGCGGAAGCGGAGCTTGCCCGGCTTGGCCGGAGGAGTGTCCTCGGCCCTGACGACCATGATGTCGACGTCGGAGGACGGTGACAGTTCGGCGTCGTCGGGCAGGCCGACCGTCGAACCACTGAAGTACGCACCACGGAAGCCGGGATCGGTCCGGGCGTGCTCGGCGACCCACTGGGACGCGGCGGATCGGGCGGCTCCGACTCTCACGACGGCTCTCCTCGGTGACGTCCCGTGGCCCACACATGGCGGCGGTCGTTTCCAGTGTCCTCCAGGGTGAGGGACCGAGTTCCCGGGCGGGCCGCAGCGGGCTCCGTCCGGCGCGCCGGACGGAGGGCTGCCGGGCCACAGCAGCTGTGCGGAAGCAGAGTCGGGTGCCCAACAGAACTGACGTGCCAGGCACCTGACGGTTCATCCCATGGCTTGCCGGGACGGCCTACGGCGCACCGTGTCGTCGGGGGCGCCGTTCCGCGGCTGCGTTCCGGCGCGATGGTCAGCGCCCCGCGTGCAGCGCCGCCCAGGTGTTGCTGCTCACGACCCCGGTGACGGCCAGCCCCTGGCGGGTCTGGTAGGTGCGCACCGCCGTCGCCGTGACGGGACCGAAGGTCCCGACGGCGTCCACGGTCGTACCGAGCGCCGCGGTCAGCGACCGCTGCAGCCGCTTCACATCGGCACCCGAATCGCCCTGCCGCAGTGTCGGCGTGGACCCGGCCGACAGCAGCGCGGTCCAGGTCTTCGGGCCGACGATGCCGCCCGCGGGCAGCCCGCGGGTCGTCTGGTACGCCTTCACCGCGGTCAGCGTGGTCGCGCCGAAGCTTCCGTCCGCGGCGCCCGCGGTGAAGCCCTGCGTGGTCAGCAGCTGCTGCACCACCGTGACCTGAGCGCCCGACGCCCCGCTCTGCAGAAGTGAGTACGAGGCGAAGCCCAGACCGTCGCTGCTGCCGCTGCTGCTCCCGCTCGCGCTGCCGCCGCTCACGTCGGTGCTGTTCCCGCTGCCGCCGCTCCCGTTGCTGTTGCTCCCGCCGCTGCTGTCGCCCTCGACGAAGCCCATGTAGCGGTTCCAGTCCCAGTACCGTCCCGGGTCGGTGTGGTCGGTGCCCGGCGCCTCGCTGTGCCCGATGATGTGGGCCCGGTCCTTCGGGATCCCGTACTTGTCGCACAGCTCCCTGGTCAGTGCGGCCGAAGCGCGGTACATCGTGTCCGTGAACCAGGACGGGTCGTCGATGTACCCCTCGTGCTCGATGCCGAGCGCCGACGCGTTGGCCTGCTTCGCGTGGTACGCGGTGTCGCCGTCGCGCACCGTCTGAGTGATCTGCCCGTCGGACGAGCGGACCACGTAATGGGCGCTCACCTCGGCCGTCGGGTCCTGGAACCACTTGATGGAGCCCGCGTACGAGCCCTGCGTGACATGGATGATCACCTTGTCGATCGTCGCCGACCGGCCGACGGTGAAGTTGTGCGCGTCGGCCGGGACCCACAGTGCCGACGGGTAAGGGGTGATCGGGTCGCGTCCCGCGCCGCCGGGGAGGGCGCCCTTCTCCGGCGCGACGGGGCGTGCGGTGACCGAGATCTGCTCGCCGCCGGGGGCGGTGGCGGCGAACCCGTGTGCCAGGAACGCGTAGACGGTGTCGGCGTAGCGGGCGGAGGCTCGGCCGGTCGTGCCGCTGTACTGCGCGACGGCCGGGTACCAGGCATCGATGTCGTCGCGTTCGTCGCCGTCCAGGCCCAGCCGGTCCGCGTACGAACGCAGTACGGCCGCACCGCCCAGGATGTTGGCCGTGGTGTCCTGTCGCAGACGGGTCAGCGGCTTGCCGGTGATGTCGGCCGCCTTCTCCAGCGTCCGGTTCGCGGGGTTGCTCGCCAGATGCATCACGCCGTACCCGTTCGCCTGACTGGGGCGTCCGGTGTGGCCGTCGAGATGGGTCTCGCCGTAGCCGACGGCGGCGAGCAGATCGCGCGGTACGTCGAACTCTCCGGCCGCCTGCACGAACGCCTGGTTCATGGTGTGCAGGCCGTCGGCGGGTTTCGCCGGAAGGTGCGCGGCCGTGGCGGCGGCGGCCGGTGTGCCGGTCGCGGTCAGTGTGGTGACGGCGAGGGCCGCGAGGACGGATGCGCGGCGCCCGGTGTGGGCAGCGGCTCGTCTGGGCATACCTGCTCCTGCTCTGTGGGGGGAGAAGAACGAATGGCCCCCGGACCCTGGTGGGGTGGGCCGGGGGCCACGAAGCCCGGCCAAGGTATTCATGTGTCCAGGGCATGACAATGATCTTGAGGCGTGTCGAACTCCCTTTCACTCCAATGGGGTTGGCCGGCGGATCAATACCTTTCCTTGTGGCGCCGTGGATTCGTACACCTGGACGGTCAACCACCGCACGAGGGACAGCGGACCGGGACACCTCACCGCGAAGGCGTATAAAGGGTCCCCCGGAACCGGCCGGCGTCCCCCGATGGCACGTGCACCTCGCGCGGCAGGCGTCACCGTGTACGACAGCGGAGGAGTCCCCCATGAGCACAGCAGAAGAGATCAGAGCCTTGCTGGTGTCGAACTTCGGTACCGATCCCCTGGCGATCGGGCCCGAGGTGCCGCTCCATCAGCTCCGCCTGGACTCACTGGCTCTGGAGGAGCTGCGGCTCCTGATCGAGGACCGGATGGGGGTCGATCTGGACGATGTCCAGCTGACCTCACGTGACACCTGGGGCCGGCTGGTCGAGACGATCCACGGCAAGGTTGCCGCGTGACCACGCGCCCGGCCACCGAGAGTTCGGTGGCCCGGCCGGTCGCCGGGAGTCGGGTGGCCCGTCCGGTCGACGAGACCTCGGCGGCCCGGCCGGCCGGCGAGAGCCCGGTGGCCCGTCCGGTCGCCGTGCGTCGGATCCCGCCACAGCGTCCGGAGCCGTTCAGTGCCGCCGTCACCGGAATCGGTCTGGTCACCTCCGCCGGCGTGGGCGCCGATGCCACCTGGCGCACCGTGTCCGAGGCGGTCACCGCGCCCTCCGTGCTGCGGCGGACCGAACTCACCGACCTGCCCTGCGACTTCATGTACACGATCACCGGTCTTGATACGAAGGCCGTCCTCGGTGTGGCCACGCACCGGCTGATGGACCGCTTCTCGCAGCTCGCCGTCATCGCGGCCCGTGAAGCCGTCGCCGACGCCGGGTTGGACCCTTCGGTCTGGGACAGCGGACGGGTCGCCGTCGTCATCGGCTCCGCACACGGCGGACTGCCCTTCTACGACGAGCAGCACGCCACTCTCGCCGGGCGCGGTGCGCGCCGCGTCTCCCCGAAGCTCGCCCCGCTGACCGTCGTCAACGGCGCCGCCAGCAGCGTCGCCACGGACCTCGGTGCCCGCGGGCCGAGCCAAGCCGTCTCCACCGCCTGCTCCTCCGGCACCGTCGCGATCGGTACCGCACACCAGATGCTGCGCACCGGCGCCTGCGACATCGTCATCGCGGGCGGCGCCGAATCGGTCTGCTCCCGGCTGCTGATCGCCAGCGGCTGCCGGCTGAAGGCCGTCTCCACCCGCCGTGACGACCCCGAGGCGGCCTGCCGCCCGTTCGACACCCACCGGGACGGCTTCGTCGTCGGGGAGGGCGCGGGCCTCGTGGTGCTCGAGCGCCCGGAACACGCGCGCGCCCGCGGTGCCACGGTCCGCGCCCGCATCGCCGGATACGGGGCGTCCAGCGACGCGTACTCCGCGGTCGCCCCCGACCCCGAAGGGCTCGGCATCGAACGGGCGCTGCGCACCGCCCTCTCCGACGCCGGGATCGACGGCGCGGACGTCGGCCATGTCAACGCCCACGGCACCTCGACGGTGGCCAACGACCTCATCGAGGGCACGATGCTCCGCCGGGTCCTCGGCGACCGTCCCCTCGTCACCTCGACCAAGGCGATGACCGGACACACCCTCGGCGCCGCGGGCGGCATCGAAACGGCATTGACCGTGCTCGCGCTCCAGTGCCAACTCGTGCCGCCCACGGTCAATCTCGACGCGCCCGACCCGGCGATCCCCATCGACGTGGTCAGCAAGGAGGCCCGGCCGAGCGTGTTCGACGTCGCCGTCAAGACCTCGCTCGGCTTCGGCGGCCACAACGCCGCACTCGTCCTCACCAGGGCCTGACGCAGAAACGGAAGACCCCGCATGCCCGAGGAGACTGTCCGGACGCTGTCGGTGTACGGACTGCGGTACGGCTACCGGCTCCTGCAGCAGCCCGCACCACGCACCGAGCCCGTCGTCATCCTCGGCGGCGCACTCCAGGGAATGTTCGGCTGGCCCCAGATGGACAACCACGTGGGGGCAGTCGCCGACGTCGTGACCGCCGATCTGCCCGGCATGGGCGGGGCCGACGCCCTCCCGGCCGTCCCCAGCGCCGGGATCATGCGCTCCGCCCTCAACCGCATCATCGACGACCTGGACGTGGAGAAGGTCAATCTCTTCGGGTACTCCTACGGCACCTCGATCGCCCTCCAGTGCGCACAGCGCAACCCGGGCCGCATCGCCCGGCTGGTCCTCGGCGGCGTGCCGTCCCACATCGACGACGGCCAACGCGCCCACTGGCGACGGGTCGAGGACCGGCTGAAGGCCGGTGACCTCGAGGGCGCCGCGACCCTCGCCGCCGAGGGGCTGATGTGCCTCGACCCGGATCGCACGGTCCACCGCAGGGAGCTGGCGCTGCGCTACGTACGCCGCTCGCTCCTGCACGCGCTGTGCCACTCCCCGCATGCCGTGGACTCGCTGTGCCGGGTGCTGGGAGATCCGCCGGACTTCTCCGGCGGGCTTGCCGGCGTACCCACTCTGGTCTTCGCCGGCGAGCACGACACGGTGAGCTCTCCCGCACAGCAAAGGGAGTTCGCCGCCACCATCGAGGGAAGCCGGTTCCTCACCCTCACGGAGTCCGACCACTGGGTCGTCCTCGAACGCCCCGACGACGTGGCGGATCTCGTGGCCCGCTTCTTCACCGACCGCCCCCTCGAAACCGCCCCGGGGCTCGCCGCACTGCCGCGCCCGCGCCGGGCGGGGCACGGCGCGACGGCCCCCGGGTTCGTCCCGAAGGGTTGAACCGCCCGGCGATTTCGCGGCTCCCGGCCCGATCGCTCCCGGCCCGGCCGCATCGTCGGATCCTCGCACGCTGCGGTCGAGCCGGGGGAGTCTGTGCGGGGCCGCACAGCACGTGACCCTCCCGAGACCCGCCGGGCGGGCCGGTCAGGTCAGTGGCGACCGTGGTCCGGAGCGTTCACGTCCACGCGCACGATCTGCGGGTCGTGGTCGCTCGCCTGGTCGGCGAACTCCGCGTTGATGTGCACCACGTCGTAGTCGAAGCGGCGGACACCGGGGCTGACCAGGATGTGGTCGAGGGTCTGCGAGTTGCCCTCGTACACATAGCTGTACTGCTCGTTCTCCGGCAGTGTCGTGATCAGGGGCTTCAGCGTCCTGCCGGCGGTCAGCGAGGCCATCGTCGGCGAGAACGCGAAGTCGTTGAGGTCCCCGAGCGTGATGACCCGCGCCGACTTGTCCGCCGCCAGCAGCGACTTGACGAAGGTGTTGACCTCCGTCGCCTGCTTCACCCGCTTCGTCTCCGAGCTGCGCGTCGGCTCCTGGTAGCGGCCGTGCAGGGGCTGGTCGCCGCCCTTGGAGGCGAAGTGGTTGCCGATGACGAACACCGGCTTCCCATGGAAGCGGAACTCGCCGACCAGCGGCTTGCGGCTGTCGTCCCAGGCGTCGCTGGTCGGGGCGATCCGGCCGGGCGAGGCCGACAGGGTGACGCCCTTCTTCGTCCTGACCGCCGTCACAGCGGTGGTCGCGTCGCCGCCCGGGCGGTCCACGAAGTCGACCCGCTCGGGGTTGAACAGGAAGACGTTCCGGATGTTGCCGCCGGGCTCGCCACCGTCCTTGCCGTTCTCGGGGGCGATGTAGCGCCACGCGTACCGGGGCCCGCCCGCCGCGACGATCGCGTCGGTGAACCGCTTGAGCGTCGCGTCGGAGCCGACGGTGCCGTCGTTCACCGCGCCGTTGTCGTCCTGGATCTCCTCCAGCGACACGATGTCGGGCGAGGAGAGGTTGACCGCGACACCCGCGGCGAGGGTGTCGAACTTGCCCTGCTCGTCGAGCGCGTCCAGGTTCTCCACGTTGTACGTGGCGACCGCGAGCTCCTTGCCCTTCTGCTTCCGGGTGACCTCGCGCCGCAGGTGGTGGTCGGTGAGCGTGCCGAGCTCGGTGGCCTGCAGGTTGTAGCCGCCGAAGGAGTCGTAGTCCAGGACACCGGTGGTGGTGCCGGACAGCACGTCGCCCACGTTCGCGACGGGGAACGGGCGGGTGGTGTCGAGCGACATCACCTTGATGCGGCCGGTGTTCTGGTCGGTGTATGAGGAGTACAGCGTGCCGCCGCGCCGGGTCGGGTTCTCCTTCGGCTTGATGGTCACCCAGACCTCGTGGTACGCGGTCGTCGCGCCCGTGACGCGGGTGTCGGCGATCTCGACGCGGGTCCCTTCGAGCGACTCGTAGAGGTCGAGGGCGTACGTCGCCGGGTCCAGGGCGAGTGCGTCGATCGATCCGCCGTCCGCCGAGGGGACGTATGCGGCCGGTACCGAGGCGGCGTCGAGCACGACCGGAGCGGGCAGCGCGTTGCCCGACGACAGGACCGTGACCCTGGGGGCGGTGATCTCGGTGACCGACTGGGTGGTGGTCGACGGGTAGTACTCGTCCACCTTGCCGCTGACCAGAACCGAGTCGCCCACGGCGACGGCCGGTGCGGCGGAGCCGGTGTAGACGAAGACCCCTTCGCCCGTACGGGGGTCCGCGTCCGGCGTGGCGTCCTGGATCCAGAAGCCGCGCGAACCGCTGGTCCGCACACCGGTGACGAGGCCGGGGACGCCGGTCACCGACTGGCCGTCGAGCGGCGAGACGCGGGTGGTGCCCTGGATGTCGTGCACCCGCACGGTGCCCGGCTCGGTCGGGTTGCCCGGGTCGCCCGGTCCCGCACCGCCGGAGGTCTCACCGGCCGTGTTGAACGGTGTCGGGGCCCCCGCGGACAGGTCGGCCGCATTGTCGTCGGTGTCGGCGAGCGATGCGGCGCGCGACACGGAGGCGGTGGCGGAGGTACCCGTCACCGGCCCGCTGCCCTCGCGTACGACTGCGGAGCCGTAGCCGACGAGGTCCACGATGCGGGTGTCGGCCGCGCAGTCGGCCGCGGTCTTGCAGGTGAGCGGGGTGGTGCCCGAGACGAGGGCGACGGTGCCGCTGGTGGCGGACATCGCGACGGTGCCGGTGGCGTCCGGGGTCGGCAGAGCGACCGTGCCGCCGGTACCCGCGGCCTGGGCGACCAGGTAGCGGCCGCCGGGGGCGACGGATCCGGTCAGCGCGGAGACCTGCCACAGGGAACCGGCGGACGGCGAGCCCGGCAGGTACTGGACGCTGAAGCCGGACAGGTCGTATGCCGCGGAGCCGGCGTTGGCCAGCTCGATGAAGTCGCGGGTGAGCGTCGCACCCGAGTTGCCCCCGCCGCCGTACACCTCGGAGATCACGGCGGTCGAGGACGGGGCCGCGAAGGCGGCAGGCAGAGCGGTCGCCGAGAGGGTCACGGCGACCGCACCGGCCAGCAGGACGGAACGCGGTCTGGATATGTGCACGGTCAGCTGCCCCTCAGAGTGTGATGAGAGGCCACAAGCTATGCGCGTAGAACCGGCCATGACAAGGCATCAGAGGTTAATTCCAGAAATCGTGCCAGCTCCCTGGTGCGCGGCCGTCCTTCCGTGACTCGACAGGCAACCAAACGGTTGCCTATAGTGACAGCGGTGACCAGGAGACCAGGAGAACTGAGAGGGCGATGGCGACCACGGCGGCGATGGACGCGATATTCAAGGCGCTGGCCGATCCGAGCCGCCGGCAGCTCCTTGACCGGCTCAACGCGCGCGGCGGGCAGACTCTGCGCGAGCTGAGCGAAGGGCTCGCCATGAGCCGGCAGGCGGTGAGCAAACATCTGGCGGTCCTGGAGTCCGCCCTGCTGGTCACTGCCGTCCGCAGGGGCCGCGAGAAGCTCCACTACCTCAACCCGGTACCGATCCAGGAAGTCGCCGACCGCTGGATCGGCCTGTACGAGCGCGGCCGCATGACCGCCCTGTCCCATCTCAAACGCACACTGGAAGGAAGTCCGGCCATGGACAAGCCCGAGTTCGTCTACGTCACGTACATCCAGACCACGGCGGAGAAGCTCTACCAGGCGCTGATCGACCCCGAGTTCATCAAGATCTACATGGGCGGATACGGCCCCGAGTCGACCTGGGAGGTCGGCGCGCCGGTCCGCTGGAAGATGGACCCCGAGGGCGAGTTCGAGGAGGTCGGCCAGCGGGTCCTGGAGGCGGAGCCCGGCAGGCGACTCTCATACACCTGGCACACCCTGCAGCCCATGCACCGCGAGATGTTCGGTCTCATGTCGGACCAGGAGTGGGCCGAGGCGGTCAAGGAGCGGTCGAAGGTCACGTTCGACATCGAGCCCGCCGAGGAGCCCGCGATGGGCATCAAACTGACCATCACGCACGATGGCTTCGACAGTCCGGACAGCAAGATGCTGGAGGGTGTCAGCGGCGGCTGGGTCATGATCCTCTCGACGCTCAAGACCCTGCTGGAGGGTGGCCGGTTCGTCTCCGACCAGGGCCGGGACGTGTCCGCGTAGGACTGCTGAACGCACAGTTCGCCACAGACGGTTGTCCATGATGCGGGCAGTGGTTTGACCGGGTTACGTCATTCCGGCTACGTTGCCCGCCATGCAGCGATCCGCACATCTGACGACTCGAGGTCATGTCGACCTCAAGCGTGTGTGCTCCGCTGCGTGTCACCAGGCCTGAGAGCACAGCGCCCGCGCGACCGGCCACAGGCGAACCCTCGGTTCAGCCCACCGGATCTTCGCAGGGTGTTCCTCTCCACGGGAGAAGCAGAGCCCGCGCACCGTGCCCCGCACGGCAGCAGCGGTCTGCCACGCGCTCTATCCCGACGAGCGCGCACCGCGTCACCCGCTGCCACCGAGGACCTGGAAGGCACTGTGAAAAGTCTGTCCGCGGCCGCCCGCCGAGCCACCCCCCTGCTCCGTTCCGAGATACCCGCCGCCGGCCCCGCCCGCCGTGTCCCGGGCACCGGCTCCGTGCTGAGCGCGATCCTCGACCACGGCCCGGTGGCCAGGTCCGCCGTCGCCCGGCTCACGGGCCTCTCGCCCGCCTCCGTGACCGGTCACGTCGGCCGGCTGCTCGCCCGCGGACTGGTCCGGGAGAGCGCGGAGACCGCCGGCCCCCGGGGGCTCGGGCGGCCGCACATCCCCATGGAGATCGACACCGGCCGCTACCTGGTGGCCGGGGCACACATCGCCGTGGCCCACTCGACCGTGTCCCTGATGGATCTGCGGGGCCGGATCGTCGCCGAGGACCGGCAGCCGCACCGCACCACGGATCCGCACCGGCTCCTCGCCGGCCTCGCCGAGCGCCTTCCCCGACTGGTGTCCGCGCGTGCCGCGGGGCGGACCGTGCTGGCGCTCGGCGTCGCCACCGGGCACCGGGTCGACCCCGTCGCCGGGATGATCGTGGAACATCCACTGCTCGGCTGGCGCGATGTGCCGGTACGGGACGTCCTCTCCGCCGCGACCGGGCTGCCGGTCCATGTGGACAGCCACTCCCGGGCGTTGGCGCGGGCCGAGCAGATGTTCGGCGAGGCATCGACCCGGTCCAGCATGGTGCTGCTGTTCGTCGGCGCGGTCGTGGACGCCGCTTTCGCCACCGAGGGCGCCCTGCACCGGGGGCCCCGCTCCGGAGCCGGCAGCATCGCCCATCTCCCGCTCGGGGCAGGCAGATCCGGTGGCGCCGAACCGTGTTCGTGCGGGCGGCTCGGCTGTCTCCAGTCCGAGGTGTCGGAGCGGGCCATGGTACGGCGCGCGGCCGAACAGGGGCTGCTGGTCGCCTCGTTCAGGGAGCTGCTGGACCAGGCCCTGGCCGGGGAGGCTCGGGCGGTGGCGCTGTTCCGGCGCCGGGCCGGGCTGGTGGGCCGGGCAGCGGCGCTGCTGCTGGACATGTTCGACCCCGCGGTACTCGTCGTGGTCGAACCCGGAGCGGGCCGCATCCCGGAGTGTCTGGCCGATCTCCGCGAGCAGGTCGCGGAACGCTCCTGGGTCTGCGACGACCCGGAGCGCGTGGTCGTGCCGAGCAGCTTCACCGGCTCCGTACTGGCCACCGCGGGCGGCGCGGTGGCGCTCGGGGCGCTGTACAGGGACCCGCTCGGCCCTTGGCCGGCGCTTCCTGCGGTGTCCTGACGGAGCGGCACAATATCCGACTTAATTCAGGAAGTTGCATTGTTGACCGCGCCCGAGCCCGAACGGGATGATGGATTCATGACCAGCCAGCAGCGGAATTCCCGGTACGCGCCCTCAGCGGCGCGCTACCGCTGCGCGGCCGCGCCGGTGCGTATCGCCGTCCGGCGTCTCTGTTGTCGCTCCTGTCCGGGTCGCCGGTAACCCTCCGCTGATTTCGCGAAACGGTTACGCGTGGCTGCACGCTGCCTAAGGGCTGTCCCGTAATCCCTGGCGGGTGCACGACGACAGCTACGGCACCTCGCCGCGTTGTCGGAACGCCCGAATACGTCCAGTACGAGGACGCCCCCCCGCCTGACGATGCACCGCATCCGACGACGCGCGCTGATCCACCAGGGATTACGCGACAGCCCTCGGATCAGGGTCGCGCTCCCCGTACCTGTGCAGAATTCTCCTGCCATTCCTCCCCCTCCTGCTATTTCCCATCTCCTTTCCCTCCGCCCTTTTCCGACTCGGGAGAGACGTTGACTGTCACTGTGCCCTCATATCCCGCGACGGCCGCGACGGGCATTGCCCCGGACCGCTTCAAGCAGGCCTTCCGCCGCTATCCGGCCGGTGTGGTCGTCATCACCGCCGACGCCGGCCACGGACCCGTCGGATTCACCGCGACGTCGCTCGCATCGCTGTCGCTCGACCCGCCCCTGGTCTCCTTCGGGATCGGGACCACCACCTCGTCCTGGCCCCACATCGAGCGTGCCGACACGGCCGTCGTCAACTTCCTCGGCGCCGAACAGCGGCCGTTGGCAACGACATTCGCCACCAGCGGCATCGACCGGTTCGCCGCACCCACCGGCTGGCGGCGGCTGCCGCAGGGCGAACCGGTGCTCGACGAGGTGGCCGGCTGGCTGCGGCTGGAGATCGAGCAGACCGTCCCGGCGGGCGACCACCGCATCGTCATCGCACGGGTCGTGGACTCGTGGGTCGACGAGGGGCGCAGCCCGCTCCTCTTCCACAACGGCACGTACCACTCCCTCTGACCGCCGGGACGGCTCGCTGCCGCTCGCGATCTCTCGGCATCTCCAGCGACTTCTCATGACCACTGATCGGGAATTCACCATGCCACGCAACGATGTACGTCACGCAGTCGGCCGCCGGTCGTTCCTCGCCCTTACGGGCGGGGCGATCCTGGGCCTCGCCGCCTGCTCTCCGCAGGCAAGGACGGTCGCCGCCGCGGAGCCCGCCGGAAAGCTTCCCTCCGGTGCTCCGCCGCCAGGCACCGAACTGTCGATCGCCGTCCGCACCACACACCTTCAACTGGGGCCCGCCGGTTTGCAGAAGGAACTCGCGTTCACCGTCTCGCAATGGCCGAACCTGAGCGCCGGGCCAGACATCATCCAGGGATTCCGGGCGCATTCCATCGACTTGGCGGCTAATGCCGGAATACCGCCGATCCAGGCCGAGGCCATCGGTGTAGGAGCGAAGATCGTCGCGGTACAGGTGCGCAACCACCCGTCCTATGTCTTCGCGACCGCCCCCGGCTCAGGCATCCGAACGGTGGAGGACTTCCGCGGCAAGAAGATCGGTTTCTCCCAGGGACAGGCGCAGGGGGTCGTCGTGCTGCGGGCCCTGAAGAAGGCCGGCCTGAAGAACAGCGATGTCGAACTGGTCGCCCTGCCCAGCACCCAGTTCCTGACTGCCCTGCAGTCCAAGCAGGTCGATGTGGCCCCGCTGGGCGAGCCGACGCTGACCAAGTACCTCAGCCAGTACGCCGAGGACGGCGCCCGCGGAGTGACCACCGATGTGGTGGACCTGCTCTCCGTCCTGTGGGCACCCGACGAGGTGCTGAACGACAGGGCGAAGGCCGCGGCCATCCGTAACTTCGTCCCGCTGTGGTCCCGCGGCCTGGTCTGGGCGTGGGAGAACACCGACGAGTGGATCGACACGTACTACGTCAAGGACCAGGGCGTGACGAGGGCGGACGGCAAGCGCATCGTCGCCTCCCTGCACGAGCCGCAGTTCCCGGTGAGCTGGGACAAGGCGATCGCGTGGGAGCAGGAGACCGCCGACCTGATGGCCGAGGGCGGCTTCGTACCGAAGCAGGACGTCTCCGGCCTGTTCGACCGCCGCTTCGAGGGGCTCGCGGCGAAGGCCGTACCGGCCAGGTATCGGGAGACGTCATGACCGAGCTGCTGTCGAAGGCGCACCTGGCACGGCCGGTGGCAGGGACCGCCGCGCCGAACGGCTCGCCGGACGCGCACCAGGCGCACGGCGCACAAGGGCCGGCCGCCGTCTCCCCCGCCGTTCCCGCGGGCCCGGTCGTCCCCGTCGCCCGCTCCACCCGAAGGCGGCTCGGCCCGGGCCGCTCGCTGCCCTTCGGCCGGCTGATCGGCCCGGTGCTCGTGGTCGCCGTGTGGTGGGGAGCCTCCGCCGTCGGCTATCTCGATCCCCGGATCCTGTCCGGACCCGGCGCCGTGGTGTCCACCGCGACGGACCTGATCCAGAGCGGCCGCCTCCAGGACAACGTGCTGATCTCGCTCCAACGGGCAGGCCTCGGCCTCTTCTTCGGGGTGGCAGCCGGGGTGATCCTGGCCGTGGCGGCCGGTCTGAGCCGCACCGGTGAGTACCTCCTCGACGGCCCGCTCCAGATCAAACGCGCCATCCCGTCGCTGGCGATGCTCCCGCTGCTCATCCTCTGGCTCGGTATCGGCGAGCAGATGAAGGTCACCGTGATCGCGCTCGGCGTCGCGGTGAACATGTACATCAATACGTACTCCTCGCTGACCGGCATCGACAGCAGGTACGTCGAACTCGCCGAGGGGCTGGACCTGAGCCGCCGGCAGTTCATCCGCAAGGTCGTCGTCCCCGGCTCGCTGCCCGGCTTCTTCGTCGGTCTGCGGCTCGGCGTCACCGCCTCCTGGCTCGGCCTGATCGTGGTCGAGCAGATCAATGCCACCAGCGGCATCGGTTACATGATGTTCCAGGCCCAGCAGTACGCCCAGTCCGACGTGATCATCGTGGGGCTGGTGGCCTACGGGATCTTCGGCTTCGCCTCGGACGCGGCGGTACGCGCCATCGAGAGGAGGGCCCTGTCATGGCGACGCACTCTGGCGGGCTGACCGGCACACACGAAGAGACCGGGACCGGAACCGCGACCGCGACACGGCCGGTGGCCGTACGGACCAGGAACCTGGTCCGCCGGTTCGGTGACCGGAAAGTACTCAGGGAACTCGATCTGACCGTGACGCCGGGGGAGTTCACCGCCCTCCTCGGCCGGAGCGGTTCCGGCAAGTCCACCCTCCTGCGGGCCGTGGCCCGGCTCGACCACACCGTCGAAGGCTCCGGCGAACTCACCGTCCCGGACCGGGTCTCGCTCTCCTTCCAGGACTCCCGGCTGCTGCCCTGGCTCCGGGTGCTCGACAACGTCGTACTCGGTCTGCGTGGCCCCAAGGTGCGTTCACGCGGACTGACCGCGCTCGCGGAGGTCGGTCTGGAGGGCCGCGGCCGGTCCTGGCCCCATGAACTGTCCGGTGGCGAACAACAACGGGCCGCCCTGGCCCGGGCGCTCGTCCGCGAACCCGAACTCCTCCTGGCCGACGAGCCGTTCGGAGCCCTTGACGCCCTCACCCGGATCAAGATGCACGGCCTGCTGCGCGAACTGTACGAGCGCCACCGCCCCGCGGTGCTGCTGGTCACCCATGACGTCGACGAGGCCGTCGAACTCGCCGACCGGGTGCTGGTCCTGGAGGACGGCCGGATCTCGGTCGACCTCACCGTCGACCTGCCGACCCCGCGCTCGCGACGCGACCCCCGGTTCCAGGAGTACCGCGACACCCTGCTCAGCGCACTCGGCGTGACCCAGCCCCAGACCCGTTCCGAAGCGAAGGAAACCCATGTCCCGCAAGCCTGACCGCAAGCCGCTCCACCTGAACGCCTTCCTGATGTCGACCGGCCATCACGAGGCGTCCTGGCGCCTGCCCGGGAGTCCGGCCGAGGCGAACTCGGACATCGAGCACTACAAGAACCTGGCCAGGATCGCCGAACGCGGCAGGCTGGACTCGCTGTTCCTCGCCGACAGCCCCGTCCTGATGGGCGACCCCGGCCGGCGGCCCGCCGCCAAGCTGGAGCCCACCGTCCTGCTGACCGCGCTGGCCGGGGCCACCGAGCACATCGGCCTCATCGCCACCGCGTCGACCAGCTACAACGAGCCGTACAACCTGGCCCGCAGGTTCGCCTCGCTGGACCACATCTCGGGCGGCCGGGCCGGCTGGAACATCGTCACCACGGCCGGCGCCGACGCTGCCCGCAACTTCGGCCTCGACGACACCCCGCTGCACCGCGACCGCTACCGCCGGGCCGCCGAGTTCGTCGAGGTGTCCACCAAACTCTGGGACAGCTGGGCCGACGACGCCGTGATCGCCGACAAGGAACGCGGTGTGCACGCCCTGGCCGAACGGGTGCGGCGGATCGAGCACACGGGTGAGTACTTCCGGGTCGACGGCCCGCTCAACGTGCAACGCCCCCCGCAGGGCTACCCACTGCTCGTGCAGGCCGGCTCCAGCGAGGACGGCAAGGACTTCGCGGCGCGGTACGCGGAAGCCGTCTTCACCGCCCAGCAGACCTTGGAGGAGGGCATCGCCTTCTACAAGGACGTGAAGCAGCGCGCGGAGGCCATCGGCCGCAACCCGGACGGCATCAAGATCCTGCCCGGCATCGTGCCCGTCATCGGTGACACGGAGGCCCAAGCACGTTCCCTGGACGCGGAGTTGGAGGAACTGATCGTCCCCGAGTACGCCAAGCGGCAGCTCGCCCAGCGACTGAGGATCGCCCCTGACGACCTCGACCTCGACGCGCAGCTGCCCGAGGACATCCCCACCGAGGACGAGATCGAGGGCGCGAAGAGCCGCTACACGCTCATCGTGGAGCTCGCCAGACGCGAGAAGCTGACCGTACGCCAGTTGATCGGGCGGCTCGGTGGCGGGCGCGGTCACCGCACCTTCGCCGGAGCGGCCGAGCAGGTCGCCGACACCATCGAGCACTGGTACGACAGCGGGGCGGCCGACGGCTTCAACATCATGCCCGCGGTGCTCCCGTCGGGCCTGGAGGTCTTCGTGGACCGGGTGGTGCCGATCCTCCAGGAACGCGGACTGTTCCGCACCGAGTACACCGCCCGCACGCTGCGCGGCCACTACGGTCTGCCGCGCCCCGCCAACCGGCTGTTCGAGACCGTCGACCGCGGCCAGGGCCACTTCGGCATCGGTCTGGCGGAGGTCCGGTGACGGACTGTACGAACCCGGAAACCGGTACGCCCCGGCAGCCGTCGCCCGGCTGGGCACGGCGGCTGCTGGGCTACTGTCTGCGCCGGCGCACCGACCTGCTCCTCGCCTTCGGTGCCGCCGTGGTCGCGGCCGTCGCCACCGCCACGCTGCCACTCGTCCTGCGGCACGTGGTGGACGGGGTGGCGGCCGGCACCACCGCATCGCTCGCCCCGTGGACGGTCCTCCTCGCCGCCATCGGCGCCCTCCGCTTCGGGGCGAGCTTCACCCGCCGCTACCGCTCCGGCCGGCTGTCCCTCGGTGTCCAGTACGACCTCCGTAACGACGCGTTCGCCGCGCTGCTGCGGCTCGGCGGAGCCCAGCAGGACGACCTGCGGACCGGGCAGGTGGTGAGCCGGTCCATCTCGGACATCACGCTCGTCCAGACGCTGCTGCAGTTCCTGCCCAACCTCACGGGCAACGCCCTGATGTTCCTCTTCTCGCTGGTCTTCATGGCGTTGCTGTCGCCGCTGCTGACCGTCGTAGCCCTGGTCGTCGGACCGTTGCTCTGGCTGATCGCCCTGCGCTCGCGCCGCGACCTCTTCCCCGCCAACTGGCACGCCCAGCAGGAGGCCGCCGAGGTCGCCTCCACCGTCGAGGCGACCGTCACCGGCGTCCGCGTGGTGAAGGGCTTCGGCCAGGAACAGCGCGAACTCGCAGGGCTGGAACAGCGCGCCCGCAAACTGTTCGCCTCGCGGCTGCGGGTGGTCGGCTTCACCAGCCGCTACAACCCCGCCCTTCAGGCGGTTCCGGCCCTCGGCCAGGTCGCCGTCCTCGCCCTCGGCGGCTGGATGGCCCTGCACGGCCGGATCTCTCTGGGCACCTTTCTCGCCTTCACCACCTACCTCGGCTCCTTCGTCACCCCGGTCCGCCAGGTGGCGACCCTCCTCACCGTCTGGCAGCAGGCACGGGCCGGTACCGAACGGGTCCTGGAGGTCGTCGACGAGGAATCGGTGGTCACCGACGCACCGGACGCCCGGGAACTGCCCGACGAACCGCCGGCCCTCTCCTGGCAGGACGTCACCTTCGGATACGGGGACGGCGCACCGCTGCTCCGCGGCTTCACCCTGGACATCCGCCCGGGCGAGACGCTGGCCCTGATCGGCCCGGCAGGCTCCGGGAAGTCCACCGCGGCGGCCCTGCTGCCCCGGTTCTACGACGTTCCGTCAGGTGCCGTACGGGTGGGCGGCAGTGACGTACGCGAACTCGCCCTGGCGTCGCTGCGCTCCCGGATCGGCTTCGTCTTCGAGGAGAGCCTGCTGCTCTCCGACACCGTGCGCGCCAATATTGCGTACGGCGTCCCGGACGCCACGGACGAGCAGGTGCGGGCGGCGGCCCGGATCGCCCGGGCCGACGAGTTCATCGAACGGCTGCCGCAGGGGTACGACACCGTCGTCGGGGAACAGGGACTCACCCTCTCCGGGGGACAGCGCCAGCGGATGGCTCTCGCCCGCGCTCTCATCGGCGACCCGGCGGTCCTCGTCCTCGACGACGCCACGTCGGCCATCGACGCCCGGGTGGAGTCACAGATCCACCGCCGGCTGCGCGAGGACACCCGGCGCCGCACCACGCTGATCGTCGCGCACCGCAGATCGACCCTGGAACTCGCCGACCGGATCGCCGTCCTCGACGACGGCCGGATCGTCGACACCGGCACCCTGGACGAACTCCGGTCCAGGTCGCCCCTGTTCCGGAACCTGCTCTCCACGGCGGAAGCGACGACAGAGGCCGCGGCCGAGACCACGGAAGGCGCGACGGCCGTGGACGGCGCCGAGCCCGCGGCCGACGTGCCGGAACCGGCCGCCGCCGTCCTCACCCCGCACCTCTGGCACCGCCCCGACGACTCCCCGTCGGACCAGCTCGAAGGCACCGCCGTCCGCGCCGCCCGGGCCCTCGCCGAGGCGGCGGCCACCTCCGGGCCGGGGCGTGGCGGTCCCGGCGGCGGGGTCCTCGGCTCCGCCCCGCCCAGCGCAGAAGTCATGGCCGGGCTCGCCCGGGTCCCCCTGCCCGCCGCCGATCCGCAGGTACCCACCGGGCAGGCCGTCGCCGCCGACCCGGCCTTCCACCTCGGCACGCTGCTCCGCCCGTTCCGCCTGCCGCTGCTGCTCGGCCTGATCCTGGTCGCCCTGGACGCCCTCGCCCAGATCACCGTGCCCGTTCTGGTGAGACAAGGCGTCGACCACGGCGTCGCCCACCGCGCCGGGGGCGTCCTGCTGGCCGCCGCCGCTGCCGCGGCCCTTGTGGTCGCAGCGAACTGGCTGATCGGCGTGGCCCAGGTCCGTACCACCGGACGCACCGGCGAACGACTCCTCTACACCCTGCGTGTGAAAACCTTCGCGCAGCTGCAGCGGCTCGGCCTCGACTACTACGAGCGCGAGCTGGGCGGCCGGATCATGACCCGGATGACGACAGACGTGGACGCCCTGTCGAACTTCCTGCAGACCGGTCTGATCACCGCAGTGGTGAGCCTGCTGACCGTCCTCGGCGTCCTGGTCACGCTGCTGGTGATCGACGCGGAGCTCGCCCTGGTGCTGCTGGCCGCACTGCCGCTGCTGATCGCCGCGACCGCCCTCTTCCGCCACTACTCGGTGCCCGCCTACCGGGAGGCCAGGGAACGGATCAGCGCGGTCAACGCCTGCCTCCAGGAGAACGTCACCGCCATCCGCGTCACCCAGGCGTTCCGCCGCGAGCGCCGCAACGCCCGTGACTTCGCCGAACTGGCCTGGGCCTTCCGGGAGTCCAGGCTGCGCGCCCAGCGCTACATGGGCACGTTCTTCCCGTTCGTCGAGTTCCTCGGCACCCTGTCCACGGCAGCCGTACTGGCCGTCGGCGCGGGACAGGTCCGCTCGGGGGCACTGAGCGCGGGCACCCTCATCGCCTTCCTCCTCTACGTCGAGCTGTTCTTCTCACCGATCCAGCAGCTCTCCCAGGTGTTCGACGGCTATCAGCAGGCCGTCGTCGGCCTCGGCCGGCTCCGGACACTGATGCGGACGCCCACCGGCACCCCGCCCGCCGACCACGCACGCCCGGTCGGCGAACTGCGTGGGGAGATCGAACTCGACTCGGTCTCCTTCGGATACGCGGGCGGCGGCGGCCGACAGGTCCTGCACGGTGTCTGTCTGCGTATCGCACCGGGCGAGACCGTCGCCCTGGTCGGGGCGACAGGAGCGGGCAAGTCGACCGTCGTCAAACTCCTCGCCCGGTTCTACGACCCGTCGGCCGGCACGGTCCGCGTCGACGGGCACGATCTGCGCGAGCTCGACCTGCCCGGCTTCCGCCGCAGACTGGGCGTGGTGCCGCAGGAGGCGCATCTGTTCAGCGGTACGGTCCGGGACGCGATCGCGTACGGGCGCCCGGACGCCACCGACAGCGAGGTGGAGGCGGCGGCCCGCGTGGTCGGGGCCCACGACATGGTGGCCGGGCTGCGGCTGGGCTACCTCCAGCCGGTGGGGGAGCGCGGCCGCAGCCTCTCCGCCGGCCAGCGCCAGCTGCTGGCCCTGGCCCGGGCCGAACTCGTCGACCCGGACATCCTGTTGCTCGACGAGGCGACCGCCTCGCTGGACCTGGCCACCGAACGCCGGGTCGCCGCCGCGACACACGTGCTGGCCCGCCGGCGTACCACCGTCGTCGTCGCCCACCGGCTGACGACGGCGGCCCGCGCGGACCGGGTGGTGGTCCTCGACGCGGGAACCGTCGTCGAGACCGGCACCCACGCCGAACTGCTCGCAGCCGGCGGTCCGTACCGCCGCCTCTGGGACGCCTTCCGTCAGAGCGGCGACCCGGCCCCGGCCGACGGCCATCCGCAGATCAATGAACTCGTCAAGGAGAGTGCACGATGACCGGGTACCGCAACTTCGGACGCACGGGAGTGAAGGTCAGCCCGCTCTGCCTGGGCACCATGATGTTCGGCGCCCGCGGCAACGCGGACCACGACGACAGCATCCGGATCATCCACCACGCCCTGGACTCCGGCATCAATTTCGTCGACACCGCCGACGTGTACTCCGCCGGTGAGTCGGAGACCATCGTCGGCAAGGCGCTCGCCGGTGGCCGCCGCGACAACGTCGTGCTCGCCACCAAGTTCCACGGCAGCCTCGGCAGCGACCCCAACGAGCAGGGGAACTCACGCCGTTGGATCATCCGCGAGGTCGAGAACAGCCTGCGCCGGCTGGGCACCGACTGGATCGACCTCTACCAGGTGCACCGCCCCGAACCGGACACCGACTTCGACGAGACGCTCGGCGCCCTCTCCGACCTGGTGCACCAGGGCAAGATCCGCTACATCGGTACGTCCACCTTCGAACCGTCCGCGATCGTCGAGGGCCAGTGGATCGCGGAGCGCCGCGGCCGCGAACGCGTCGTGGCCGAGCAGCCCCCGTACTCGCTGCTCGCCCGCGGCATCGAACGCGAGGTGCTGCCCGTCGCCCGGCGGCACGGACTCGCGGTGCTCTCCTGGAGCCCGCTCGCCGGCGGCTGGCTGACCGGTCGCTACCGCAAGGGGGCGGGCCAGCCCGTCTCCAGCCGCGCCGAACGGCAGGCGGAGCGCTTCGACATCGCGTCCCCGGAGAACAGCGTCAAGCTCGACGCCGCCGAAGCACTCGCCCGGCTGGCCGAGGACGCCGGGCTGACACTCGTACAGCTGGCCCTGGCGTTCGTCCTGGAACACCCGGCGGTCACCTCCGCCATCATCGGCCCGCGGACCTTCGAACAGCTGGCGGGTCAGCTCGGCGCGGACCGGGTGCGGCTGAGCGGGGACATCCTCGACCAGATCGACAAGATCGTGCCGCCCGGTAACAACCTGTCGGCCCGCGACGCCGGATACCAACCGGTCGCGCTGACCGACCCCGCGCTGCGCCGCCGGTCGGCCGGGCCCGCGTAGCGCCCGCTCAGGCGCCGGGGACCCGGTCCAGGAAGCCGTTGACGGAGCTGATGCGCCCGTCGTCGTCGAGGGTGATGACGTCGGACCCGGCGGCGGGCGCCGAACCGTCGGCGGTGGAGACCAGGTCCCAGCTGAAACGGACGATGTCGTGGTGCCCGTCGGGGGTGCCGGTCAGCTGGAACTCGAAGCCCGGGAACTGCTGACGGGCACCACCGATCGCGGTGGCGAGCCCGTCGTGGCCGCGCACGTCCGCCAGCGGGTCGGTATAGGTGGCGTCCTCGGTGAACGCCGCGGCGACGGCCTTGGCGAGGTCCTCGGGGGTCGCTGCGTTCCAGGCGGCGAAGTAGCGCTGGACGGCGTCCTCGTATGCGGTCATCGTGCTGTCCTCTCGTCCCGTCCCGGCCGCGCGGCCGAGCTCCTGTGCTGCTCGTGAGGAACACGATGTCCGACGGCGGAAGAGGCGTCGATTACCTCCCAGGTCATGGTCGAGACCTTCCCGGTCACGGACGGACGGTTCTCGGGCGGGAGCCCCGGGTGGCAGGGGCATGGCCGGATTCGGCGGACCGGTTTCATCTGATTTTCACGGAGGGCCTCTACGGTGGACGTCGTGACCGAGATGAGCCCTCCCGGCTGGCATACGGACCCCGGGTATACAGGAACAGGCCCCGTCCAGGAACGCTGGTGGGACGGGAGCCGGTGGACCGATCAGCTCCGCACGCCGCCCGCGGCCGTCCGGCGCCGCCGGATCCGGATCGGGGTCGGCGTCACCGCCGGCGTGGTGGTCCTCGCCGCGATCGCGGGTGGCGTCCTGATGCTGACCGACGACTCCGGCCGTACGAAGAACACCTCCTCCGACGCCGCGTCGCCGGGGCCCGGTCTCCGCGGCGGGCAGAACGGCCAGGGCGGCCCGGGTGGTCCGGGCGGCGGTGGCCGGAGCGCGGCGCCCGACGAGCAGCAACCGCAACAGCCGCCGTCCGAGGACGGCTATGTGACGGACGTGGTGAGCGGCGTCAGCCTGCCGGTGCCGGACGGCTGGAAGGGGCAGTCGGCCACCGTCGGTGCGTCGGTGAGCACCGGTACCTACACCTGCCCGGCCGACACCTCGCAGAAGTGCGAGCGCGGCGGAGTGTTCGCCGCCCCGGCCCAGGCGCTGAAGATCACGGCGAGGACGGCGGAGGCGGCGGCCAAGGCGGACATCGCCGTCAACGCCAAGGAGTCGTACGGCGGCAAGGCCTACGGCGCCATCAGCTCGCACCAGCAGCTCAAGTCCGAGCCGGTCACCGTCGCCGGACAGCAGGGCTATCTGGTGCGCTGGAAGGTGGTCACGACGAAGGGAGACGACGGGTACGTGCAGTCGCTGGCCCTCCCGTCCCCGCACTCCGCGGACATGCTGGTCGTCGTGCGCTCCGGCTTCGACATCAGCTCCAAGGCGCCTGCGCTCTCGGTGATGGACGAGATCACGAAGGGCATCAAGGCCGCTTCCGGTACAGGGTCGGGATCCGGACGGACCGCCTGAGGAGCCTCGCCTCCCGGCCGGGCCATCACTTCACGCGGGTGCCGTGCGACGGCGGTACGGCGTTGCCGGACGCGAGCGGAGAGCGGGCGAGTTCGACGCAACCCAGGGCGATCAGGGTGAGCGCCGCCAGTTCGGGCAGCAGCCACCAGCCGGTACGCAGATGCTCGCCGAACAGGGTCACGCCGTACAGGATGCTGATCACCGCGTCGCCCAGCGTCAGCATCGGCTGTACGGCGACCAGGGTCCCTGCCTGCAGGGCGTTCTGAAGGAGGAACAGCGATCCCACGCCGGCGACGGCGGTGGCGTACAGCTGCCAGGACGTCACGAGCGCGGCCGCCCCGCCGCCGTCGCCGAGCCGCCCCATGGCATCCTTCATCAGGGCGGCGGTGAGCGCGTACCCGCATGCGGCGGCCAGGCCGAGCAGCGCTCCACGGGGGTTGCCGCGGGTGGACAGTGCTCCGGCGATCAGCGCCGCCTCGAAGATCCCCGTCAGGACCAGCGCCGGGATCCACGCCGCGTCCTGCACCGAGGAACTGCCGCCCCCCGGTGCGGCGGAGGCCATGCCGAGGGCCAGTCCGAACGTCACGGCGGCCACTCCGTACCAGACCCCACGGGGCACCCGGACCTGCATCACGAACCCGGCCAGCAGCAGCGTCGCCGGCAGCTCGATGACGAAGATCGGCTGAACCACCGAGATCGGCCCGGTGGCCAGCGCAGTGGCCTGGCAGACGGCGGCGACGATCACCAGGCCGATCCCGGCCAGCCACACCCTCTGGCGCACCAGATGGCCGATCAGCGACAGACGCATCGCCTCGGTGTCGGGTACCGAGCTGGCGGCGCGGCGTTGCAGCACGGAGGCGGCGCCGTTGCTGAGTGCGGTCAGGATGGCGAACAGGACACTGATCACCGGACCATGATGCGGGCGGTCCGCCCACATTCCCGGGTCCTGCCGTCCTCGGTGCGGCGGGCCGGGGAGAGGAGGGATGCGCAGTCGCGGACGGAAGATGTCCGCAAGCCCGCGTAGCGTGCCGTTCATGGCCGCGAAGACGCACTCCGCCGCACCCGCCTCGCCCTCCGTGCTCCCGCCCCGCGCACTGGGCCGCGCCACCCTGGCGCGCCAACTGCTCCTGCGCCGGAGTCCGATGTCCGCGAAGGACGCCGTCGGGCATCTCGTCGGGCTCCAGGCACAGAACACCAAGCCGCCCTACCACCAGCTCTTCGCCCGGCTCGAAGACTTCGAACCCGCCGAACTCTCCGGGCTGATGGAGTCCCGCGAGGTGGTCCGTATCGTCACCCTGCGATCCACCATCCACACGCACACCGCCGAAGACGCGCTCACTCTGCGTCCGTTGGTCCAGCCGGCCCGTGACCGGGAGCTGAAGATGTTCCGCAACGGGCTCGTCGGTGTGGATCCGGACCGGCTCGCGGCGCTCGGCAGGGAGCTTGTCGAGGAACGGCCCCGTACCCCGAAGGAGATCCGCGAGGCGCTGCTCGCCGAGTGGCCGGACGCCGACCCGCAGGCCCTGACCGTGGCAGCCCGCTGCGTCCTGCCCCTGGTCCAGGTCACCCCGCGCGGGCTGTGGGGCCGCAGCGGCCAGGTCGCTCTGACCACCGCGGAGCACTGGCTCGGCCGGCCGGCGGAGCCGACGCCCACACCCGACGCGACCGTGCTGCGCTACCTCGGGGCGTTCGGCCCCGCCTCCGTGCAGGACATGCAGATGTGGGCGGGGCTGACCCGGCTGCGGGAAGCCTTCGAACGGCTGCGGCCGCAGCTGATCACCTTCCGCGACGAGAACGGCGTCGAGCTCTTCGACCTGCCGGACGCCCCGCGCCCCGACGCGGACACCCCTGCCCCGCCGCGCTTCCTGCCCGAGTTCGACAACGTGCTGCTCGGCCACGCCGACCGTACGCGCGTCATCCCCCCGCGGTACCGGGGACGCAACGGGAACGGCAACCAGGCGTACGGAACCGTGCTGGTCGACGGGTTCCTCGCCGCGATCTGGCGATTCGGCGCGCCCGGCACGAAGTCCGGCGGGAAGCTCGGCGGCGGAGGGACCGTCACCGTGCAGGAGCTGGGGAAGCTCAGCCGGGCCGAGCGCGACGCCGTCACGGAGGAGGGCCTGCGGATGCTCGCCACGATGGCGCCCGTGCAAGGGCCCGCGCACGACATCCGGTTCGCGCCGTTCATCGACTTCGGGCAGTGAGGCGGGTTCAGCCGGCGCGGCCCGCCGCCACCGTCACGCCGAGGCCGATCATCGCGAAGCCACCCGCCCCGCCGATCAACGACAGCCGCCGCTCCGACCGGGCGAACCAGCTGCGGGCGGCCGAGGCGCCGACCCCCAGAGCGTGACCATGTCCGTCACCCCCTCGGCCCCGCCGCTACGGCAGAAGCCGGCGCTGACGTCAGGCACGCGACCAGGAGCGGCCGGCGAACGCGGCGGAGTCGCCATGCGCCGCTCGGTCTACGGCAGCAGCCCCGCCCGGCGCGCGGCGACCACGGCTTCCAGCCGGGTGTGCGCGCCCAGCTTCCGCATCGCCGAGCGCAGATACCCCTTCACCGTCTCCGGTCGAAGGCCCAGCCGGCCGGCCGCCACAGCGTTGGTCGCACCCGACGCCACACAGGCGAGGACATCGACCTCGCGCGGCGCCAGCATCACCTCACGGGCGTGTGACTCCTGCGCCCCGGACGCCGAGGCCAGCCGGGCACACACCGAGAGCAGTTCCTCGCGCAGCGCCGGGTCGGCCACCTTGGGGGCGAGCGCGCGCAGTTCGCGGTGGGCCTCGCGGACGTCCTCCCAGGCCCCCGGAGCGGCCCGGGGATCGGTCACCTGGTCCTGGGTGACGGACAGGAGCTGCTGCACCTCGTCCCGTACGACAAGGGCCTGCTCCACGTCGCGGGCCGCCGCGACTGCCGCGTCGAACGTACGGTCCCCGAGGGTGAGCGGCTCACGCAGCGCCCCGTACAGCACGCCCCGTACCCTCCGGCGTACGACGACGGGCACCGCGACCACCGAGCGCAGGCCCTCCGCGGCGACCGCGGTGTCGTACTCGTGGCTGATGTGCCGCGACGACGGGTAGTCAGTCACCGCGCACGGCCGCGACAGGGCGATCGACTTGCCGCCGAGCCCGCTGCCGGCCGATATGACGAGCCCGCGCAGCGCGGTGGTCTGCGCACCGTTGAGTTCCACGATCCTGGCGTGGCGCGGGTCCGAGAGCAGTCCGCCGAACGTGACGGGCAGTCCGCTCGTCCGGCGCAGCCGCAGCAGCGCCGCTTGTATCTCGACCGTATCGACCGGTTCCGGCACGCTGTCGCCTCTCTGCCCCGCCCTCTGTACCCCCGTTCGGGGGTGGTGAGACCTGGGTCACTGTTTTCATGATGTTAAGTGACCGGTCCGGTCCGCAATGAGGAGGGCACATGTCGGCAACGAACGCGACGGAAACGTTTCGGGCCGCCCGGGACTTTCTGCTGCAGCACCGCGAGGACTACGCGGCGGCCTACGAGGGTTTCCGCTGGCCCCGGGCCGACCATTTCAACTGGGCGCTGGACTGGTTCGACGTCATCGCCGAGAACAACGACCGCACCGCTCTGCACATCGTGGAGGCGGACGGCCGGCGCACCGAGGTGTCCTTCGCCCGGATGTCCGCCCGCTCCAACCAGGCGGCGAACTGGCTGCGTGCCCAGGGGGTGCGCGCCGGGGACCGGATCCTCGTCATGCTGGGCAACCAGGTCGAGCTGTGGGAGACGGCCCTCGCCGCGATGAAGCTGCGCGCCGTTGTCATCCCCGCCACCCCGCTCCTCGGCCCCGTCGATCTGCGTGACCGGGTGGACCGCGGCCGGGTCCGGCATGTGATCGTGCGGGACGCGGACGCCGAGAAGTTCGACGAGGTGCCCGGGGACTACACCCGGCTCGCCGTCGGTGGCGAGGTCGAGGGCTGGCAGTCGTACACGGGCGCCGACGAGCAGCCGGAGAGCTTCGAGGCGGACCGGGAGACCGACGCCGACGAACCGCTGATGCTGTACTTCACGTCCGGCACGACCGCCAGCCCCAAGCTGGTCGAGCACACCCATGTCTCGTACCCGGTGGGCCACCTGTCGACGATGTACTGGATCGGCCTCCGGCCCGGAGACGTCCACCTCAACATCTCCTCGCCGGGCTGGGCCAAGCACGCCTGGTCGAACCTCTTCGCGCCGTGGAGCGCCGAGGCGACCGTCTTCATCTTCAACTACACCCGGTTCGACGCGGGGCGGCTGATGGCCGAGATGGACCGCTCGGGCGTCACCAGCTTCTGTGCCCCGCCCACCGTCTGGCGGATGCTGATCCAGGCCGACCTCTCCCAGCTGAGGATCCCGCCGCGCGAGGTCGTCGCCGCGGGCGAGCCGCTGAACCCCGAGGTCATCGAGACGGTCAGGCGCGCGTGGGGCGTCACCATCCGGGACGGATTCGGCCAGACCGAGACCGCCGTCCAGGTCGCCAACACTCCCGGCCAGCTGCTGAAGTCCGGTTCCATGGGGCGGCCGAGCCCCGGCTTCAAGGTCGAGCTCCTTGACCCGGTCACCGGCCGGCCCGGCGCGACGGAAGGCGAGATCTCCCTCGATCTGTCGGACCGACCGGTCGGCCTGATGACCGGATACCACGGCGACCCGGACCGTACCGCCGAGGCGATGGCGGGCGGCTACTACCGCACCGGCGACATCGGCTCCCGCGACGAGGACGGCTACATCACCTATGTCGGCCGCGCCGACGACGTCTTCAAGGCATCCGACTACAAGATCTCGCCGTTCGAGCTGGAGAGCGCCCTGCTGGAGCACGAGGCGGTCGCCGAGGCCGCGGTCGTGCCCGCGCCCGATCCGGTCCGGCTCGCGGTCCCGAAGGCGTACGTCGTGCTCGCGGAAGGCTGGGAGCCCGGCCCTGACACAGCGAAGGTGCTGTTCGCGCACTCGAGGGCGGTGCTGGCCCCGTACAAGCGGATCCGCCGGCTGGAATTCGCCGAACTGCCGAAGACCGTGTCCGGCAAGATCCGCCGGATCGAGCTGCGCGAGCGTACGGCCGAGGGCGTCGGCACCGAATTCGACGAGGGGGACCTGCGATGAGCGGACGGACCGGCCTTTCCTACGCGCACGGCACCGGCACCACGGCCCTGCTCGGCGACACCATCGGGCGCAACCTCGACCGGGCGATCGAGGCGTACCCGGAGCGTGAGGCGCTTGTCGACGTCGCCTCGGGGCGACGCTGGACGTACGCGGAATTCGGCGCCGCCGTCGACGAGTTGGCGCGCGCTCTGATGGGCTCCGGAGTGGCGAAGGGCGACCGCGTCGGCATCTGGGCGATCAACTGCCCCGAGTGGGTGCTCGTCCAGTACGCCACCGCCCGCA
Organism: Streptomyces sp. NPDC005262; assembly: GCF_042872425.1. Classification (NCBI taxonomy): domain Bacteria; kingdom Bacillati; phylum Actinomycetota; class Actinomycetes; order Kitasatosporales; family Streptomycetaceae; genus Streptomyces; species Streptomyces sp. NPDC005262. Next base: position 227,006 of record NZ_JBIAKK010000006.1, read on the forward strand.
TCGGCGCGATCATGGTCAACATCAACCCGGCCTACCGGGCGCACGAGCTGGAGTATGTGCTCGGCCAGGCCGGGATCTCCCTCCTGATCTCCTCGCTCTCCCACCGCACCAGCGACTACCGCGCCCTCGTCGGCCAGGTCCGGGCCAACTGCCCCGCCCTGCGCGCCGTGCACTACATCGGCGATCCGTCCTGGGACGGGCTGACGGCTGCGGCCGCAGCCGTCACCGCCGGACAACTGGCGGCCAGGGAAGCCGGGCTCTCCTGCGACGATCCGATCAACATCCAGTACACCTCGGGCACGACGGGTTTCCCGAAGGGCGCCACCCTCTCGCACCACAACATCCTCAACAACGGCTATTTCGTGGGGGAGATGGTCGCCTACACGGAAGAGGACCGGGTCTGTCTGCCCGTTCCCTTCTACCACTGCTTCGGCATGGTGATGGGCAACCTCGGCATCACCTCGCACGGTGCCTGCATCGTGATCCCGGCCCCGGCCTTCGAGCCGGCCGCCGTCCTTGCGGCGGTCCAGGCGGAGCGCTGCACCTCGCTCTACGGCGTCCCCACCATGTTCATCGCGGAGCTGAACCACCCGGACTTCGCCTCGTACGACCTCTCCTCGCTGCGTACCGGGATCATGGCGGGATCACCCTGCCCGGTGGAGGTCATGAAGCGGGTCGTCGCCGAGATGCACATGGACGAGGTGTCCATCTGCTACGGCATGACGGAGACCTCCCCGGTCTCCACCCAGACCCGCCGCGACGACGACCTGGAGCGACGCACCGGAACGGTGGGCCGGGTGATGCCGCACATCGAGGTGAAGGTCGTCGACCCGGCGACGGGCGTGACGTTGGAGCGCGGCACGGCGGGCGAGCTCTGCACCCGCGGCTACAGCGTGATGCTCGGCTACTGGGAGCAGCCCGAGCGGACCGCGGAAGTGATCGACGCGGGGCGCTGGATGCACACCGGTGACCTCGCGGTGATGCGCGAGGACGGCTACGTACAGATCGTCGGTCGCATCAAGGACATGATCATCCGCGGTGGCGAGAACGTGTACCCGCGGGAGATCGAGGAGTTCCTCTACGGCCATCCGAAGATTGCCGACGTGCAGGTCGTGGGCGTACCGGACGAGACGTACGGCGAGGAGATCCTGGCCTGCGTCATCCCCAGGGACCCGGCGCAGCCGCCGACCCTGGAAGATGTGACGGAGTACTGCCGTGAGCAGCTGGCGCACTACAAGATTCCGCGACGGCTGCAGATCCTGGAGACCTTCCCGATGACGGTGAGCGGGAAGGTCCGGAAGATCGAACTGCGGGAGAACTACGGGTAGGGGACCCGGCGGGAGCGGCGCCGAGGGGCGTTGTCAGGCGGCTTCGATGATGTCGCCGGCAGCGCCCCGAGTGGCCGCCGCCCATTCGATGAGCAGCACCTCGTAGGCCGCGGACTCCACGGAGGACCAGTCCTGGCCGGCTCGTGCGTCCACGAGCGCACGTATCGCCTCGTTCGCCTCGACGGCGGACGGGTGAGTCGGCTGTGCGGACTGTCCGACGCTCTGTGCGGTGTTTCTCGGGGCGATAGGTGGTGAGAGTCGTGGAGTTAAGACCATGCGCACCACTGTAAGGCCGCCCACTGACAGCGACCGAACATTTGTGGCCGTAGGACCGAACGTGACCGATTGCACTCGCTGTTGCCGGCCGGTTCCACTGCGACGTCAGGGAGTGTGTCCGGGTCCGGCGCCGGGCCGCGCGGAAGCACCCGAATCGTGTCGCCGTGTCAGAGTTCGCGTCGCATGCAGACCCTTGGCCAGCGGTCCAGGCCGTGTTCGGCCTCCTCCGCCCTGATCTTCCGCAGTCCGTCGGTGAGTTCGGCCTCCGTGAGCGTGCGGAAGCCGAGGCGCGTGTAGTACGGCGCGTTCCACGGGACGTGCGAGAAGGTGGTGAGGGTGAGGGCTTCGAACCGCTGCTCGCCCGCCCAGAGGGCGAGGTGGTCGATGAGCGCCCTGCCGAGGCCGCGCCGTGCGACGGACGGATGGACCGAGACCTGCTCGACATGGGCAGCGCCGTCGACCGGGTCGGCGATCAGGTAGCCGACCGGACGGTCGTCGGCGTCCGCGGCCACCCAGGCGCGGCCGGCCCTGCGGTATTCGTCCAGCAGGTCGAGAGGCGGCGGGTCGTCGTCCGCGACGGCGGACATGGCGAGGGTGCGGAAGGGTTCGCCGGCGGCGCGCTCGATCTCCTGGAGCAGGGGGAGATCCGAGCGGCGGGCGGGACGGATGCGCATGCCGCCAGTATGGCGCTCGGTACGGAGGTCAGGCGCCGGTGGAGAGCAGTTCGTCCGCCGGGCCGTTGACCGGCTGCGGGGTCCCGGTGAGGTCCATCACGAAGAGCGGGATGCAGAGACCGTCCGCTCGCTCCCTGGCGTCCTGCGCATAGCCCGCCAGCGAGAAGAAGACGCTGGTCACCGAGGCGTTCAAGCTGTTCAGCCAGAGGCATTCGACATCGCGCAGGGTGGTCGGCCGGGTGGTCGAGTCGACCTGGGCGATCAGCCCGGCGGCGCGCAGATCGATCCGGGACGACGGGCGTTCCGCGGGCTGTACGACGTCGCGGTAGCCCAGCCACCGCAGATACATCGCGGCGGCGGTGACCGCGTCGCGGCCGGTCCGGATCGTCATCGGCCGGAACGCCGGGCGGGGCGCAGCCGCCGTCCGCGGCAGCGGGATGTGGGTGGGCAGGGTCCCGGCGTCCAGGCCGGGCGCGGACGCCGTGGCCGGGCGGACCGGGATCCGCAGCACCGTCCCGCACGGACAGCACAGCTCCGGCTGAGGCCACTGGTCGTGGCGTCCGCAGGTGCGGCAGCGCACGGTCACCCAGTCCTCGTTCCAGGTGCGGTGGGTGATCGGTTCGACCGTCCCGCCGCGCAGCACGGGCGGGGCGACGGGGGTGCCGCACGGGCACGGGTAGACCGGCGTGAGGTAGGCGTGATCGCGGCCGCAGGCCGGGCAGCGTACCGGCACGGACTCCACTGTGGTCTCCCTCCGGCGCTCCCCGGCGCCGCCCCGGGGCCTCCGCGCCCCTTGTCCCCTGTGCTCCGTCCCCATGGTCCACCAAGAGCGAGGCGCGAGGGAGCGACTTGGCGGATTCGCCGGTCTTGACGGCCACTCGGACGCGGCTTAGATTGCTTCCGTATAGCAGAAACAAACTTTCGTAATGCGGAATAGGTGCTCTCAGGTGGCGCGACAGAGCCCGACTCCACCCGTCCGAGCAGGAGTACTCCATGCCTCGAATGACCGCTGCCCGAGCGGCAGTTGAGATCCTCAAGCTGGAAGGCGTCACCAACGCGTTCGGCGTGCCGGGCGCAGCGATCAACCCGTTCTACGCGGCGCTCAAGGCCGGTGGTGGCATCGACCACACGCTCGCCCGCCATGTCGAGGGCGCGTCCCACATGGCCGAGGGCTACACCCGGAGCCGGGCAGGGAACATCGGTGTGTGCATCGGTACGTCGGGGCCCGCCGGGACCGACATGATCACCGGGCTCTACTCGGCGATCGCCGACTCCATCGCGATCCTCTGCATCACCGGCCAGGCGCCGGTGGCCAAGCTCCACAAGGAGGACTTCCAGGCCGTCGACATCGCCTCGATCGCCAAGCCGGTGACCAAGGCCGCGACGACCGTCCTGGAGGCCGCGCAGGTGCCCGGCGTCTTCCAGCAGGCATTCCATCTGATGCGGTCGGGCCGCCCCGGCCCGGTCCTCATCGACCTGCCGATCGACGTCCAGCTGACGGAGATCGAATTCGACCCGGAGACGTACCAGCCGCTGCCCGTCTACAAGCCGGCCGCGTCCCGCGCCCAGATCGAGAAGGCGATCGGGCTCCTGCTCGCATCGGAGCGCCCGGTGATCGTCGCCGGGGGCGGCATCATCAACGCCGACGCCTGCGAACTCCTCGTGGAGTTCGCCGAGCTGACGGGTACCCCGGTCATCCCGACCCTGATGGGCTGGGGCATCCTCGCCGACGACCACGAGCTGAACGCCGGCATGGTCGGCCTGCAGACCTCGCACCGCTACGGCAACGCGAACTTCCTGGAGTCGGACTTCGTCCTGGGCATCGGCAACCGCTGGGCCAACCGGCACACCGGAGACCTGGCCGTCTACACCAACGGCCGTACGTTCGTCCACGTCGACATCGAGCCCACCCAGCTCGGCAAGATCTTCGCGCCGGACCTCGGTATCGCCTCCGACGCCAAGGCCGCGCTGGAGCTCTTCGTCGAAGTGGCGAAGGAGCTCAAGGCCGCCGGCAGGCTGCCGGACCGCAGCGCGTGGGCCGCCTCCACCCAGGACCGCAAGGCCCGGCTGCAGCGACGTACCCACTTCGACAACGTGCCGCTGAAGCCGCAGCGCGTGTACGAGGAGATGAACCGCGCCTTCGGACCGGAGACGCGCTACGTCACCACGATCGGCCTCTCCCAGATCGCGGGCGCGCAGATGCTGCACGTCTACCGGCCGCGCCACTGGATCAACTGCGGCCAGGCCGGTCCGCTCGGCTGGACCATCCCGGCCGCGCTGGGCGTCGCCACCGCCGACCCCGAGGGCCAGGTGGTCGCGCTCTCCGGCGACTACGACTTCCAGTTCATGCTGGAGGAACTGGCGGTCGGCGCACAGCACAACATCCCGTACGTCCATGTCCTGGTGAACAACTCCTACCTGGGGCTGATCCGCCAGGCGCAGCGCAACCTGGACATCAACTTCCAGGTCAACCTGGAGTTCGAGAACATCAACTCCCCGGAGCTGGGCGTCTACGGCGTCGACCACGTCAAGGTCGTCGAGGGCCTGGGCTGCAAGGCGATCCGGGTCACCGAGCCGGACCAGCTGCTGCCGGCGTTCGAGGAGGCCAAGAAGCTGGCCGCCGAGTTCCGGGTCCCGGTGGTGGTCGAGGCGATCCTGGAGCGTGTCACCAACATCTCGATGGGTGCCGCGGGCATCGACGCCATCAACGAGTGGGAGGACATCGCCACCGAACCGGGTCACGCCCCGACCTCGGTCCGCCCCTTCGTCGCGAGCTGACCACCCTCTCCTCTGCCGCCTGTGCGGGGGCGGACCGCCGGAACCCGGTGGTCCGCCCCCACACGTGTGTCCGGGCCTCGCGAAAGCGCCAACTCCCCCTACCCGTAGTACTTCAGGGTTACCGGGAAGGTGACCTCCCCGGGTGGACGCCGACCACGAGGTCCGCTCCCTAGCTTCTGTACCGGAAGCACCACTGACCGACTCCACGGACATCCGGTACGGAAGGAACATCCCTCATGGCGCCCAGCCCGCCCAGGAGCCGTCCGCGCAGGAACCTTCCGCGCGCCGTCCGGACGCTGCTCGCCTCCCTCGTCATCGCCGCGGTCGCCGTGCCCATGGCGGGTGCGGCTCGGCCCTCCGCCGTCCCGGCGCCGGCCCCGGCCCCTCTTGCCCCGCTGCGTGCTGCGACCGCCGCGGACCTCGCCGCCCGGTACGCCGTCAACCGCGGCTCCGTCCTCGCGGCCGAGCGGATGGCCACCCGCCACGGCGACGGCAAGCGGGCCGCAGCGCTGCGCGGTCTCGCCGACCCGGCGCGCCACTTCTTCTCCTTCGACGGCCGCGACGGTGGCCGCAGCGTCGAGGTCTTCGGCGACCTCTCCAGGGCGCGCCGGATCGCCGTACTGGTCCCGGGGGCGGGCATCAGCCTCGACCGGTACTGGCGGCTGCGGGCCGGCGCCGTCGCCCTGCGCCACGAGATGGGCGAGGGGGCAGCGGTCATCGGCTGGCTCGGCTACGAAACGCCGGACACGGTGAGCGGGGCGTCGGTGACCACGGGCCGGGCCGACGGCGCCGCCACCGAACTGCGTACGTTTCTCGCCGAGTTGAAGCGTGCCGAGCCGACAGCCCGGACCTCGCTGCTCTGCCACTCCTACGGGTCCGTCGTCTGTGCCGAGGCAGCGCCAGGGCTGGCGGTCGCGGACATCGTCCTGTACGGCAGCCCCGGCACCGGCGTCGACAACGTCGCCGCACTCCACACCCCGGCCACGGTCTGGGCAGGCCGGGGCCGCGACGACTGGATCGCCGAGGTGCCCCACGTACAGCTTCGGCTGCCGTTCGTCACCCTCGGGTTCGGAACGGACCCGGTCTCCCCGGAGTTCGGTGCCCGGCGCTTCGCGGCGGGCGACGGCGGCCACAGCGACTACCTGAAGGCCGGCTCCTCATCGCTGGAGAACATCGCCCGGATCGTCTCCGGCCGGGCCCCTGCCGAGGAGGGCCGTCATGCGTGAACTCGTCCGCAGGATCGACGCCGCCACCCCGCCCGACCGCGACCGCGCCGTCGACGCCCTGCGCGCCCTCGCCATTCTGGGCGTGGTGCTCGGCCACTGGCTGGTGACCGCCCTGATCGCCGACACCGGCACGGTGCGTGCCGCGAGCCCCCTCCAGCACATGCCCGAATTGACCCCGGTCTCCTGGCTCTTCCAGACACTCGCGGTGTTCTTCCTGGTGGGCGGCCAGGTCGGGGCGAAGAGTTACGCCTGCGCCCGCGCCCGCGGCACCACGTACGGGAAGTGGCTCGGCGCCCGTACGATCCGGCTGTTCAGGCCGGTCGCCGCCGTGCTGGTGGTGTGGGCCGTGATCGCGGGCGTGCTGCTCGCCTCCGGGGTGGGCACGGAAACCGTGCACGCGCTGCTCAAACTGGTGCTGTCACCGCTCTGGTTCCTGCTGGTCTTCGCGGTGCTGACGGCGGCGACCCCGCTGGTGGCGAAGCTTCATCCGCTGTGGCCGCTCGCCGTCGTGCTGCATGTCGACCTGATCCGGTTCGGGCTGGACGGTCCCGCCGGGCTCGGCTGGATCAACGTGGCGGCCGGCTGGATGGTCCCGTACTGCCTGGGCGCGAGCTGGGCCCGCGGCGGCCTGCGGAGCCGGTCGACCGGATGGGCCCTGCTGCTCGTCGGCGCCGCCACCAGCGCCGCACTCGTACTGTGGGCCGGCTACCCGGCGTCCATGGTCGGTGTGCCCGGCTCCAGGATCTCCAACCTCGACCCGCCCACCCTCGCGGCCGTCACCTTCGGCCTCGCCCAGTGCGGCGCGGCCCGGCTGATGCTCGGCCCGCTGCGACGAGTCCTGCGACGCCCCGCGGCCTGGGCGGCGGTGGCACTGGTCAACCTCTCCGCGATGACCGTGTTCCTCTGGCACCAGACCGCGATGATGGCGGTCACCGCCGTCGGACTCCTCGCGGGCGAGGCGTTGCCCGGTCTGCACACCGTGCCCAGTGACTCCGGCTGGGTGTTCGCACGGCTGGCCTGGCTGCCGGCCTTCGCCGTGGCGCTGCTGGTGTGCTGGGCGGCGTTCCGCAAGTACGAGGAGGGGCGGCCACGGAAAAGCGGCCGTATCGTCCGTGAGGGGCGTCCTGCCCGGGAGTCGGTGATGCGCCGTGCCTAAGGACTGTCCCGTCACCCCTGGCGGGCGCACGACGACAGCTACGGCACCTCGCTGCGTTGTCGGAACGCCCGAATACGACCGGTATGAGCCCGTCCCTCCGCCTTGCGATGCACCGCATCCGACGCCGCGCGCTGATCGACCAGGGATAACGGGACAGTCCGTAGTCTGGACCGGACGAGGGGGTCAGTGGTGAGGGACGGAAAGCGGTTGAGGGCCGCGCTGCGGAGGGCCCCGCGCGCGTTGTTCGAGGATCTGACGGCGCCCGCCGATCCGCTGCCGGCGATGGGGGAGCCCGGATGGCCGGTCTGGCGTCCGGTGTTCGCGATGGCGCTGGTCATCGGCGCCGTGTTCCTCACCGCGTTCCACATGACCCAGCTGAGCCCGGCCGACGGTGGCTCCATTCCCCCGTACGCGGTGCTGCTGGGCATGGTGCAGGGCGCGGCGCTCGTCGCCGGGATGTTCCGCCCGGTGGCGGCCTGGTGGGTGTCGACGATCGTCCTGGCGGTCACCGTGCGGCTCTCGGAGCCCGACATCAGCAGGGACCTGCTCTTTCCCTGGACCGTCCCCGGGTTGATCCTCCTGGGCGGAGCGCTGTTCCTGCTCGCGCTGCGGGTGCGGCCACGCCGCGCGGCCGTCGCGGTGGCGATCACCCTTCTCTCCGGGCCGGTGTGCACCGCCTTCACCACAGGGCACAACTACGACATCTTGCGCGGAGCGCCGTTTCTGATCGCAGCCGTGGTTCTCGGCACCGCCCTGCGGGGGCTGCGGGTGACCCGTAGTCAACTGGTCGTCCAGGAGGAACTGACCGCCGGGGAGCGGGCCCGGCGCACCCTGCTGGAGGAGCGCAACCGGATCGCCCGCGAGCTGCACGACGTGGTCGCCCACCACATGTCGGTGATCTCCATCCAGGCGCAGGTCGCCCCGCACCTCGTCGAGAACCCGTCCGACGAACTCAGGGAGAACCTCGCCGGCATCCGTCAGAACGCTGTCGAGGCGCTCACCGAACTACGCCATGTGCTCGGCGTTCTGCGTTCCGAGGACGCCCTTTCGAAGGGGGCGAGCCACACCCCGCAGCCCACTCTCGACCGCCTGGACGAATTGCTGGCCAATGTGCGCGGCGCCGGGCTCGTGGTCACCACCGTCACCGCCGGCGCGGCGCGCCCGCTGCCGCCGAGTGTCGAACTGTCGGCGTTCCGGATCGTCCAGGAGGCACTCAGCAACGCGATGCGGCACGCGCCCGGTGCCCAGGTGCGGGTGGAGACGGCGTACGGGACGGCCGGGCTCACCGTCCGGATCACCAACACCGCGCCGGACGGACCCGCCGCGCCGTCGCGGGGCATGGGTCACGGACTGCTCGGAATGCGCGAACGCGCCGCGATGCTGGGCGGCGAACTCGTCACCGGACGGACCCCGGACGGCGGCTACGAGGTCACGGCTATCCTGCCGGTGAGCGCCCCTGACCTGGCCGCCTTACCTGCTGAGGACACACTGTGACGAGCATCCGCGTACTGATCGCCGACGACCAGGTGATGGTCCGGCAGGGTTTTACGGTGCTGCTCGACGCCGAACCCGGCATCGAGGTCGTGGGTCAGGCGGTGGACGGCCTGGACGCCGTCTCCAAGGTCGCCGAACTCGCCCCGGACGTCGTCCTGATGGATGTCCGGATGCCCGTGCTCGGCGGTATCGAGGCGACCCGTCGCATCACGTCACCGTACGACGCACAGGTCAAGGTGCTCATCCTGACCACCTTCGATCTCGACGAGTACGTGTACGAGGCGTTGCGCGCGGGCGCGTCCGGCTTTCTGCTCAAGGACGCTTCGGTGGAGGAACTGGCCCATGCGGTCAGGGTGGTGGCGGCCGGTGACGCGCTGCTCGCCCCGAACATCACCAAGCGGCTGATCGCCGAGTTCTCCCGGATGACCGCCGCTCCCAGGGCTCCGCTCAGGGAGCGCGTCGGCGATCTGACGGAACGTGAGACGGAGGTGCTGTCCCTGATCGCGCAGGGGCTGTCGAACGCGGAGATCGCCACGCGCCTGGTGGTGGCCGAGCAGACGGCGAAGACCCATGTGAGCCGGATCCTGGCCAAGCTGGGGCTGCGCGACCGGACCCAGGCGGCGGTCTTCGCGTACGAGACGGGCCTCGTCCGCCCGGCCGGTTACTGACGCACACACGCAAAGGGCTGTCCCGTAATCCCTGGTGGATCGGCCCGCGGCGTCCGATGCGGTGCATCGCAAGGCGGAGGGACATCCTCATACTGGACGTATTCGGGCGTTCCGACAATGGGGCGAGGTGCCGTAGCTGTCGTCGCGCGCCCGCCAGGGATTACAGGACAGCCCTAAGGGCGGGGAGCCCGGGACCGTCCGTACTCGCCGCCCTGCAAGAGGGTGGTGACCGCCCGACGGCGAGAGGCCGGCGCGACCGTTTCGTTCGCGCCGCCGGGCGGAGTCCTGTGTGCGGGTTGTGCCGGGACCGCAGCGGCGGGCGACGGGCGGCCGGGCCCGCTCTCTCAGGTCGAGAGCGGCGGACGGCTGCCTTCACCACCGCACTGGCTCGCACGCCGCCGCGGTCCTCAGTGACGTCCGTCCCGCCGGATACCCCTCAGGGCCGGCCGGACGGACAGCGCAAGGGAAATGACCTCCCGTCAGATCCTCTGCGCGGTATCGGTGTTCTAGTCCTCGCGCAGCGCGCTGACCGCTTCCTCGACGCGCTTGCCGTACTCGGCGTCCGCGGCGTGGAAGTGAGCGAGGTTCTTCTCGATCACGTCGTCGCGGGTGACCTGGGAGAGGCCTCCGGCGATGTTGGCGACCAGGCGGCTCCTCTCGTCCTCGGACATCAGCCGGTAGAGCTCGCCCGCCTGGAAGAAGTCGTCGTCCTTGGTGTGGGCGGGCGCCGCGTGGGTGCCGGTCCAGCCGTGGACGGCGAGCGGCGCCGAGAGCGCCGCCTCGGTCTGGGCGGGACCCGCGTACGAGTTGGGCTCGTAGTTCTTGTCGTGCCGCGCCCCGTTGCGGGTGGCGTGCAGACCGTCGCGGCCGTAGTTGTGGACGACGGCGGTCCGCGGCGCGTTCACCGGGAGTTGGGTGTGGTTGACGCCGAGCCGGTAGCGGTGCGCGTCGGCGTAGGCGAACAGGCGGCCCTGCAGCATCTTGTCCGGGGACGGCCCGATGCCCGGCACGAAGTTGTTCGGGGAGAAGGCGGCCTGCTCGACCTCGGCGAACACATTGTCCGGGTTGCGGTCCAGGACCAGCCGGCCCACCCGCTGCAGCGGGTAGTCGCTGTGCGGCCACACCTTGGTGAGGTCGAACGGGTTGAAACGGTAGTCCGCGGCCTCGGCGGCCGGCATGACCTGCACGTACAGGGTCCAGGACGGGTTCACGCCCCGCTCGATGGCCTGCAGCAGATCCGTCTGGTGGGAGTTGCCGTCCCTGCCCGCGAGTTCGGCGGCCTGCTCGCTGGAGAGGGAGCGCACACCCTGGTTCGTCTTGAAGTGGTACTTGACGAAGAAGGCATCGCCCTCGGCGTTCGTCCACTGGTAGGTGTGCGAGCCGTAGCCGTTCATGTGACGGTACGAGGCGGGGATGCCGCGGTCGCCCATCAGCCAGGTCACCTGGTGGGTCGCCTCCGGGGCGTGCGCCCAGAAGTCCCAGACGTTGTCCGGCTCCTGACGGCCCGTGAACGGGTCGCGCTTCTGCGAGTGGATGAAGTCGGGGAACTTGATCGGGTCCTTGATGAAGAACACCGGGGTGTTGTTGCCGACCAGGTCGTAATTGCCTTCGTCCGTGTAGAACTTGAGGGCGAAGCCGCGCGGATCGCGTACGGCGTCGGCGCCGCCCAGCGAATCGGCGACCGTCGAGAACCGGATGAAGGTCTCGGTGCGCTTGCCGACGGCCGAGAGGAAGTCGGCACGGGTGAAGCCGGTGACGTCGTCGGTGACCTCGAAGTAGCCGTACGCGCCGGAGCCCCGGGCGTGGACCACGCGCTCCGGAATGCGCTCCCGGTTGAAGCGCGCGAGCTTCTCCAGCAGGTGCTGGTCCTGAAGGAGGATCGGGCCACCGACGCCTGCGGTGGTGGAGTTCTGGTTGTCGGCGACCGGGGCGCCTGACTCGGTCGTAAGCACACGCTGCGTCATGGTGTCGGGGCGACCTTCCGTACGGGAGTTGCTGAACTGCGACGCCCTGGGGGCTCCAGGAGCGTAAGTACGCTCCGAACCGAACGTCAACAGTTTGTTGAAATTGAGAGAGGGGTGTTCCGGATGGTGTCGACGCCTGGGCGCGACAGGACAGGTGTCGGCGCCGACACCATCCGGAAGTCTGGGGGCGGGCCGGTCAGGCCTGGACGGGCTGACCCGAGAGGCGCTCGACCGCGCGCAGCAGCGCCGAGTGGTCCAAGCCGCCGTCGCCCTGTGCGCGCAACGAGGCGACGAGTTGAGCGACCACGGCGCCGACGGGCAGCGCGGCACCGACATTGCGGGCGGCGTCGGTGACGATGCCCATGTCCTTGTGGTGCAGATCGATCCGGAAGCCCGGGGCGAAGTCCCGCTTGAGGAAGTTGTCCTTCTTGCGGGTCAGCACGGTCGAGCCGGCCAGCCCGCCGTTCAGCACGTCGAGCGCGGCGGAGAGGTCCACCCCGGACTTCTCCAGGAAGACGACGGCCTCGGCGCAGGCCTGGATGTTGACCGCGACGATCAGCTGGTTGGCGGCCTTCACGGTCTGGCCGGAGCCGTGCGGACCGCAGAGCACGATGGTCCTGCCGAGCGTCTGGAGGATCGGCTGCGCGGCGTCGAAATCGGCCTGCTCGCCGCCGACCATGATCGACAAGACCGCTTCGATCGCTCCGGCCTCGCCACCGGACACCGGGGCGTCCAGTACGCGGATACCCCGGTCCTTCGCGTTCTTCGCGAGGTCCACCGAGGTCTGCGGGGTGATCGAGGACATGTCGATCAGCAGGGCCCCGGACCTCGCGTTCTCCAGGATGCCGTCGGGGCCGTACGCGATGGCCTCGACCTGCGGGGAGGCCGGCACCATCGTGATCACGACATCGGCGTCCCGGACCGCCTCGGCGATCGAGCCCGCACCGTTCCCGCCGGCGGCGACCAGCCGGTCGATCTTGTCCTGCTCCAGGGTGTGACCGGTGACGTCGTAACCGGCCTTGATCAGGTTCTCGGACATGGGGGAGCCCATGATGCCGAGTCCGATCCACGCGACCTTGGGGAGGTTGTTGCTCATGAGGGTGCCTTCCTGAAAACGTGTGAACGAGGGGGGCCGACGCCCTCAGCGGGCCGCGCGCGCCTCGGCGGGAAGCCAGTCGAAGGACTCGGAGCTCGGTCGGTCGCCCGCCTTGTACTCCAGGCCGACCCAGCCGTCGTAACCGGCCTTCGTCAGCTCGTCGAGAAGTTGCTCGAGCGGCAGCGAGCCGGTGCCGGGCGCACCGCGCCCCGGGTTGTCGGCGATCTGGACGTGGCCGGTCTTCCCGGCGTACGCGGCAATCACCTGGCTGAGGTCCTCGCCGTTCATCGACAGGTGGTACAGGTCCAGCAGGAACCTGGCGTTGCCGAGGCCCGTCGCGGAGTTGACCTTGTCGACGACCTCGATCCCGGCCGGTGCGCTCACCAGCGGGTAGCGCGGCGACTCCGGCTTGTTCAGGGTCTCGATCAGCAGGACCGCCCCGATCCGGTCGGCCGCGCGGGCGGCCAGGACCAGGTTCTCCAGGGCGAGTTCGTCCTGCACGGCCGGGTCCACGCCGTCGACGCGGTTGCCGTAGAGCGCGTTCAGCGCCTTGCAGCCGACCGAGGCGGCGAAGCCGGCCGCCACGTCGATATTGGCGCGGAACCGGTCCGACTCCGCGCCGGGCACGGAGAGTGCGCCACGGTCGGGGCCGGGCAGCTGTCCGGCGTAGAAGTTCAGCCCCACCAGCTGCGTGCCCGCGTCGTCGAGCGCCTTCTTGAGGGCGTCGAGTTCGGTCTGCGGCGGGGTGGGGGTCTCGATCCAGGGCCACCACAGCTCGACCGCCGTGAAGCCCGCGGCGGCGGCGGCCGCGGGGCGCTCCAGGAGCGGGAGTTCCGTGAAGAGGATCGAAAGGTTCACATCGAAGCGCTGGTCCGGGTGTCCCATGAGGTCAGGCGCTCCTTCCGTATTGCGGAAGTTAGTTTCTGCTTAACGGAAGATTGCATGGCTGATGGGAGGGCTGTCAAGAGGGGGTCCGTACATCGGGCCGCCGGGGGCGATGCGCTCCGCCCTGTGCCTGGCGGTTGCGGAGGATGCAACCGGAATTGCGCCACTTGCGGCTTCGGTCGGGGCGGGAGAGTGTGGCTGACATGTCCGACGCAGCCGACCCCGAGGTGCCGCGCATGACGACCCGCACCAGCCGACGCACGCTTCTCGGAGCGCTCCTGGCGGGCGCCGCAGTCTCCTTCTCGCCCGCCCCGCCCCCGACGGCCGGCCCGACGGCCGGCCCGGACGCACCGGCTGCCCGTGACCGCAGGACCGGGACGCTCTTCCTGGGGACGTACACCTCGACCGCCGGAGGGGGTAAGGGGATCGGCGTCGCCGAGTACGACGTGGCTTCCGGGGAGATCGCCGGACGCACCACGATCACCGGCGTCGACAACCCCTCGTACCTCGCCCTGCACCCCTCGGGCACCACGCTGTACGCCGTCGACGAGCAGGAACAGGGCGGTGTGACGGCCGTTGCGCTCGCTTCGGACGGAACGTTCCGGGTGCTCGGCACCCGCTCCACCGCCGGCGCCGGCCCCTGCCATCTCTCGGTCCACCCGAGCGGCCGGTGGCTGCTGAGCGCCAACTACACCTCGGGCAGCGTCGCCGTGCACCCGATCGCGGCCGACGGTTCGCTGGGCGAGCGCACCGACCTGGTCGTCCATACGGCCCCGGCCCCCGGCCCCGGCCAGGACGGGCCGCATGCCCACCAGATCGTCACCGCCCCCGACGGCGGCCATGTCCTCGCCGTCGACCTGGGAAACGACACCGTCTACACGTACCGGCTCGACACGCGCCGGGGCACTCTCCGGCAGCTCTCCTATGCCACGCTGCGGCCGGGCGCGGGGCCGCGCCACCTCACCTTCCACCCGAGCGGCCGCTTCGCCTACCTCGCCTGCGAGGTCGACAACACCGTCGTCGTCTGCGGTTACGACCCCGCCACCGGCGCCGTGACCCCGGGGGCCGGGCAGTCCACCGGAACCGGATCCGGCACCAGCTATCCCGCCCAGCTCCTGGTCACCGGCGACGGCCGCTTCGCCTACCTCGCCAACCGAGGCCACAACAGCCTGACGCGCTATGCCGTCGAGGCCGACGGGGCCGCGCTGCGGCTGATCGACACGGTGCCGGTGGGCGGTGACTTCCCTCGGCAGATCGCCTTCTCACCGGACGGGGCGCTGCTCTTCGCCGCCAATCAGCGGTCCGGCACAGTGACGGTCTTCGACGTCGACCGGGCGGACGGCGGCCTGCGCCTCACCGGAACCCCGTTCGCCGCCCCGATGGCCGCCTGTGTGCTGCCGCTCCCGCCGTCGGGCCCGGCGGCGGTCCGTTAGGGTCGGGGCCGAGCCGCGGGCCCCCGGGTGCACGGCGAGCAGATGAGGGAGGCACAGTGCGCTTGAGAGTGGAGTTCACCACCGAGCCGTTCGATCTCGACGAGGCACCCGCACACGCGGTGGTGGCCCGCGAGGTCATCCAGTCGGCCGAACTGGACGCCGTGGACGTCGGCCCCTTCGGCAATACGGCGGAGGGCGGCGCGGACGCGGTGCTCACCGCGGTGGACTCCCTGCTTCGAAAGGCCCTGGCGTCGGGTGCCACCCGGATATCGCTCCAGGTCAACGTCGTCGGGGAGGACTCGAAGTGACCGAACCCGCGGACCACCCCCTCGTCACCGCGGTCAAGCCGCTCGTCGACGCCATGGGCGCCGAGCTGGTCGGGCCCGAGCAGGCACGGGCCGACGACGTGGTGCTGGCCTGGGAGGGCGAGGACGTCATAGCCGTACGCCTGCCGCAGCTGTCGGACTCGCTCGACCACATCCTGGCCGCCATGGAGCGACAGCACGGGATGCCACTCGCCGACCTGGACCGGAAGACGAAGCAGGCGGTCGTGCGGACCCTGGAGGCGCGCGGTGCCTTCTCCGTACGGCATGGCGTGGAGACGGTGGCGGGGGCCCTGGGTGTCAGCCGCTTCACCGTCTACAACTATCTCAACCGGGAGAAGGACGCCTGATGTGGAAGCGACATCCACACGGGTGAAAGGCTTGCGACTCGTAGAACCGCAGATCACCCCACATCTTGTCCCCTCAAGGTTCGGATGTGGAGTGATCTCGACGGATGTGGACGGCCGACATCCGAACCGTCCGGCAGCCGCTGCCGACTTCGGGTAGGCCTTCCCTGCGGGGTTCAGTAGCGCAGCACCGCGGCGATCCGGTCGTGTTCGGTGAGGCGGTCGTCGGGGAGGAAGACCACCTCGGTGCCGTGGTCCAGGGCGGTCTCGACGAGTTCGTCGACGATGTCCTCGCGAACGCCGGCCTCCCAGCCGCCCTCTGGTTCGCCGCCCAGCGGGGTGAGGTGGCCATCGGTCAGCCGAACGGTGGGTTGGAAGTGCTCCTCGACGGCGATGATCGCGGCACGCCCGGCGTTGGCAGCTTCCCAGACCTCATCCAGCCCGGCGGCGAAGGTTCGCCGACTGCGGGCATAGCGGCCTGGGGCCGGTCGGGGGGCATCGCCGCGTCAGGGCGCCGGCGCACCGTCTGGTCACACCGAGGCGAAGCATGTATCCCAATCGGGAAAATGCCGCCAAAGGTGAGTAGCGGAGCGAAGTGGCGCACAAGCGCTTGGAAGGCCGTTGTCAGGATCGTCCGGCGACGGACATTTCTGTTCGGGGAATTTCAACAAAGTGTTGACGTGGTGTTGCGGAAGGCGTTAGCTATCCGCAGCCCGACCAACGCACAGCGAAGAACAGCCACGGAGGTTCCCGTGACTTCGAGCTCCACACCGGGCCTCGCCCGGTTCAACATCCTGGCGGACGACGAGGCCATCACCGCGTTGCACGAGGTGTGTGCCAGCGGGGCATGGGGAAGAGCGATCCTCTCCCGGCGCCCGTACGCCACCGCAGAAGCCCTCCTCTCCGCCAGTGACGCCGCCACGGCCGAGCTGACCGAGGACGAACTAGCCGACGCGATGGCCGGACACCCCCCGATCGGCCGCCCGAAGCCCGGGGACCCCACCTCCTCACGCGAACAGCGGGGGATGGCCGGCGCCACCGAGGAACTCAAGGCCGAGATGCTCGAACTGAACCTGGACTACCAGGCGCGGTTCGGACACGTCTTCCTGATCTGCGCCACCGGCGCCACCGGTGAGCAGATGCGCGACGCGGTGAAGTCCCGGATCGGGAACTCGCCCGAGCAGGAGCGCGAGATCGTGCGCACCGAACTGGGCAAGATCAACCGCATCCGGCTGACCCGCCTCGTGACAGAAGGAGAGTGACGGTCTTGCGTACCGACACCACCGCATCGGTGTCCACACACATCCTGGACACCAGTATCGGCCGCCCTGCCGAAGCCGTCCCCGTCTCGCTCGCCGTCCGCAGCGGCGGCGACGCGCAGTGGGTGACGCTCGGTGGCTCCGCGACCGATGCGGACGGGCGATGCAAGGACCTGCCGGCGCTGCCGGAGGGCACCACCCACGTACGGCTCGACTTCGAAACCGAGACGTACTTCTCCGAAGAGCACAGTTCCAAGAAGCAAGCCGAGGCGCAGCAGGACGCCCCCCGCGTAAGGGACAGCGGCGCGTTCTTCCCGGAGGTGGCGATCACCTTCGCCGTCGATCCGGGCGAGCACTATCACGTACCGCTGCTGCTCAACCCGTTCGGCTACTCCGTTTACCGAGGGAGCTAGCACCGACATGCCCACGATTCTCGGCCAGAACCAGTACGGCAAAGCAGAGAACCGCGTCGTCAGGATCACGCGGGACGGGGACACCCACCACATCAAGGACCTGAACGTCTCGGTCGCCCTCTCGGGCGACATGGGGGACGTCCACTACTCCGGCTCCAACGCCAACGTCCTGCCGACCGACACCACCAAGAACACGGTGTACGCGTTCGCCAAGGAGCACGGCATCGAGTCCGCCGAGCAGTTCGGCATCCACCTCGCCCGCCACTTCGTGACGTCGCAGGAGCCGATCAAGACCGCTCGGATCCGGATCGAGGAGTACGCCTGGGAGCGCATCGCCGGCTCCGAAGGCAACTCGCAGTTCATCGGCGCCGACGAGGTCAAGCACTCCTTCGTCCGCAAGGGCCAGGAGACGCGCACCACCCAGATCACCTTCGACGGCGAGAAGTGGCAGGTCATCTCGGGTCTCAAGGACCTCGTGGTGATGAACTCCACCAGCTCCGAGTTCTGGGGCTATGTCAAGGACAAGTACACGACGCTCAAGGAGGCGTACGACCGCATCCTCGCGACCGAGGTGTCCGCCAAGTGGCGGTACAACTGGACCAGCGACGACGCGCGCATGCCGAACTGGGAGAAGTCCTACGAGCAGACGCGCAAGCACATGCTCCAGGCCTTCGCCGAGACGTACTCCCTCTCGCTGCAGCAGACGCTCTACCAGATGGGTTCGCGGATCATCAACAGTCGCAGCGAGGTGGACGAGATCCGCTTCTCGCTGCCGAACAAGCATCACTTCCTGGTGGACCTGGAACCGTTCGGCCTCAAGAACGACAACGAGGTCTACTTCGCCGCGGACCGCCCGTACGGCCTGATCGAGGCCACCGTGCTGCGCGACGGCACGGAGCCGCAGATCCCGGTCGACATGACCAACCTCTGACACGGCGCGGAACCGGTCCCCGTCCGCCGACGGGCGGGGACCGGCCGGACCGGAGGGAACCCCCATGGCACAGCACGCAACGAGGCCGGCCAGAAGGCTCGTGCACCGCATCAGCGGAGAGCACCGCGCATCCGGCCGGCCTGCTGAGCGCCGGATCTGCCACCGTCCTGCCGACGCCCGCAGGGCCCGGCCCCCGTGCCGGATCCCCGTCCTGGGTGCGGACCGTGCCGCGCTCCGGGATCGGTGCGGGCGGGCTCGTCGCCGTCCCGCTCAACCTGTTCTTCCACCATCTCGGCACCCACGGCCGCACGGCTGTGGCACTCAATCCTCCTAGGGTCCTGCCGTGCCCACGTCCCCGCAGAGAGAAGAAGGAAGCGCCATGGCAGCCCCTGATCGTGTGGAACGCATCGTCATCGAGAACTGTTCGATCGCGACCGTCGACGCCGACGACACCGAGTACGCCTCAGGCCATGTGGTCGTCGCCGGCAACCGCATCGAGCACGTCGGCGCCGGCCGGGCCCCCGAAGGCCTGGAGAATGTCGTACGACGCATCGACGGCGCCGGGCACCTCGTCACTCCCGGCCTCATCAACACCCACCACCACTTCTACCAGTGGATCACCAGGGGCCTGGCGACCGACCACAACCTCTTCGACTGGCTGGTCGCGCTCTATCCGACATGGGCGCGCATCGACGAGCCGATGGTCCGCGCGGCCGCGCAGGGCTCGCTCGCGATGATGGTCCGCGGCGGCGTCACCACCGCCATGGACCACCACTACGTCTACCCGCAGGGCTCCGGCGACCTGTCCGGCGCCATCATCGGGGCGGCCCGCGACATGGGCGTACGGTTCACCCTCGCCCGGGGCTCCATGGACCGCAGCAAGAAGGACGGCGGACTGCCTCCGGACTTCGCCGTAGAGACGCTCGACGGTGCGCTCGCCGCCACCGAGGCGACCATCGACGCGCACCACGACGGATCGTTCGACTCGATGACCCAGATCGCCGTCGCGCCCTGCTCACCCTTCTCCATCTCCACCGAACTGCTGTGTCAGGGAGCCGAGTTGGCCCGCCGACGTGGCGTCAGGATGCACACCCATGGCTCGGAGACCGTGGAGGAGGAGAAGTTCTGCCACGAGCTGTTCGGGATGGGCCCGACCGACTACTTCGAGTCGACGGGCTGGCTCGGCGACGACGTGTGGATGGCGCACTGCGTCCATATGAACGACTCCGACATCGCCGCGTTCGCCCGCACCGGAACGGGTGTCGCGCACTGCCCGTCCTCCAACGCCCGCCTCGCCGCAGGCATCGCCCGGGTTCCCGACATGCTCGCCGCGGGTGTTCCGGTGGGCCTCGGAGTCGACGGTACCGCCTCCAACGAGTCCGGTGAGCTCCACACCGAACTGCGCAACGCCCTCCTCATCAACCGCCTCGGCGCCCACCGCGAACGGGCCCTGAATGCCCGTCAGGCCCTGCGCCTGGGCACATACGGCGGCGCCCAGGTGCTCGGTCGCGCCGACCAGATCGGCTCCCTGGAGGTCGGCAAGCTCGCCGACCTGGTGCTCTGGAAGCTGGACACGCTCGCCCACTCCTCCATCGCCGACCCGGTTACCGCGCTGGTGTTCGGCGCGGCGGCCCCCGTCACCCTCTCCCTCGTCGACGGGAAGACCGTCGTCGAGAGCAACCACCTGACCACGGTGGACGAGGACGCCATCGCGCGCACCACCCGCGACGAGGCCCGCCGTCTCGCGCAGATCGCCGCCGGAGCCTGACGCTCCGGGGCGCCCCCGAGAACGGCCGGCCGAAGGGGGACGGCCCTTGGCCGGCCGCCGTGGGCCCGAGCGGGGTCCACGGCAGCCGGTCCGGCGGGCACGTACGCAGACGTACGCGCCCGCCGGACCGGTGACCGAAGCTGCCGCATCAGCTGCACGACCTGCCCCACCTGCACCAACGCACCACCTCCCTGACACCCGCGTCGCTTCGACGTGTAACCGACCGGAGGAACCGCCGTGGCAGCACAGCCCAGGTTTCGCAACGACGCAGTCGCAGAATCCGACCAGGAGCCGATACGGGACGACCCGCAGGTCGCCGACGGAAAGCATCCGGTCGACGAGACCCTCCCCCCACTGAAGATGTTCACCAGCGGGCTGCAGCACGTGGCCGCGATGTACGCGGGCGTGGTGGCTCCACCCATGATCGTGGGACCCGCCGTGGGCCTCACCCCCAAGGAGACCGCCTTCCTGATGGGGGCGAGCCTGTTCACCGCCGGCATCGCCACCCTGCTCCAGACCCTCGGCTTCTGGCGCATCGGCGCCCGGTTGCCGTTCGTCAACGGCGTCTCGTTCGCCGGTGTTACACCGATGATCGCGATCGGCAAGGACCGCGGACACGACGGCATCGCCGTCATCTTCGGCGCGATCATCGTGGCCGGCCTGCTCGGCTTCGTCCTCGCCCCCTACTTCTGCAAACTGGTCCGCTTCTTCCCGCCCGTCGTCACCGGCACCGTCATCACCCTGATCGGCGTCTCCCTCCTGCCGGTCGCCTTCAACTGGTCCCAGGGCGGCGACACCACGGCCGACGGATACGGGTCGACGACCAACATCTCCATGGCGGCCCTCACCCTGGTGATCGTCCTCGCACTGCGCAAACTGCTGCGCGGATTCCTCCAGCAGATCGCGATCCTGCTCGGGCTGGTCGCCGGCACGCTGATCGCGATCCCGGTCGGCATCACCGACTTCGGTGCGATCAAGGAGGCCGACCTGGTCGGCTTCCCGAGCCCGTTCCACTTCGGGGCGCCGCAGTTCGAGGTCGCCGCCATCGTCTCCATGTGCATCGTGATGCTGGTCTGCATGACCGAGTCCACCGCGGACATGCTGGCACTCGGCAAGATCGTCGGCCGGCCCGCGGACGAGCGGACCATCGAGGGCGGCCTGCGCGCCGACACCCTGGGCAGCGCCGTCAGTCCGCTCTTCAACGGCTTCATGTGCAGCGCCTTCGCACAGAACATCGGCCTGGTGGCGATGACCAAGGTGCGCAGCCGGTTCGTCGTCGCCGCGGGCGGTGGCATCCTCGTCGTGCTCGGCCTGGTACCGGTCGGCGCGTCCGTCATCGCGCTCGTACCGCTGCCGGTGCTGGGCGGGGCGGGCATCGTGCTCTTCGGCTCGGTCGCCGCGAGCGGCATCCAGACGCTGGCCGGCGCCGCCCTGGAGAAGGGCGAGAACGCGTTGATCGTCGCGGCCGCCGTCGGCATCGGCCTGATCCCGATCGCCGCGCCGGGGTTCTACCACGCGTTCCCCAAGGATCTCCTCGTCGTGCTGGACTCGGGGATCTCCACCGGGTGCGTCGTGGCGATCGTCCTCAATCTGGCCTTCAACCACCTGGGCAGGAAGCCGGAACCGGCGACGGAGGAGCCTTCCGTGACCGAGGCGGCGGCCCCGGTGGGCGCGCCCTGAGCGCATCCGGTACGGCGCAGTGGCGCGTACGGCGAGTGCCGTACGCGCCACCGGTGTGTCGCGGCAGGGCTCAGCCGATGTGGTAACTGTCGCCGTAGACCTTCCAGTCGAGCGGCGGATCCAGGTTCAGATTGCCGTTGTTCAGGAAGACGCGCTGGGCGGTGTCCACCCGGCTGGTGTCCGAATGGGCCTCCTCCTGCTGCATCGCCCAGACTCGCGCGTCCAGGAAGGCGTTCAGGTAGGTGACCTCGTTGCCGCCCTGGGCCGGCGGCTTCGCCCTGGCGAGAGCACGCTCACGGATGGCACCGAAGCTGGTGCTGTCGTCGCCGTCGCCGTGCATGACGATGGCGTCGTAGTACGCGAACTGGCCGAGCGTACCGACGCCGTCGGCCTTGCCCTGGCTGACCGCCGGATTGAAGTACACCCGGTCCCGCTCGTCGTTCTGCGCCTGCTCGAACGCCGGGTCCGAGGCGGCGGTCACCCAGTCCCTGGTGAAGTTCGGGTCGAGGCCGTCGTGCGAGTCGGTGCCGTCCACCTCCCGCAGCGCGGGCAGATACTTCGCGAGGACGTTGCCCGGCTTGCGCTCGGTGTAGAGCTCGACGAGGTCGAGCATGTCGCCGGTGCCGGAGCAGAATCCGATGATGCCCGCGGTGTAGCCGCGGCCGTCGTCGATGTCCTCGATGTACTCGTACTGGGCCTTCCAGTCGAGGGTGGAGTTCTCCGCGCTGGAGACCAGCTGCATGGCGATCTCCTTCTTCGCCGGGTCGTCGAGCCCGGTTGCGGCGGCCACCTGCCGGTCGGCGGAGGCTTCCTGATGGACTGCCGGATGCGTGGGGGCACCGGCATAGGCAGTGGCGGGGATCGCCGTGAGTGTCACCCCGAGTGCGACCAGCGCGAGCCGGACGGGGCGGGTGTTTCGACGTGCGGTGCGCTTATGGGGAGCGTGCACCAGTCCTCCAAAAGGGAGTTCGTCGCTGAGCTGTTCTGTTAGGAAGCTTTCCTATCAGAGTCGAACGCGGATCGTACACCCCTTCGACACAGGCGGGTTGCGTTCCACTCCGTAGGCGGAAGAGACGGCCATCAGGGTTCTGACACCAGGTCACCCGACCCGGTCCGGGGTACGCCGAGCCCGGGGGCGCACGCCGTCCGTCGCACGGGCGCCCGTGCGCCCCTCGATCAGAGGTTCACGGGCCGTCGATGCGGTAGCTGTCGCCGTACACCTTCCACCGCAGCGGCGTCTCCAGCTGAAATCTGCCCTCGCGTACGAAGACCCGCTGCGCCGTCTCGATGCGGCTGGTGTCGGAGTGTGACGGCTCCTTGCGGATCGCGGTGACGCGGGCGTCGAGGAAGGCGTTGAGATACGTGGTCGCGTCTCCGCCCCGCGACGGCGGTTCGGCCGCGCCGAGAGCCTCGCGGCGCATCGTACGGAACCCGACCGTGCCCTTCGAGTCGGCCGCACCGTGCATCACATAGGTGTCGTAGTAGATGAACTGTCCGAGAGCTCCCAGCCCGTCGTCCTTGGCCTGGCGCACCGCCGGATCGAAGTACGAGTGGTCCCGCTCCGTGTCCTGCGCCGACCGGAACGCGGCGTCGGAGGCCGCCTCCGCCCACGCGTCGGTGAACGGGCGGCCGAGACCGTCGTGCGCATCGGTGCCTTTGACGGCTCGCAGCGCGGGCAGGAACCGTTCCAGCGGATTGCCGGGGCGGGTCGCCGTGTACCGCTCGACGACCTTCAGCATGTCGCCGGTGCCGGAGCAGAATCCGATGATGCCCGCGGTGTAGCCGTGGCCGTCGTCGATGTCCTGGATGTACTTGTACTGGGCCTTCCAGTCGAGGGTGGCGTTCTCCGCGCTGGAGACCAGCTGCATGGCGATCTCCTTCTTCGCCGGAGCGTCGAGCCCGGGACCCTCGGGGCCCTTTCCGGAACCGGTCCCGGACGCGGAGCATCCGGACAGCAGGACGAGAGCCGTCACGAGGGCTCCGGCGGGGGCGAGGCGGGAACGCCGAACGAGCTTCACCCCGCCAGCCTGCCAGGCGCGGAGAAGGATCTTGGTCGATTCGGCTGTAGCGTCAGGGGCATGGAAGATCAGTCTGTTGTGGATGTCGGTGATGTGCGGCTGGCGTACCGGACCTGGGGTGACCCGTTCGGCTCGCCCGTCGTGCTGCTGCACGGACTCGGCGGTTCCGGCGCGAGCTGGGAAGCGGTCGGGAGCCTGCTCGGTGAGGAATGGCGGGTGTACGCCCTCGACCTGCGCGGGCACGGGGAGAGCGACTGGCCCGACGAGTACTCCTTCGAGTTGATGCGGGACGACGTCCTCGGCTTCCTCGACGAGTGCGAGCTCGACCGCGTCGGCCTGGTGGGCCATTCCATGGGTGGCGTCGTCGCCCATCTGCTCGCCCAGGAGCACGCGGACCGGGTGGAGCGGCTGGTGCTGGTGGAGACCCCGCCGCCGTTCCCCGGTGAGCCGAGGCCCGCCGCGCAGCCCGAAGGGCCGGTCGACTACGACTGGAACGTCGTCGCGCCCATCCGGGCCCGGATCGCCGACCCCGACCCGCAGTGGGCGGACGGTCTCGGCGAGATCGTCGCACCCACGCTGATGATCGCCGGTGGCCCGGAGAGCACCATGCCGCAGGGCCGGCTGGCCGACATGGCCTCCCTGATCCCGGACTGCCGGCTGATCACGCTCGGCGGCGGCCACCGGGTCCACGAGACCCACGCCGACCAGGTCGCCCAGCAGATCACCGAGTTCTTCACCAGCTGACCCGTGCGGCGGGCGGCATCCCGGTGGCGGCGTGTCATGGGCGCGGGCCGGAGTCCTGCTCTTTGCATCCGCCGTCCGCCGTCCGCCGTCCGCCGTCCGCCGTCAGTCGGCCTCGGAGAAACGTGCCGCCCGGCGCGGCGGGCGGGGCGCTGCCGGGGGCGTTGTCAGTGCTGGGTGCCAAGATCCTTTCATGGAACTCGCACCGTTCTTCGCCGAGGTCGACGCCCAGCCGTGGGCCGAGCTGCAGCATGCGTACGGAAGCGCCGCCGATGTGCCTGGCTGCCTGCGGGCGCTTGCCGGCGACGAGGACGAGGCGTCAGAGGCGCTCTCCGAGCTGTACGGCAGCATCCTGCATCAGGGATCGGTCTACGAGGCGACGGCCCGCGCGGTGCCGTATCTGGCACGGCTCGCGGCGGCCGGACACCGCACCGAGGACCTGCTGGTGATGCTCGGCGGGATCGCGGAGGGCGGCGAGGACCGGGGGGAGACCGACGAAGCCGCCTGCCGGGCGGCCGTCGTCGGCCAACTTCCGTTGGTCCTGGGCTGGATCGCCGACGAGAAGCCCGGGTTGCGGCAGGCCGCCGCGTGGACCGCGGCCATGACGGGGGCGTCCGGTCAGGTGCTGCCGGTGCTCCGGAGACGCTGGGCGCAGGAGACGGATCCCCTCGTCCGGGCCGAACTCCTCGGTGCCATGGCTCATCTGGACCCGGCAGGGAGCGCCGCCGAGGCGACCGAAGCCATGGGGCCGGACGAGCCGGGCGAGGTGAGGATCGCGGCCCTGCTGGCCGGTGTCGACGCCGGCCGGCTCTGGACACCCGCACACCACGAGGCGATGCTGACCCTCCTCCCGGCGGACGGGCTTGTCGCAAGCCGCCTCGACCAGGAGCGCAAAGAACCGCTGCAGTATGTGGTCGAATCGCTGCTGCTCCGGGACGCCCCTGCGGACCGCGAAGCGGCGTACGCCCTGCTCGACGGCGCACTGCGCAGCCCCGAGCCCGACGTCCGTACGGAGGCGCTGTGGGCGGCCGAGACCGCCTGCCGGCTCTCGCGCAGCGCTCCCGAACGGCTGGCCGCACCGGTGCGCGCACTGATCGCCGACCCGGCCGCCGTGCCCGCGGCGTACCCGCTCCTCACGAAGCTGGGCGCCCACGGAGCGGCGGCCGCTCCCGTACTGGCCCGACTCGCCGCAGGGGAGGGCGATCCGGCGGACCGGGCTCTCGAAGCCCTCGTCGCGGTGGCACCCGCGCAGGCCGCGCCGCTCCTCGCCCGCGACCTGGGGCAGCGCCCGCGCGCACTCGGTGCCGCATGCGGCTTCCCGACCCGGGCGGCGGTCGCGCCGTCGTTCCCGTACGACCCCGAACTGCTGGAGGCGATCCGTATCCGCCTCGGAGCCGGTGATCTCGAAGGGAACGAGCCGATCTGGCTCACGGCCCTGCTCGGTGCCTGGGGGAGCCGGGCGTCCTCCGCCCTGCCCGAGCTCCGGTCCGCGCTGCCGAGATTCCCGAAGGTCGTACCGAAGGCGCTGGCAGCGGTGTGCCCGCCGGAACAGCGCGTGAGGACGGCGGAACTGCTGACCGCCGCGGCCCGCTCCGGACCGAAGGGGGGCAGGCTCGCGGCGGCCAGGGCGGTACGCGACCTGACCGGCGACACCGCACCACTTCTGGCGGCGACGGCCGCGCAGCTCGCCGCGGGTGGTTTCGACGTACGGGAGGCTGCGGGCAGCGCAGGTGAGCTGGGCCCGGAGGCAGCCGGTCTGGCGCCCGCCCTGCGGTCCGCCCTCACTGCTCGCGGAGTGAACCGCACCGTCCCGCAGCTGGACGGTGACGTCGAGATCGCCACCGCCCTGTGGCTGATCACCGGTGACGCGGAGGAAGCGGTTCCCGTGCTCGCCGGAGTGCTCGCGGCGGTCGAACCGGCCTGGATGCGCTGGACGTTCATCCGTGCCGCCCGAGCGGCGGCCCTCATCGGAGAGCCGGCCCGCCCGCTGGTCCCCGCGCTGCAGGGACTGCTGGCGGACCGGCAACAGGCCCCGGCCGCGGTACTGGCCCTGCACGCGATCGCACCCGAATCCCTCGACGCACCCCGGCTGGCCGGCCTGCTCCTGGACTCCGCGGAGGCGGACGCCGAACCGGTCACCGCCATCGAAGCGCTGGTTGCCCTCGGCCCGACCGCGCTCACCGACGACCACATGAGCAGGCTGACCGCACTCGCCGAGCGGGACCTGCGGGTGACGGCGTCAGGAATCGAATCAGGCATCGCCCCGGCCGACGAACGCCTCCGCGACCGGGCGCGCGAGGCGGTGCGAACGCTGCGACCGCGCTGACCACGTGTGCCCGCAGGGACAGCGCTGATCGCCTGTGCCCGCGCTGACCGCGCGTGCCGCACCGGCGGCAGCGCGGCAGGGCCGGCGTGGTGTCGAGCGGATGCCATGAGCCGTCCGCCGGATCCGCCGACGGCAGGGGCGGACCAGGAGCCGGCCGAGGCCGGACGCGTCAGCCGCCCGGCTGCCAGTCCGGGCGTCGGCCGCTCATCGCGACCGCCCGGTCGACGAGGGGCGCGTCCGCCGGTACCGGGACCGGCGGCCCGAAGAGCTGTCCCAGCCGGGGGCTGTCGTCGCTCGGCGTCGTCAAGGCCAGGGAGACCCGCAGGCTCGCCTCGTCCACGTCGTACTTCTGGCCGGTCGACCTGGCCAGGTCCCAGCCGTGGATCACCAGCTCGTTCAGAGCGACCATCGCGGCCACCTCACCCGGCAGATCCACGCCACCGGCCCTGGTCATTCCCTGCCGGGCGGCGGGGTCGCGCCAGGCGGCCACCAGCTCGTCCAGCAGGGGCGGCAGTGCTTTGCGCCAGCCTTCCGGCAGGACCGGAAGAGCGGTGTCCGGAGAGGTGTCGGTCGTCGGTCCGAGGTTCTTGCGGCCCGCGTCACGGAAGGCCGTGACCAGCCCGACCAGGTGGGCGAGCACTTCCCGTACCGCATAGTCGGGGCAGGGTGTCGGGTCGGTCAGACAGCGGTCGTCGATGCCGTCGAGCAGTCCGGCGATCTGCCGTGCCGCGGGTTCGAGATCGAGCGCGGTCGTCGTTCCGTTCTCTTTGTCCATACTCCTCAGACCGCCGTGGCGGTCCGAACTCATCGCTCGGCGCACAACGTATCCGCGGCGCAGACCGGCATATTGCGGAAGGTGCCGCTCCACGCCCTTGTCCAGGACTCGCCGGCCGTGGCATACAGGTCCAGACCATTGCTGCCGGACGGAAGGCAAAACCGTGCAACGCCCCCACGTACACGCCGCGTTGGCCACCTCCGCCGCCCTGCTCCTCGTCACGCTCACCGCATGCGGCGACACCGCCGACGCCGCCGACAAGCAGAGACCGACCGAACCGGGCGGGGTGACGGCGCAGGCGAGCAGTGCCACCTCGGTCCACGTCATGTGGGACCCGGCCTCCGACAACAAGGCGATCACCGGCTACCAGGTGTACCGCCAGGGCATGCGGGTCAAGTCCGTCACGGCGGCCCGGCAGATGATCGACATCGACGGGCTGACCCCCTCCACCGCCTACACCTTCACCGTCCGGGCCCGGGACGCCGCCGGGAACCTCTCCGCACCGAGCCGGGCCGTCGCCGTCACCACGCCCGCCCCGACACCCGCGGACCACGAGCCGCCGACCCGACCGGTCAGGCTGCGCGGCAAGGCGGACGGCAGCCGGGCGGCGACCCTCTCCTGGGGCGGCTCGACGGACGACGTGGGCGTCACCTCGTACGACATCTATCAGGAGGACTCCCGCATCCACAGCGTGCCCGGCACCCAGACCACGGCCCGTCTGACCGGACTTCGCCCCGGTACCGTCTACACCTTCACCGTCCGGGCCCGGGACGCCGCCGACACGTCCTCGCCGGACAGCAACGCCCTTGACCTCACCACGCCCTCCGCCCCGGGCGCGCCGGCCGGCACCGCCCCCACCGATCTGCGGATCACGACCACGGCCCAGGGCAAGGAGTACGCGATCGACCTGGACTGGAAGCAGCCCGACACCGGCGGTGAGATCCCCGCGTACCAGCTCTACCTCGACGGCCGGCTCACCACCACCATCGTGTGGGGCGGCAAGCCTCCGGCAGGCCGGGCGAGCTACCGCCTCACCGTCGGTGACCCGCGCGGGACCCGCTACTCGATGAAGATCCGCGCCAGACTGCCGGACGGGAAGTGGGGCGACTTCTCCGCCCGGCGCGTGGTCGTCCTCGGCGACTGACAGGAGGTCGTGCCGTCAGTCATGGCGTGCGGGGAGTCGCACCGTATGGTCCAGCATGTGCAATCTGCACGCCCCGAACGAGCGGCTGCTGTTCTCGGAGCTGCGCTCGGCGGTCATCGCCGAGGCGGCTTTCCTGCGGGAGTACGCGGAGGCGTACCGCGCGGGGAACAGTTCCTGAGCACTCGGTGACGGGGCGGCCGCACGCAACCGCGCCCCCGGTGCTGTGCGGTACCGGGGGCGCGAGGTGCAGCGGGATCGGACGGGACTCAGACCAGCTGCTCGTACGCCGGCAGCGTCAGGAAGTCCGCGTAGTCCTGGTCCAACGAGACCTGCAGCAGCAGGTCGTGGGCCTGCTGCCACTTGCCGGACGCGAACGCCTCCTCGCCGATCTCCGCCCGGATCGCGGCGAGTTCCTCGGCCGCGACCTTGCGGGCCAGGTCCGCAGTGGCGTGCGCGCCGTTCTCGAAGACCACGTCCGCGTTGATCCACTGCCAGATCTGGGAGCGGGAGATCTCCGCGGTGGCGGCGTCCTCCATCAGGTTGAAGATGGCCACCGCGCCCATACCGCGCAACCAGGCCTCGATGTAGCGGATTCCGACCGCGACGGCGTTGCGCAGGCCGTCGTACGTGGGCTTGGCGTCCAGGGTGTCGATCGCGATCAGGTCGCCCGCCGCCACGGAGACGTCCTCGCGCAGGCGTTCCTTCTGGTTCGGCCTCTCACCGAGGACCGCGTCGAAAGAGGCCATCGCGATCGGGACGAGATCCGGGTGGGCGACCCAGGAACCGTCGAAGCCGTCGTTGGCCTCACGGTCCTTGTCCGCCTTCACCTTCTCGAAGGCGACCTTGTTGACCTCGGCGTCACGGCGCGACGGGATGAACGCCGCCATGCCGCCGATCGCGTGTGCGCCGCGCTTGTGGCAGGTGCGGACGAGGAGTTCGGTGTACGCGCGCATGAACGGGGCGGTCATCGTCACCGCGTTGCGGTCCGGCAGGACGAACTTCGAGCCGCCGTCGCGGAAGTTCTTGACGATGGAGAAGAGGTAGTCCCAGCGGCCCGCGTTCAGCCCGGAGGCGTGGTCGCGGAGCTCATACAGGATTTCTTCCATCTCGTACGCGGCGGTGATCGTCTCGATCAGGACTGTCGCGCGGACGGTGCCCTGCGGGATGCCGACGTAGTTCTGGGCGAAGACGAAGATGTCGTTCCAGAGGCGGGCCTCCAGGTGCGACTCCGTCTTCGGGAGGTAGAAGTACGGGCCCTTGCCGAGGTCGATCAGACGCTGGGCATTGTGGAAGAAGTAGAGGCCGAAGTCGACCAGTGCACCGGGCACCGGGGTGCCGTCGAGCTGGATATGACGTTCGTTCAGGTGCCAGCCGCGGGGGCGGGTGACCACCGTGGCGAGTTCGTCGGCGGCCTTCAGTGCGTAGGACTTGCCCGACACGGGGTCGGTGAAGTCGATGCGGCGCTCGTAGGCGTCGATCAGATTGAGCTGGCCGAGGATGACGTTCTCCCACGTGGGGGCGGACGCGTCCTCGAAGTCGGCGAGCCAGACCTTGGCGCCCGAGTTCAGGGCGTTGATGGTCATCTTGCGGTCGGTCGGACCGGTGATCTCCACCCGGCGGTCGTTCAGCGCGGCCGGGGCCGGGGCCACCTTCCAGGAGTCGTCCGCGCGGATCGCCGCCGTCTCGGGCAGGAAGTCCAGCGTGGAGGTGCGGGCGATCTGGGCGCGGCGCTCGCCGCGGCGGGCGAGCAGCTCGTCACGGCGGGGCGTGAACTGCCGGTGCAGCTCGGCCACGAACGCGAGGGCCGCGTCGGTCAGGACCTCATCCTGCCGGGGCAGGGGCTCGGCATCGACGATGGCCAGCGGGGACGGCGCTGGTGCGGACATGAGCTGTCACTCCTTCAGCGGGCGGTGCGGGCGGTGCCTCTACGGCCGCCGGGCCGCCAGAAATGGCACGGCGTGCCAGGGCTTCGGAACGTGGCCGTGGGCGCCGTCTGATGTACAGAGCGCTTCTGACCAGTGGATAGTAGTTTCCTCATGGTGGAAGTTCAATGGTTTGTTGATGTCGAGATTCTCCGGGTCGACAGAAGTCGGTCGGGGCTGGCGCAGCGTGCCAGCGCGCGCAACCCGTTCATTCGAGGTGCGTCAGGTCCTCCGCCGTGTCGATGTCGTACGCCTCCGCCACATCGGAACACTCGACGAGTGTGATCGCATGGCGGTGCGTCCGCAGGTATGTCCGGGCGCCCTGGTCGCCCAGCGCACCCGCCGCGACATCCGCCCACCGGTCTGCCCCGAACAGCACCGGATGGCCGCGTTCCCCGTCGTACGAGGCCGCAACCAGACTCGTCCGTGAGCGGTACGCCGACCGCACCCGTGCCACCGCCTGCGCGCCGATGCCCGGCTGGTCCACCAGCAGGACGAGTGCCGCATCGGCCCCCGCGCCGGCGAGCGCGCCCAGACCCGCCCGCAGCGACGAACCCATGCCTTCCGGCCACTGCGGATTGACGGTCACCGTGCAGCCGGAGAGGTCGGCCCGGGCCTGTACCGTCTCCGCCGCGGCGCCGAGCACCACATGGACGGGACCGCAGCCGCCGTTGCGCAGCGCGCGCAGCGCGTGTTCGACGAGCGGACGGCCGCGGTGTGCCAGCAGGGCTTTCGGCCGCCCGCCGAGCCGGCGCCCGCCGCCCGCGGCCAGCAGCAGACCGGCGATCACCGGCTGCTGTCCCCCGTCGGAGGGACGGGACGATTGCGGAGCGGCGGAAGTGGACAGGGTGTGGGGTGTATCAGCCATGAGGCCCTGAATACCTCACCGCACCGGTGATTTCCTATCGGACCGGCCAGTACGCTGCGTCCCCCGGTGGTCACCCTGATTTCTGTCCGTGGAGTGGCGCACGGCACCTGTCATGGCGTTAACTTGCGCACACTCCCGGGCACTTGACCACGGCTCGGGACGTGGTCGAAACACCGGCACAAGGACGTGCGAGGGGGAGTGCTTTGTTGCGAAGCGTGGGGCAGACGCGGGTGACCAGCAGTGGCGAGGACCCGAGGGTGACGGAGCTGCGTACGGCCGTCTCCCGGCTCCGTCGCGAGCTGGCCGGGCATCCTGCGGAGTTCTCCGACCGGGGGATCGCGGAGGACGAGCTGGCCGCACTGGACGCCATGGCCGTCACCGGTGTGCCCGAGATCCCGCGGCTGCGCCGTTCGCTGCTGCTGATCGCGGGGGCGATCGGCTCGGTCAGCGCACTGGCATCCGCACTCAGGGACGTCCGTAACGCCGTGGATCTCTTCGGCGAGCCGCCGCGCCGCTGACGGAGCGAGGGGGGCGCGTCGGACGCCCCAGGACATGACAGTGCCCGCCGGGTGTCCGCCCGGCGGGCACTGTCATGTCCGAGCTGCCTCAGCCGGTGGGGGCGCTGCTGGCCAGTGCATGCGCCAGCTCCTTCGCGACCTGCTGCAGGATCGGCACGATCCGCTCCGTCGCCGCCTCCGTTACCCGTCCCGCCGGGCCCGAGATCGAGATCGCGGCCGAGGTGGGGGAGTTCGGTACGGAGACCGCCAGGCAGCGGACCCCGATCTCCTGCTCGTTGTCGTCCACCGCATATCCGGCGCGCCGGACCTGGTCCAGCGCGTCCAGGAAGCCGTCCGGGGTGGTGATCGTCTTCTCGGTGGCGGCCGGCATTCCGGTGCGGGCCAGCAGCGCCCGTACCTCGTCCGGCGGGGTGTGCGCGAGGAGCGCCTTGCCCACCCCCGTGGAGTGGGGGAGCACGCGCCGGCCCACCTCGGTGAACATCCGCATCGAGTGCTTCGACGGCACCTGTGCGACGTACACGACCTCGTCGCCGTCGAGCAGCGCCATGTTCGCGGTCTCGCCGGTCTCCTCGACCAGCCGCGCCAGATACGGTCGGGCCCAGGTCCCGAGCAGCCGGGACGCGGACTCGCCGAGCCGGATCAGGCGCGGGCCGAGCGCATAGCGCCGGTTGGGCTGCTGGCGCACGTAACCGCAGACGACCAGCGTGCGCATCAGCCGGTGAATGGTGGGCAGCGGGAGTCCGCTGCTCGCGGAGAGTTCGCTCAGCCCGACCTCGCCCCCGGCGTCGGCCATCCGCTCCAGCAGATCGAAGGCGCGCTCAAGTGACTGCACGCCGCCGCTGGAACCGGCGGGCTTGGAGTCGGATGTGCTGGCGTGGGACGGCGGCACGTCAACGGTCCTTTCGAGGCGGAAGGGCGAGGCAGCAGCCTACCGGGAGGTTCCCGATCGGCCCACTGCTCCGGCACGGCGTCCTGGCCGGTCAGGGCCTGTCTGTCCGGGTGTCCGCGATCCACGGGACGGTGCTGCGAAGCCGTACCTGACCCATGCTACGTTCCGCTCTCCGAAATTACCCTTTTACTTTGTGGAAATCTCCAGTCGTCCAGGCGGGTGGTCGTCCGACCGTCCGGCGAGGAGGGTGGGGTCTTGACGGGCTGGAATCCCGCATGAAGACTCCTTCAACAGTTCGTTGAATTTCTTGAGCCGGAAGTGAGGAGCACGGGTGTCCGGTGCGGACGTGAAGCTGGTACTGCGCTCGACGCGCGTCGTCACCCCCGAGGGGACGCGCCCCGCGGCGGTGGCGGTCGCCGACGGGAGGATCGACGCCGTCCTGGCGTACGACACCGAGGTGCCGGCCGGCGCCCGGCTGGAGGACTTCGGCGACGACGTCCTGCTGCCCGGCCTCGTCGACACCCATGTCCATGTGAACGACCCCGGCCGCACCGAGTGGGAAGGCTTCTGGACCGCCACCCGAGCCGCCGCGGCGGGCGGCATCACCACCCTGCTCGACATGCCGCTCAACTCCCTCCCGCCGACCACCACCGTCGACCATCTGCGGACCAAGCGGCAGGTGGCAGCCGCCAGGGCGCACGTCGACACCGGTTTCTGGGGCGGTGCCGTCCCGGCCAACGTCAAGGATCTGCGGCCGCTGCACGATGCCGGGGTCTTCGGCTTCAAGTGCTTCCTGTCGCCCTCCGGCGTCGAGGAGTTCCCCGAGCTCGACCAGGAGCAGCTGGCCCGCGCCATGGCCGAGATCGCCGGCTTCGGCGGACTGCTGATCGTGCACGCCGAGGACCCGCGCCATCTGGCGGCCGCGCCGCAGCGCAGTGGACCCGCGTACGCCGACTTCCTGGCCTCCCGGCCGCGCGACGCCGAGAACACCGCCATCGAGGGCCTCATCGCCCACGCCAGGCGGCTGAACGCGCGCGTCCACGTCCTGCATCTGTCGTCCGGCGACGCACTGCCGCTGATCGCCGCCGCCAGGCGCGACGGCGTGCGGGTCACCGTCGAGTCCTGTCCGCACTTCCTCACTCTCACCGCCGAGGAAGTCCCGGATGGCGCGACGGAGTTCAAGTGCTGTCCGCCGATCCGTGAAGCCGCCAACCAGGACGCGCTCTGGGACGGGCTCGCCGACGGCACGATCGACTGCATCGTCTCCGACCACTCGCCCTGCACCACCGACCTGAAGACGCCGGACTTCGCCTCCGCCTGGGGAGGCATCTCCTCCCTCCAGCTCGGCCTGCCCGCCATCTGGACCGAGGCGCGCCGGCGCGGCCACTCGCTCGGCGACGTGGCCCGCTGGATGTCCGCCGCCCCCGCCGCGCTGGCCGGGCTGACCCGCAAGGGCGCCATCGAGGCCGGCCGCGACGCCGACTTCGCCGTCCTCGCCCCCGACGAGACCTTCACCGTCGACCCGGCCGAACTGTTCCACCGCAACCAGGTCACCGCCTACGCGGGACGGACCCTGTACGGCGTGGTGAAGTCGACCTGGCTGCGCGGCCGGCGGATCGCGGCGGCCGGCGTCCTCACCGAACCCACCGGCCGCCTCCTCGAAAGGAACCACTGACCATGACGGCGACAGCGCACTTCACCGGCGACGCCGATCCGTACGGCGGCGGGGACCCGTACGCCGACTACCGCACCGCCGACTTCCCCTTCACCCATCTCGTCGACCTCGCCGACCGGCGGCTCGGCGCGGGCGTGATCGCCGCCAACGACGAGTTCTTCGCCGAGCGCGAGAACCTGCTGAAGCCCGGGCCCGCCGAGTTCGACCCGGAGCACTTCGGGCACAAGGGCAAGATCATGGACGGCTGGGAGACGCGCCGCCGTCGTGGCGTCAGCGCCGCGCAGCCGCACCCCACGGACGAGGACCACGACTGGGCGCTGGTGCGGCTCGGCGCACCCGGCGTCGTACGCGGCATCGTCGTCGACACCGCCCATTTCCGCGGCAACTACCCGCAGGCCGTCTCCGTCGAGGCGGCCTCCGTCCCCGGCTCCCCGTCGCCCGAGGAACTCCTCGCGCCGCAGGTGAAGTGGACAACGCTCGTACCCCGTACGGCCGTTGGCGGCCATGCGGCCAACGGGTTCGCGATCGACGTCGAACAGCGCGTCACCCATCTGCGGGTCAACCAGCACCCCGACGGCGGGATCGCCCGTCTCCGGGTCCACGGAGAGGTCGTCCCGGACCCTGCCTGGCTGGCAGCCCTGTCCACCTTCGACCTCGCGGCGCTGGAGAACGGCGGTCAGGTCGAGGACGCCTCCGACCGCTTCTACTCCCCGGCCACCAACACGATCCAGCCCGGCCGCTCCCGGCAGATGGACGACGGCTGGGAGACCCGCCGTCGGCGCGACAAGGGCAACGACTGGATCCGCTACCGGCTCGCCGGGCAGTCGGAGATCCGGGCCGTCGAGATCGACACCGCGTACCTCAAGGGCAACTCGGCAGGCTGGGCGAGCCTTTCGGTACGGGACGGGGGGAGCGGCGACGGGGACGGCGGCGAGTGGACCGACATCCTGCCGCGGACCCGGCTGCAGCCGGACACGAACCACCGCTTCGTCCTGCCGGAGGCCGTGCGGGCCACCCATGTCCGGATCGACATCTTCCCGGACGGCGGCATCTCGCGGCTGCGGCTGTTCGGCTCACTGACGGCGGAGGGCGCGACGCGACTGGCCGCCCGCCACCGCGAGCTGGGCGGCTGACGAGGACGGGTGACTCCGACTCCTTCGCGGTGTGCCCGATGCGTCGTGATCCAGGGCTTATGGGACGCTGGGCGGATCGCATGTCCCGAGCAGGAGTCGAGCCGTCATGATCTTCATCGCCGTCAAGTTCACCGTCCGCAGCGCGGAGCGCGACAACTGGCTTCCGGCCGTCGAGCCCTTCACCCTCGCCACTCGCCAGGAACCGGGCAATCTGTTCTTCGAGTGGTCGTACAGCGTCGAGAATCCGGACCAGTTCGTGCTCCTGGAGGCCTTCGCGTCCCCGGAAGCGGGCGAGGCGCATGTGAAGTCCGAGCACTTCGCGGCGGCGATGGACGCGATGGCGGACCTCGTCGCCCGGACCCCGGAAATCATCAACGTCGAGGTTCCGGGCGACGGTTGGTCCCTGATGGCGGAGCTCACGCCCCGCGATGCATGACCCGGGAACGGTGAGCTCCAGCCGGTGAACCGCGAAGGGTGAAATCCCACGGGTGAAGCCGGGCCGGTGAGTCGCCGGTCAGAACTCCTCGTGGGCCTCCGGGTCGCCGCCGAACCGCCGCCGCGGACCCGCGGAGATCCGGGCCAGTTCGTCCGCCGTCAGCTCGAAGCCGAACAGGTCCAGATTCTCGTGCTGCCGGCCCGGATCGGCGGACTTCGGGATCGGCACCGCACCGAGCTGGGTGTGCCAGCGCAGCACGGCCTGACCGGGCGTCACACCGTGCGCCTCGGCGACGGCGACGATCTCCGGGTCCGCCAGCAGCCGGTGTCCGCGGCCCAGCGGGCTCCAGCTCTCGGTGACGATGCCCTTCGCCTCGTGCACGGCCCGCAGCTCCTCCTGCGGGAAGCGCGGATGCATCTCGATCTGGTTCACGGCGGGCAGCACCCCGGTCTCCTGCTCCAGCCGCTCGACATGGGCCGCGGTGAAGTTGGAGACACCGATCGACCGCACCAGACCGTCCTTGCGGAGCTGGATCATGGCCTTCCAGGTGTCGACGTACAGATCGACCCGGGGCAGGGGCCAGTGGATGAGATACAGATCCACGTAGTCGAGCCCGAGATTGCGCCGGGACTCCTCGAACGACGCCAGCGTCTTCTCGTAACCGTGGTGCCGGCCCGGGGCCTTGGTGGTGACGAAGACGTCCTCCCGCGGCACACCGCTGCGGGCGATACCGCGGCCGGTGCCTGTCTCGTTGCGGTAGTTGAGCGCGGTGTCGACGAGCCGGTACCCGAGGCCCAGCGCCCCGGCGACGGCCTGCTCGGCCGCGTCGTCGTCCATCGGCCAGGTGCCGAGCCCGACGGCCGGCATGGTGCGGCCGTCGTTGAGGGTGCGAGCCGGGGTCTCGATCATGATCTCCCTTTACGTTCGGAAACCTTCCTGGCCAGGGTAGGACGGACGACGGTGGACCACCCGTCCGGACGGCCACCGGTGGGGATCGGCGGCCTCGGCCGCTGAGACGGGTGTTCCCGCGGCCGGGGCCCGCCCGGTACCGTGATCGTTCCGCGTGTGAGCCGGTGAGGTCTCCACATCGTTTCCCGCTGTGGAGAATCAGGTGAACCAGGTGTCCGCTGTCGCCCTGCCCGCCCTCGCACCACCGCGCCGGGCCTGGCTCACCGATCTGCCCGTGCTGCTCGTCGCGGTCGTCTGGGGCACCAGCTATCTCGCGGCCAAGGGGATCACCACGACGTCCACCGTCGTCGCGGTCCTCGTCCTGCGCTTCGTCATCGTGCTGCCCGTGCTGGCCGTCGCCGGGTGGCGCAGGCTGCGGGCGCTCAGCGCGGCGCAGTGGCGCGGAGCGGGTCTGCTGGGGCTGGTCCTCAGCGGGATCTTCCTGGTGGAGACGTACGGCGTCGTGCACACCTCGGCGACCAATGCCGGGCTCATCATCAGTCTGACGATGATCTTCACACCGCTCGCCGAGGCCGCGGTGACCAGGGTCCGGCCGCCCCGAGCGTTCCTCGCCGCCGCCGCGCTGTCCGTCGCCGGTGTCGTTCTGCTCACCCAGGGCGGCGGTTTCACCAGTCCGTCGGTCGGCGATCTGCTGATGCTGGTGGCCGCGCTCGCCCGTACTCTCCATGTGCTGCTGATGGCCCGCATCAAGTCCGTCCAGGCGGCGGACTCGCTGTCGTTGACCACCGTGCAGCTCGGCAGTGCCGTCGCCGTCTTCGCCGTGCTCGCCGCCGTCCCCGGAACCGGGGAAGCCCCCTGGACGGTGGCTGCGGGGTTCGGCGTCCGGGAGTGGGGCGGGCTGCTGTTCCTCTCCGTCTTCTGCACGCTGTTCGCCTTCTTCGTGCAGATGTGGTCGGTACGCCGCACCTCCCCGTCCCGGGTCAGTCTGCTGCTCGGTACGGAACCTCTGTGGGCGGCCGCCGCGGGTATCGCGATCGGCGGCGAACGGCTCTCCGCCCTCGGCGTACTGGGCGCGATACTCGTCCTCGCCGGGACCGGCTGGGGCCGGCGCGCGGCAACGCCCGCTGCTCCTTGAGCCGGCGACGGAGCTGATCGCAGCGCACCGGGCTTCAGCCTGGTGGTGAAGCGATTCTGAGCGTTGCTCTGACCGGCAGGCTGGAGCGGACGGTTCTGCTGCTCGATGGACTGACGGACGATGGACAGCGGAGCCCCGCCCACCGAGCCGGCGAAGTAGGAGCCGGACCACAGGCGCTGAGCCCGCCGGTAGTGCCGGACCAGCTCCGGGTACTCCTGGCGGAGCCGGCGTGAGCTGACGCCCTTGAGCGAGTTGACCAGCTTGGACAATTCAGATCGCGCTGTTGGTGCACGACGCGGGCCTGCTCGGCGAGGATGGCGACTTCACCGCGACGTAGGCTGACGGAGGTCGATGCGAGCAGATCGACCGAACCGGCCGGGAGGGGGCGGACCGTGTCCGCAGTGGACGTCGATCTTCGCGGGATCCAGGACTTCACCGCGAATCCGTATCCGTACTACGCGAAGATGCGCGCCGAGGGACCGATGCACACCATCCGTACCGACGATTTCGAGCGGGTCTGGCTGATCGTCGGTTACGAGGAGGGCCGCGCGGCCCTCGCCGACCAGCGGCTCGGCAAGGACTGGCGGACGACGCCGTACGCGACGGGCGCGGGCGATCCGATCAACGCCAACATGCTGGAGATGGACGCGCCCCACCACACCCGGCTGCGCAAGCTCGTCGCCCGCGAGTTCACCGCCCGCAGGATCGAGTCACTGCGGCCGCGCGTCCAGCAGATCACCGATGAACTCCTCGACGCGATGGTGCCCGCCGGGCACGGCGACCTCGTCGACGCGCTCGCCTTCCCGCTGCCCATGACGGTCATCTGCGAGCTGATCGGTGTGCCGGACCTGGACCGCAACGAGTTCCGCCGGCTGTCGAACGGCATCGTCGCCCCGAAGACGGCCCAGGAGGAGGGCGAGGCGGTCCGGTCGATGGGCGCCTATCTGGTCGAGCTCATCGAGGACAAGCGTTGCTCGCCCGGCGACGACCTGCTGAGTGCGCTGATCCGTGTGCGCGACGAGGAGGGCGACGGACTGTCGTCCGACGAACTCGTCGGGATGGCCTTCCTGCTGCTCGTCGCCGGTCATGAGACCACGGTCAACCTGATCTCCAACGGGATGCGCGCACTGCTCGCCCACCCCGATCAATTGGCCGCGCTCCGCGCCGACCTCGGCTTGATCGACGGTGCGGTCGAGGAGATGCTCCGGTACGACGGTCCGGTGGAGACCGCCACCTTCCGCTTCACCCGTGAACCGGTCGGGATCGGCTCCCGGGTCATTCCGGCCGGCGAAGCGGTTCTGGTCGCCCTGGCCGGAGCCGACCGCGACCCCGCCCGCTATCCGGAACCCGATCGCTTCGACATCCGCCGCGACACCCAGGGACATCTGGCGTTCGGACACGGCATCCACTTCTGCATGGGGGCGCCGCTGGCCCGTATGGAGGGCCGGATCGCGATCCGTGCGCTGCTGGAGCGGTGCCCGGATCTCGAACTCGCCCCGGACACCGGGGAGCTCGACTGGCTGCCGGGAATGCTGATCCGAGGGGTGCGACGGTTGCCGGTGCGCTGGTGAGGTAGGAAAGCGTGTCATGACCGGACTTGATTTGCAGATGGCACAGAAGGTCCTCGACAGTCAGCCGTTCAGCCGGCTCGTCGGGGCACGGATCACCGCTTTCGGGGACGGTTCCGCCACCCTCGAAGTGGACATCCGTCCGGAACTCCAGCAGCAGAACGGCTTCGTGCACGGCGGGGTGCTGTCCTACGCCGCCGACAATTCGATCACGTTCGCCGCCGGGACGACCCTCGGACCGGCCGTACTCACCGGCGGCTTCTCGATCCAGTACATCCGGCCCGCCACCGGCCGCACCCTGATCGCCCGCGCCGTCGTCGTCCACACCGGCCGCCGCCAGGCCGTCGTCCGCTGCGATCTGTTCGCCGCCACGGACGACGGGGCGCAAACCCTGTGCGCGGTCGCCCAGGGGACCGTGCTTCCCGCCCGGAACTGAAGGGGCCGTTCCACCTCAGTCGGCCGGGATCTCCGCCACTGCCACCGGCCGGTGCTCGCGCCGGGACAGCTCGCACGCCTCCGCGATCCGCAGTGCGTGCAGAGCTTCCCGGCCGTCGCACGGGTTGGCCTCCTCGCCCTGCACCACTCGTACGAACGCGTGCAGTTCCGCCTCGTACGCCGGGGCGAACCGCTCCAGGAAGCCCGGCCAGGGCTTGGCCGGGGCGGCGGGGCCCTGTGGTTCCACCGACGTCAGCGGAGTGCGCTCGTCGAGACCGACCGCGATCTGACCGAGCTCGCCCGCCAGCTCCATCCGTACGTCGTACCCGGCGCCGTTGCACCGGGTCGCCGTCGCCGTGGCCAGTGTGGAGTCGTCGAGGGTCAGCAGGGCCGCAGCCGTGTCGACGTCGCCTGCCGCGCGGAACATCGCGGGCCCGGCATCCGAGCCGGTGGCATATACCTCCACCACCTCACGGCCCGTCACCCATCGCAGGATGTCGAAGTCGTGGACCAGACAGTCCCGGAACAGACCGCCGGAGTGAGGCAGATACGCGGCGGGCGGCGGCGCCGGATCGGATGTCACGGCCCGCACGGTGTGCAGCCTGCCCAGCGCTCCGCCCCGCACGGCACTGCGCGCCGCAGCGTACCCGGCGTCGAACCGGCGCATGAAGCCCAGTTGGAGTACGCTCCCGGCCCGCTCGACCTCGCGCAGCGCGTTCAGCGTCCCCACGGGGTCCAGCGCGATCGGCTTCTCGCAGAACGCGGGCAGCCCGGCACGGGCGGCCGTCCCGATCAGCTCCGCGTGCGCCGACGTGGCCGAGGCGATCACGACGGCGTCGACCCCCGCGCGCAGTACTTCGGCCACGGATCCGGCGGCTGCGGCGCCCGTCCGGGCCGCGACCGCAGCTGCCCTTGCCCCGTCGGTGTCCGTCACCACCAGCGTGTCCACCTCGGGGTGGCGGGCCAGCACACCCGCATGGAAGGAACCGATCCGGCCGGTGCCGATGAGTCCGATACGCATGGACCCAACGTGCCGCCCACCGGCTGAGCTGTCAACTATATGTCCTGACAAACGAGAGTGTGTTCGGGCGTCGGAACTCGGGGCGCAGGGCTCCCGGTCGGCTCGCCGTTCAGTGCCCGGCTCTCCGGCGGTGCGGCCCTGTCCGACCGATCTGTCGGCCCGTCAAATCGCCATGGATGCGACGGTTCGAAAAAGGGGCGGTGACTTGGCCGCATTCGCCCCGTCCTGCCCCCGCGGGACTCGTAACGATCTTCAGAAAGTCTGGTACTGCGTGTGTGGGCCACATAATCTCCCGTTGCCGTCGGCAACCGGCGGACGTTTCCGTGAACCCTGGGGGGACTGCATGGCCCTGCGCAAGCACGAAATCGACCGCCGAACGCTGTTCAAGTTCGGGCTGGGGGGAGCGGTCGTGGCGGTCGTCGGCACCGAACTGGCGCTCCCGGCGGCGGCCCAGGCGGCACCCTCGGCGGAATTCCCCTGGATCATCGACTGCGACAGCTGGGGCGCCAGACCGCCGGCCGACACCATCCAGATCACCGGCAACACCACGAACAAGATCATCCTGCATCACATGGCGTTCCCCAACGTCACCGACTACTCGCGCGAGCACGCCGTCCAGCTGGCCAAGGACTGCCAGGACCTGCACATGGACACCAACGGCTGGGCGGACACCGGCCAGCACTTCACCGTGAGCCGTGGCGGCTACGTCCTGGAGGGCCGTCACCGGAGTCTGGAGACCCTGGAAGCCGGGGAGCACCAGGTGACCGCCGCCCACTGTCCCGGCGAGAACGGGAACGCGATCGGGATCGAGAACGAGGGCACCTACATCACGGAGACCCCGCCCGAGGCCCTCCTCGACGCGCTGGTCGACCTGTGCATCGTCGTGTGCCGCAAGTTCGACCTGAACGCCTGGGACATTTTCGGCCACTGGGACTTCCGTGAAACCGACTGCCCGGGCATCGCCTTCTACGCACAGTTCCCGATGGTCCGCTCGCGCGTCCTGAAGTCACTGGGCACGCCGGCCGGCGCGATACCGGAGCGCCGGTGGCCGGACATCTGGCGGTTCGTCGGCGGCCCCGTCGTCAAGGTGGCGCAGTACCTGCTCGCCGACCTCGGATACGGACTGGCCGCCGACGGCGTCTTCGGCCAGGACACGATCTCGGTCGTGAACGACTTCCAGGCGAGGAACGGCATACCGGTCGACCCGGACTGCACCTTCGACCTTGCCACCTGGGAGGCGCTCGTCCCCACCCTCGAGAAGCACGCCACCGGGCTGCCCGTCGTGGCGCTGCAGGAGATGCTGGTCCGCAAGGGGTACGCGGATGCCGAACCGACGGGCACGTACGACCACGAGACCATGAAGGCCGTCCAGGACCTGCAGCGGCTCCATGGGCTCACTCCCAACGGCAAGGTCGGGAAGAGCACGTGGTGCGCCGTCGTCGGCGGCTCGGTACGGCAGGCGTTCCAGGTCTGAACCGGTCCGCGGCAGCCGACCGGCACGTGTGCGAAGGCCCGCAGCCCTGCGGGCCTTCGCTTCCCCGGCCGGCTGTGGCGGGTCGGTACCCCGGCGGGTGGTCAGCCCGGTTGGCTGTTGTCCTTCAAGGTGCCCCAGCCGTGCCAGCGTTCGATCTCGATCCAGGCACTCACCCGGTCGCGGTCCCGCGTGGGGTAATCGGTGCCCATGTACTGACGGGCCAGCCTGTCGATGTCGGCCAGGCCCTCGTCCGGGCGTGTCTCGGCGACGCGGCCGATGATGCTGATGTGCGTGTACCAGCCCGCCTCGTCCAGCACGGTGAGACTGACGCGCGGGTCGTGGCGGATGTGCTCCAGCCGCTTGCGGCCCTCGTCCATGTTCACCAGTACCCGGCCGTCGTCCCAGAGGTACCAGGTCGGGGTGGACACCGGCTGGCCGTCCGCGCGGAGCGTGGTGATGACGGCAGGGTTCGCCTTCTTCAGCATGGTCACGGCTTCGTCCGGCAACGGTGGCTTGGACATCTGCTCTCCCTCACATCGACCCGTCGTACAGCACCGGTGGTGCGCCCCCTGGGCGCCCCATCCGCAGACTACGATCACCCCGCCCAGGGCGCTCGCCGAGCCGCCCGCGATCGGGTGGGC
This sequence comes from Streptomyces sp. NPDC005262, assembly GCF_042872425.1. Taxonomy (NCBI): domain Bacteria; kingdom Bacillati; phylum Actinomycetota; class Actinomycetes; order Kitasatosporales; family Streptomycetaceae; genus Streptomyces; species Streptomyces sp. NPDC005262. The sequence continues at coordinate 270,333 of NZ_JBIAKK010000006.1, forward strand.
CCGGCCGCATCGCATCTCCTGACAGAGTTGTCAGGACAACTGGACAACGGGACGACCTGACTACCGGTGATCCTGACATGAGGGCTACGCTCCTGCCGTGCCCAAACCCGTCGCCGACCCCGCCGCCCTCGAACTCGGTGTGGACCGCAGCAGCCCGGTCCCGCTCTATTACCAGCTGTCCCAGCAGCTGGAAGCGGCCATCGAACAGGGCCGCCTCGCCCCGGGCAGTCTCCTCGGCAACGAGATCGAGCTCGCGGCCCGGCTCGGCCTGTCGCGACCCACCGTCCGCCAGGCCATCCAGTCGCTCGTCGACAAGGGTCTGATGGTCCGACGCCGCGGGGTGGGCACCCAGGTCGTCCACAGCCAGGTCAAGAGACCCCTCGAACTGAGCAGCCTGTACGACGATCTCGAGGCGGCCGGCCAGCGCCCCGCCACCCGCGTCCTGTGCAACCGGATCGAGCCCGCCACTGCCAGGATCGCCGCCGCCCTCGGCGTCCCGGAAGGCACCGACGTCCACCTCGTGGAGCGGCTGCGGTCCGCGCACGACGAACCGATGGCCCTGCTGCGCAACCACGTGCCGGCCGGCCTGGTCGACCTGGGTACCGAACGGCTGGAGGCCACCGGTCTCTACCGGATCATGCGGGCCGCCGGTATCACCCTGCGCAGCGCGCGCCAGAACGTCGGCGCCCGCCTCGCCACGGCCGAGGAGGCCGCCCAGCTCGCCGAGCCCGAGGGTGCGCCGCTGCTGACGATGGAGCGCACCACGTACGACGACACCGGGCGGGCGGTCGAATTCGCCTCCCATGTCTACCGGGCCTCGCGCTACGCCTTCGACTTCCAGCTCCTCGTACGCTGACGAGCCGCTCCGGAGGCCCCGTTGACGACGCCGACGCACCCCGCTAGAACACCCCAAGCCGCACTCGGGCGGCCGGGAGAGAAGGCGGACCCACCATGCGTACCCCTCGCAAGGCAGCAACCGTGATCGCCATATGCACCATCGGCCTCGCGCTCACCGCCGTGGCCGGATGCAGCAGCTCCGGCGGCAAGAGCTCGGAGGACAAGCCCGGGAGCGGCAGCGGGCAGGGTGTCAAAGGCGTCTCCACACCCCGGATGAAGATCGCCATGGTCACGCACGCGGGGGAGGGCGACACCTTCTGGGACATCGTGCGCAGCGGTGCGAAGCAAGCCGCGGCCAAGGACAACGTCGAGTTCCTCTACTCCGCCGACAAGGAGGGCAAGGAGCAGGCCCAGCTCGTCCAGGCCGCCATCGACCAGAAGGTCGACGGCATCGTCGTCACGCTCGCCAAACCGGAAGCCGTCAAGGCGGTCGTCGCCAAGGCGGTGAAGGCCGGCATCCCCGTCGTCACGATCAACTCGGGCGCGCAGTTCTCCGCGGAGGTCGGCGCGCTCAGCCACATCGGGCAGGACGAGAAGGTCGCAGGTGAGGCCGTCGGTGAGGAACTCAACAAGCGCGGCCGCAAGAAGGCCGTCTGCGTCATCCACGAACAGGGCAATGTGTCGCTCGAGGAGCGGTGCGCCGGGGTGAAGAAGACCTTCAAGGGCTCGGTCGAGAACCTCAACGTCGAGGGCACCAACATGCCCGCCTCCACCTCCTCGATCGAGGCGAAGCTCCAGGCCGATCAGGGCATCGACACGATCGTCACCCTCGGCGCGCCGTTCGCCGCCGCCTCCGTCAAGGCCAAGGACGGCTCCGGCTCCAAGGCCGAGGTCGACACATTCGATCTGAACGCCGAGGTCGTCAAACGACTCAAGGCGTCGGAGGTCGGCTTCGCCGTCGACCAGCAGCCCTACCTCCAGGGCTATCTCGCCGTCGACGAACTGTGGCTCAACAAGACGAACGGCAACGTCATCGGCGGCGGCAAGCCGGTGCTCACCGGCCCGGCGATCGTCACCGCCGACGACGTCCCGCAGCTGGAGGAGTACACCGCGCGCGGCACCCGATGACCGCCGTACGCGCGACCGCGCGCACCCCCTTCCGACGCACGCGTCCCGCCCCTGCCGGGCAGCGCCGACTCGCCCTCGGGGATACTTGGCCAGCCGGACCGGGAGGCAACACCCCCGGGCGGCACCAAGCACTACAGCGAGCAGCACAAGAAGGGCACGGCGTCGTGGCAAGGGTTCGGACAGGGGTACGTGCGATGGGCGCCGTGCTTGCGGCGGTGCTCGGGGCCTCCCTCGTGGGATGCAGCAGCACCGGTGGCAAGCGGGCGGAGGAGCGCGCGGCCCGGGCCGCCGCCGAGGGCCGGGCCGCAGTGAACACACCCCGCTGGACCTTCGCCATGGTCACCCACTCGGGCGACGGCGACACCTTCTGGGACATCGTCCAGCGGGGCGCCGAGCAGGCGGCCGTCAAGGACAACATCAAGTTCCTGTACTCGCACAACGACGAGGCGCAGCAGCAGGCCCAGCTCGTCCAGGCCGCGATCGACCAGAAGGTCGACGGCCTGATCGTCTCGCTCGCCAAGCCCGACGCGATGAAGGACGTCGTCGCCAAGGCCACCAGGGCCGGGATCCCGGTGATCACGGTCAACTCGGGCTCCGCGGAGTCCAAGGCGTTCGGCGCGCTCACCCACATCGGCCAGGACGAGTCCATCGCAGGCGAGGCGGTTGGCGACGAGCTCAACGCGCGCGGCCGGAAGAAGGCCCTGTGCATCCTGCACGAGCAGGGCAACGTCGGCCATGAGCAGCGCTGCGCCGGGGCGAAGAAGGCGTTCGACGGGCAGATGCAGAACCTGTACGTCGAGGGCACCAACATGCCCGACGTCCAGGCGTCCATCGAGGCGAAGCTGCAGGCGGACAAGAGCATCGACGCGGTCGTCACGCTCGGCGCGCCGTTCGCGGACGCCGCCGTGAAGGCGAAGCGGACCGCGGGCTCCAAGGCCGAGATCGACACGTTCGACCTGAACGCGAAGGTCGCCACCGCACTGCAGGACAAGACCCTGGGCTTCGCCGTCGACCAGCAGCCGTACCTCCAGGGGTACGAGGCCGTCGACCTGCTCTGGCTCTACCGCTACAACCGCAACGTGCTCGGTGGCGGGCGCCCCGTCCTCACCGGCCCGCAGATCATCACCTCGAAGGACGCCGCCGAGCTGGCGGAGTACACGAAGCGGGGGACCCGATGACCACGACGGAACAACCACCGGCCCCGGCGGCCGGGTCCGACGAGCGGCTGCTGCACACCTCGGCGCTGCGCAGGCTGCTCGGCCGCCCCGAACTCGGTTCGGTCGTGGGCGCCGCGGCCGTCTTCATCTTCTTCTCGATCGTCGCCGACAGCTTCCTGCGCGCCTCCAGTTTCGGCACGGTGCTGTACGCGGCATCCACCATCGGGATCATGGCGGCGCCGGTGGCGCTGCTGATGATCGGCGGTGAGTTCGACCTTTCGGCCGGTGTCCTGGTCACCAGCTCCGCGCTGGTCTCGTCGATGTTCAGCTACCAGATGACGGCCAATATCTGGGTCGGCGTCCTCGTGTCGCTGCTGGTGACCCTGGCGGTCGGCGCGTTCAACGGATTCATGCTGACCCGTACCAAACTGCCGAGTTTCATCATCACGCTCGGTACGTTCCTGATGCTGACCGGTCTCAATCTCGGCTTCACCAAGCTGATCAGCGGAACCGTGTCGACGAAGTCCATCGCCGACATGGAGGGCTTCGACTCGGCCCGCAAGGTCTTCGCCTCGCAGTGGACCGTCGGCGGGGTCGAGCTCAAGGTCACCATTCTCTGGTGGGCGGTGCTCGTCGCGATCGCCACCTGGATCCTGCTCCGTACCCGTTTCGGCAACTGGATCTTCGCGGTCGGCGGCGAGGCCGACGCGGCTCGCGCCGTCGGTGTCCCGGTGATCCGCACCAAGGTCGGTCTCTACCTCGGCGTCGCCTTCGCCGCCTGGATCTCCGGGCAGCACCTGCTGTTCTCGTTCGACGTGGTGCAGTCCGGCGAGGGCGTCGGCAACGAGCTGACGTACATCATCGCGGCCGTCATCGGCGGCTGCCTGATCACCGGCGGCTACGGTTCCGCCATCGGCTCGGCGATCGGCGCCTTCATCTTCGGCATGACCAGCAAGGGCATCGTGTACGCGGAGTGGAACCCGGACTGGTTCAAGTTCTTCCTCGGAGCCATGCTGCTCCTGGCCACCCTGCTCAACGCATGGGTACGCAAGCGCGCGGAGGCGACGAAATGACGACCGCGGCCCCCCGGGCGCTGATCGAGCTGGACCACGTCAGCAAGTTCTACGGGAACATCAAGGCCCTCCAGGACGTCTCGCTGGAGGTCCACGCGGGTGAGATCTCCTGCGTCCTCGGCGACAACGGCGCCGGCAAGTCCACCCTCATCAAGATCATCGCAGGGCTGCACCGGCACGACGCAGGCCGGTTCCTCGTCGACGGCGAGGAGACCGCTCTGGCCAACCCGCGCGAGGCCCTCGACCGGGGCATCGCCACGGTCTACCAGGACCTGGCCGTCGTTCCGCTGATGCCGGTCTGGCGAAACTTCTTCCTCGGCTCCGAGCCGACGACGGGTGTCGGCCCGTTCAAGCGGCTCGACGTCCGGACGATGCGTGAGACGACCCGCTCCGAGCTGCTGCGCATGGGCATCGACCTGCGCGACGTCGACCAGCCGATCGGCACCCTGTCCGGCGGCGAACGCCAGTGCGTCGCCATCGCGCGGGCCGTCTACTTCGGCGCCAAGGTGCTCGTCCTGGACGAGCCCACCGCGGCGCTCGGCGTCAAGCAGTCCGGGGTCGTGCTGAAGTACGTGGCGGCCGCCCGGGACGCCGGGCTCGGCGTGGTTCTCATCACGCACAACCCGCACCACGCTTATCTGGTCGGCGACCGGTTCGTGCTGCTCAAGCGGGGCGCCATGTCAGGCAGCCACACCAAGGACTCCATCACCCTGGACGAGCTGACCCGCCAGATGGCCGGTGGCAGTGAGCTCGAGGAGCTCAGCCACGAGCTCGAACGGGCCCCCTCGCCGACCCACCTGGGCGGCCATCCGGTCACCGGCGACACCCCGTAGGAGAGGGCGCGGACGGGGCGCCGTGGACCCCGACCGCCCGCCCCGACGCTCCGGCAGTGGCAGAATCGAGCCCGACGGGCGCCGCCCGCCGCCGGGAGCTGGCACCACCCGGTCCCCCCAGACAATGCAGGGACGATGAGCACGTACCGCGACTTCACACACCGCGGCTCCGCCCGCGCAACCGTCCTGCGGACCGTCGGCACCCGCGAGCGGCGCTCGCACCTCACGGCGCCCCGGGTACCCACCGTCGGCATCGACATCGGGGGTACGAAGGTGATGGCCGGCGTCGTCGACGCCGACGGGAACATCCTGGAGCAGCTGCGCACCGAGACGCCGGACAAGTCCAAGAGTCCCAAGGTCGTCGAGGACACCATCGTCGAGCTGGTCCTCGACCTCTCCGACCGGCACGACGTGCACGCCGTCGGTATCGGCGCGGCGGGCTGGGTCGACGCCGACCGCTCCAAGGTGCTGTTCGCCCCGCACCTCGCCTGGCGCGACGAACCCCTGCGCGACGCCCTCGCCTCCCGCCTGGTCGTCCCCGTCATGGTGGACAACGACGCGAACACCGCGGCGTGGGCGGAGTGGCGGTTCGGCGCGGGCCGCGGCGAGGACCATCTCGTCATGATCACGCTCGGTACCGGCATCGGCGGCGCGATTCTGGAGGACGGTCAGGTCAAGCGCGGCAAGTACGGTGTCGCCGGTGAGTTCGGCCACATGCAGGTGGTGCCCGGCGGGCACCGCTGTCCGTGCGGCAACCGCGGCTGCTGGGAGCAGTACAGCTCCGGCAACGCCCTCGTCCGCGAGGCCAGGGAACTGGCCGCCGCCGACTCGCCCGTGGCCCACGGCATCATCGAGCGGGTCAAGGGGAACATCCCCGAGATCACCGGGCCGCTCATCACCGAACTGGCCCGCGAGGGCGATGCGATGTGCATCGAGCTCCTCCAGGACATCGGCCAGTGGCTCGGTGTCGGCATCGCCAATCTGGCCGCCGCGCTCGACCCTTCCTGCTTCGTCATCGGTGGCGGTGTCAGCGCTGCCGACGACCTGCTGATCGGTCCCGCCAGGGATGCCTTCAAGCGACACCTCACCGGCCGTGGCTACCGCCCCGAGGCCCGGATCGCGAAGGCGGAGCTGGGCCCGGAGGCAGGTATGGTCGGCGCCGCGGACCTGGCCCGGCTGGTCGCCCGCCGGTTCCGCCGCACCAACCGCCGTCGTGTCGAGCGGTACGAGCGGTACGCGCAGATCTACGACCAGGCCGCGAGCACCATCCGGTCGACCCGCAACACCCGCACCTCCTAGGGGCCCCAGAACATGACCACAGCGGAACATCCCGTCCTGCCGCGCCAGTCCTCGCCGCCCGACGAGGGCGGCGGACGGCCCCCGGAGGGCCGGCGCCGGATGATCCGGCGACGCCTGATCACGGCGACCATCATCGTCCTGCTGATCGGCGTCCCGGCCGGCTATCTGCTGATCTCCGCCGGCCAGAGCCGCCGCTCCGGGCAGGACAAGGAGGCCGAGGCCTCCGCGCAGGGGCTCCGCGAGGGCTGGCCGTCCCGGATGCAGCGCCGGATCTTCGAGGTGCCGATCCCCGGCGACGCGGTGGACGTCCAGTACTACGAGACGAACAACTGGAAGGCCAGCCGGATGTACGCGCAGTTCCGTACGTCGTCCGCCGGTCTCGACCGCTTCCTGTCCCGTCTGGGCTCCGGCCGCGCGGCCCTGACCGAGGGCGACGTCACCGTCGGCGCCCGCGACACCAAGATCGCGGGCTGGTACTTCGGCCAGGGCGTCGACTGGGCGGGCACCACCCACACCAACAAGGACCCGCGCCCCACCCAGGACATCACCGTCGACATGACCGATCCGGCATCTCCTGTCGTATATGTCGTCTCTGCGGCGACCCCCTGACCGGAGGCCGACCGACGGCTCACTAACCTGGAGCAAGTGAGCGATGTGAGTGAGACGAACACCCCGCAGTCCCCGCAGTCCTTCCCGGGCACGCAGTCCGCACCTGTGGCGCAGCAGTTCCAGGGCCCGCCGACGCTGGAGCCGTTCCTGGGACCGCAGGCAGCGCAGCCCGGACACACCCTGCAGCCGGTGCCGCCGATATCGGCCGCGCAGACCGGGCAGGTGCCGCTGCAGCCGTCGCACGCACAGCCGGTGCAGCCCGCCCGGCCCATGCCCCCGCAGCCGGTGCCCGCCGCCCAGCCACGGCCGGTCCCGCAGGGCTCCCGCGCGCTGCCGATGCACACCCTGCAGTACCGGTTCGACGGCCCGCAGGACGCCCCCGTCCTCGTCATCGGTCCCTCGCTCGGAACCACCTGGCACATGTGGGACCGCCAGATACCGGAACTCTCCCAGCACTGGCGGGTCTTCCGTTTCGATCTGCCCGGCCACGGCGGTGCCCCGGCCCACCCCGCCACCGCCGTCGGTGAACTGTCCGACCGGCTGCTGGCCACCCTCGACAGCCTCGGGGTCCAGCGCTTCGGGTACGCCGGCTGCTCCATCGGCGGCGCGATCGGCGCCGACCTCGCACTGCGCCACCCGCACCGGGTCGCCGCGCTGGCCCTGGTCGCCGCCTCGCCCCGGTTCGGCAGCGCGGACGAGTTCCGCCAGCGCGGCGTGATCGTCCGCACCAACGGCCTGGAGCCGATGGCCCGCAGCGCACCGGACCAGTGGTTCACCCCCGGCTTCGCCGCCGCCCAGCCCGCCATCGTCGAGTGGGCCGTCCAGATGGTCCGCACCACCGACCCCGGCTGCTACATCGCGGCCTGCGAAGCACTCGCCGCCTTCGACATCCGCCCCGAACTCGGCCGCATCAGCGTCCCGACCCTCGTCCTGGTCGGCGCCGAGGACCATGTCACCGGGCCGGCCGAGGCCCGCACCCTGGTCGCGGGCATCCCTGACGCCCGGCTCGCCCTCGTCCCCGGCGCCTCGCACCTCGCCCCCGTCGAGCAGCCCGGAGCCGTCACCGATCTGCTCCTCACCCACTTCTCCACCAGCTGGCAGGACACCCTCGCCGCAATCCCCGTACCGGGCACCGGCCCCACACTCTCCGCCCCCGTCCTGCCCATCGCGGAGATCGCCGCCGCCACGACCGCGCCCGGCGGTGCGGCCTCCGGCCGCCCGGACCCGTACGACCCGGGGATGAAGGTCCGCCGCGAAGTGCTCGGCGACGCCCACGTCGACCGGGTCATGGCCGCGTCCGACGACTTCACCGGCGAGTTCCAGGAGCTCGTGACGCGCTACGCCTGGGGCGAGACCTGGACCCGGGAGGGCCTGGACCGCCGTACCCGCAGCTGCGTCACGCTCACCGCACTGGTCACTTCCGGCCATCTGGAGGGCCTCGCCCCGCACATCCGGGCCGCCCTGCGCAACGGGCTGACCCCCGCCGAGATCAAGGAAGTGCTGCTGCAGACCGCCGTGTACTGCGGCATACCGGGCGCGGGCGCAGCCTTCACCATCGCCCAGTCGGTGATTCAGGAAGAAACCACGCCCCGGCCGTAGCAGGATGAGCTCCATGAACGCTGCGAACCCTGTGCACCTGACCCTGACGAAGAAGTCGCACTCCTGCATCCGGCTGGAGAAAGACGGGCGCACGCTCGTCATCGACCCGGGCGGCTTCTCGGAGCAGGACGCGGCACTCGGTGCCGACGCGATGCTCGTGACCCACGAGCACGCCGACCACTTCGACGAGGGCCGGCTGCGGGCCGGTCTGGAGGCGAACCCGGCCGCGGAGATCTGGACCCTGCGCAGCGTCGCGGAACAGCTCTCCGCGGCCTTCCCCGGCCGGGTGCACACCGTCGGTCACGGCGACACGTTCACGGCCGCGGGATTCGACGTGCAGGTGCACGGCGAACTGCACGCGGTGATCCACCCCGACATCCCGCGGGTCACCAACATCGGCTTCCTGGTGGACGGTTCGCTCTTCCACCCGGGGGACGCGCTCACCGTCCCCGACCACCCCGTCGACACGCTGATGCTCCCGGTGATGGCCCCCTGGAACAAGATCTCCGAGGTCATCGACTACGTGCGCGAGGTCAAACCGCGCCGGGCGATCGACATCCACGACGCGCTGCTCACCGATCTCGCCCGCCCGATCTACGACCGGCAGATCGGCAGCCTCGGCGGCGCCGACCACGGCCGGCTGACCCCCGGGGACTCGACCGGCCTGTGACCGGCGCCGGTCCTTCGACTGTCAGTGGGAGCCGCTAGGTTTACGTACATGCGCATCGCCACGTGGAACGTCAATTCGATCACCGCCCGCCTCCCGCGGCTGCTGGCCTGGCTGGAGAGCACCGGCACGGACGTGCTGTGCATCCAGGAGACCAAGTGCACGGCCGAGCAGTTCCCGGCGGAGGCTCTGCGCGAGCTCGGCTACGAGTCCGCGGTCAACGCCACGGGCCGCTGGAACGGGGTCGCGCTGGTCTCCCGGGCCGGCCTGTCCGACGTCGTCATGGGGCTGCCCGACGGCCCCGACTACGACGGCGTGCAGGAGCCCCGGGCCATCTCCGCGACCTGCGGCCCGGTCCGCGTCTGGTCGGTGTACGTGCCGAACGGCCGCGAGATCGAGCACCCGCACTACGCGTACAAGCTGCGCTGGTTCGAGGCCCTGCAGAAGGCGGTGGCCGCGGACGCCGCGGGTTCGCAGCCGTTCGCGGTGCTGGGCGATTTCAACGTGGCCCCGACCGATGAGGACGTCTGGGACCCGGCCCTGTTCGTGGGTGCCACCCACGTCACCCCCGCCGAGCGCGCCGCCCTCGCCGCGCTGCGCCAGGAGGGCCTGTCGGACGTCATGCCGCGCCCGCTCAAGTACGACCGCCCGTACACCTTCTGGGACTACCGCGAGCTGCGCTTCCCGAAGAACAAGGGGATGCGGATCGACCTGGTCTACGGCAACGCCCCGTTCACGGTGGCGGTCAAGGACAGCTACGTGGACCGCGAGGAGCGCAAGGGCAAGGGCGCGTCCGACCACGCGCCGGTGGTCGTCGACCTGGAGCTGTGAACCGTCGGCCGGTGACGAACGGCCTGGTCCTGGCGCAGAATGGCCCCCTGATCATGCGAAGTCCTGGGGGGACCATGCGCATCCATACCCGCACCGCCGCAGCCGTCACCGGCGTTTCCGCCCTGCTCCTCGTCCTCACCGGCTGCGGCGACGAGCCCGTCAAGGCCGATCCGAAGGCCTGCAGGGCCGTCATGGAGAAGCGGTTCGTGGAGAACACCGCCGACGGCACCGCCCCGTCGGAGTGCAAGGGCATCGACGACAAGGTCCTGGCCGGCTTCGTCGAGGAGATCTTCAACGCCCATATCGACGAGGCCACAAGAGAGGCCGCCAAGGACCTGGAGGACGAGCCGGGCGGTATGAAGGTGACGGTCGGCGGCCCGCCCTCGCCCCGCACCTGACCGCGCCACCCGGCATGATCGGAACCAGGGGACCTACGACGCCTCCAGGTGCGGCGCGTGGGTCCGGACGGCGGCCAGCACCTGCCGCTTGGACGGGTTGACCATCGAGTGGCCGGCCACGGACACCGTCGGCACGGTCTCGTTCCCGTCGGCGACCGAGCGGACGAATGCCGCTGCCTCGGGATCCCGCCAGATGTTCACCTCGGTGTAGGTGAGGCGGCTGAACCGCAGCCGCAGCCGCAGCTTCATGCAGTACGGGCAGCCGGGCCGCCAGTAGACGACCATGCCGTCGTGGTCCTCGGCCATGCGGGTCCCCCGTTCGCGTAGGCGTGGGGTGGATCCTAACCGGCCCGGCCCGAGCCCGGGCGGGCGGCGCTGCCGGCGGTCGCCGCTACGGTGGTTCCTGTCGTCGTCCCCTTTGCCGGCTGCTTGCGAAGACGCGGACCGCGCCCCGCCTGTTCAGCGCCGGGCGGGGCGCGCGGATGGCGCGTGCGGCGGCGCGCGGGCCGGGTGTGCGCGCCGGATTCAGTCCTCGAACGACAGGCCGCGCGCCCTGTGGTGCGTATCCCGGCCGGGATGCGACCCTGAGTGGTATGAACATCCCTTTCTTGGACAACTGGCTTAAGCGGCACGACGGTACGCGCGGGGCGGGCCTCGCGGCCGCCGTCGAGGTCGACCCGGAGGGCGTTGCCGAGCTGCTCGCCGAGTGTGAGCTGCTGCGTGTCCGAGTGGGGCAGCGCGGACTGGAACTCGACGACACCCCGGCCTCCTTGACCGCGCTCGATCAGCTGCCACCACGCTGGCGCGACGACCCCGAGGAGCTGCCCTGGCTGGGCAACGACGCCGGGCTGTATCTCGGCACCGTTCTCGTGCGCAATGTCCCGGGCGCTGCCTGGCACATCTGGCCGAGTGGGCAGCCCGTGGTGCGGCTCGCCTCCGGGCGGGAGATCGATGTCGTCGAGGCGGGGCTCGACTGGGCGATGACCGGCAGCCCCGAGCTCTCGCAGGTGTACGCGGAGTCAGCCGAAGGGTAATCGATCACCAAAACCAAATAAAACGCCTTATGCCCTATTTATGCGTGTCGGGAGCGAAGTCCCTTATCGCGATGGATAGTTTGCGCTGACCTCGACACAGCGATAAGTGGGTAGGGCAGCGTATGGCCGTCGATCCGTTGATCGAGCTGCGGGACGTCAATAAGTACTACGGAGCGTTGCACGTACTGCAGGACATCAATCTCACCGTCGGCCGCGGGGAGGTGGTGGTGGTCATCGGCCCCTCCGGCTCCGGTAAATCAACGCTCTGCCGGACCATCAACAGGCTCGAGACGATCGAGTCGGGTCATATCGCGATCGACGGCAGACCCCTCCCGGAGGAAGGGAAGGGGCTCGCGCAGCTGCGCGCCGAAGTCGGCATGGTCTTCCAGTCGTTCAATCTCTTCGCACACAAGACCGTGCTGGCCAACGTCTCGCTCTCCCAGCTCAAGGTCCGTAAACGCAAGAAGGACGAAGCCGACGCGCGGTCGCGGGAGCTCCTGGAGCGGGTCGGGCTCGCCTCGCAGGCCGACAAGTATCCCGCCCAGCTCTCCGGCGGTCAGCAGCAGCGGGTGGCCATCGCCCGCGCACTGGCCATGGACCCCAAGGCCCTCCTCTTCGACGAGCCGACCTCGGCGCTCGACCCGGAGATGATCAACGAGGTGCTCGAGGTCATGCAGCAGCTCGCCAGGGATGGCATGACCATGGTCGTCGTCACGCACGAGATGGGGTTCGCCAGATCCGCCGCCAACCGCGTGGTCTTCATGGCGGACGGCCGCATCGTCGAGGACCGCACCCCGGAGGCGTTCTTCACCGCCCCGGAGAGCGACCGTGCCAAGGACTTCCTGTCCAAGATCCTCAAGCACTGACGGGAGGCCCCAGTTGCGTACGAGAAAAGTTCTGGCCGCCTGCGCGGGGCTCCTGCTGGCCGTCCTTGCGGTCGGCTGCGGCAAGGAGGGCAGCCCTCCGGTGAAGGGGCCGAAGGTCGCGCAGCTGCCCGTGTACAAGGTCGACACCAGCTTCCGGCTGCCCGAGTCGAAAACATGGACGAAGGCGAAGAAGCGTGGCTACCTCAGGGTCGGGGCCAAGGAGGACCAGCCGTACCTGGGGGAGAAGGACCCGGCCACCGGCCTCTACTCCGGTTTCGACATCGAGATCGCCAAAATGATGGCCGCCTCGCTCGGCTTCGACCCGAAGACGATCCGCTTCAGGACGATCGCCTCGGCCAACCGCGAGACGGCGCTGCAGAACGGTCAGATCGACTACTACGTCGGCACCTACACCATCAACGAGATGCGCAAGAAGCTCGTCGGCTTCGCCGGGCCGTACTTCATGGCCGGGCAGTCGCTGCTCGTCCGCACGGACGAGCACGACATCAACGGACCGCAGGACCTGGCCGGCAGAACGGTCTGCTCGGCGGCCGGATCGACCCCGTACCAGCGGATCGCGGCCGACTACCCGAAGGCGATCCTGGTCTCCTACGACACGTACTCGATCTGTGTCGACAACCTGCTGACCTACCAGGTCGACGCCGTCACCACCGACGACGCCATCCTGCTGGGCTTCGCCGCCAAGGCACCCAAGGAGCTGAAGGTGGTCGGCAAGCCGTTCTCCGAGGAGCCGTACGGCATCGGGGTACCGCGCAGCGACAACGCCCTGCGGTTCGCGCTCAACGACGCCCTTGAGGCCAACGAGAAGAACGGCAACTGGAAGAAGGCGTTCGAGGCCACCCTCGGCCTCTCCGGAGTGCCCGCACCGACTCCGCCGCCCATCGACCGCTACCCGGCGACCTGAGGGGACGGGCCACACCGTGGACGTACTGACAGAGAACTTCTCGACCTACGCCGAAGGCTTCCTCGGCACCCTCGAACTCACCGTCTTCGCCTCGATCCTGGCGCTGGTGCTCGGCTTCGTGATGGCCTCGTTCCGGGTGGCGCCCGTCGGCTCGCTCCGGGTGTTCGGCACCGTCTGGGTGATGGTGCTCCGCAACACCCCGCTGACGCTGCTCTTCTTCGCGGTACTCCTCGGCCTGCCGCGCTTCGGCCTGGTCCTGCCGTTCAAGGTCTTCGCGGTCCTCGCGCTCGGCTGCTACACCTCCGCGTTCATCTGCGAGGCGCTGCGCTCCGGCATCAACACCGTGCCACGGGGGCAGGGCGAAGCCGCCCGCAGCCTCGGTATGACCTTCGGGCAGACGCTGGGCTCCGTGGTGCTGCCGCAGGCGTTCCGCTCGGTGATCCCGCCGGTCGGCTCGACGCTCATCGCCCTCGCCAAGAACTCTGCGATCGCCGGCGCGTTCAGCGTCATCGAACTGCTCGGCACCTACAAGACACTCAACGAGCTGGGCTACAACATCATCTGGACCTTCGTCTGGATCGCCGTCGGCTACCTGATCATCACTCTGTCCATCAGTGCGCTCTTCAATGTGATGGAGAAGCGCTGGGGAGTCGCCCGATGACCACCCACGCCCCCGAAGTCACCGCGCTCTACGACATCCCGGGTCCGGTCACGCGCAAACGCCACCGGGTGTACGGGATCGTCGCCACGGTCGTGATTCTCGCCCTGGTCGGCTGGGTCATCTATCTGCTCTTCGCCACCGAGCAGTTCACCAGCGCCAAGTGGACACCCTTCGTGTACAAGGGCATCCAGGAACTGCTGCTGCGCGGTCTCGGCAACACGCTGAAGGCGTTCGCGTACGCCGCGGTGCTCTCGCTGGCACTAGGGGCTGTCCTGGCCGTCGGGCGGCTCTCCGAACACCGGCCGGTGCGCTGGCTCGCCACGCTCCTCGTCGAGTTCTTCCGGGCCATGCCCGTTCTGGTGATGATCTTCTTCATCTTCGTGGCGCTCAAGGTGCAGCCGCTGCCCGCGCTGGTCGCCGGACTGACGCTGTACAACGGCTCGGTGCTCGCCGAGGTGTTCCGCACCGGCATCAACTCGGTGGACCGTGGCCAGCGCGAGGCCGCGTACGCCCTCGGCATGCGCAAGACGCAGGTGATGACCTTCGTGCTGGCACCGCAGGCGGTGCGCGCCATGCTGCCCGCCATCATCAGCCAGCTGGTGGTGGCGCTGAAGGACACCTCGCTCGGATTCTTGATCACGTACGAGGAGTTCCTCCACGCCGGCAAACTCATCGCGTCCAACCTCGACTACGATCTTCCCTTCATCCCCGTGGTGATGGTGATCTCGCCGATCTACATCGGGATGTGCATGCTGCTCTCCTGGCTCGCCACCTGGGTGGCCAGGCGGGAGCGGCGCAACCCGAAGACCAAGGCGGTGGAAGTCGCACCGGCCGAACCAGAAACGCTGCTGCCGGGAGTGCAGTAGCCGAGACCGGCCGTACAGCGGTCTGGAGGAGCGGTGCCCGCCCGGCAGCAGCCGGTGATCACTTCTCGCGCAACGGAACGGACAGGTACGAGGGGTCCGTGTCCGGCGAGGAGAAGGTCAGCTGTGAGCCGGCCGGGTTGTGCTCGATATAGAGCGGGTCGACCGTGTCGACGACCAGGGCAAGTCGGTGACCGGCCGGAAGGTCGTAGGCCGTGGAGAACAACTCCAGGTCCACGCCGAACGGCCGCCCCGGCGTCTGTCCGTGGAAGGTATAGGGGGCGTTACTGACCAGCTTGCCGAGGCCGAGCGGCCCTTCGTCGTAGAGATAGGCGACGAGGGTGCCGCTCTCCTTGTTGCCGGTGACCGTGGTGTGGAGCTTCGCGGTGCCGCGGATGTGCTGTGCCGAGCCGTATCGCTCGGACTGCCAGACACCCGCGAAGGTGCGTGGCAGCAGGGGAATCGAGGCGATCGGAGGCAGCTTCACGAACTGGTCGAGGGCGTTCGACAGCATCACGATGCCGCCATCGGCGCCCGAGTCGACGTTCGTGTAGATCTTCTTCGTACCGCTCAGCGCGATCCGCCTCCGGTCGGCACCGACCGACTTCCAGTCCGGGTAGCCCTCGTAGCCGCTGTCCGTACGGGACTTGAGCTGGACCGGCTGTTCCTGATCGATGCCGTTGCGCTCGCCCTTGAGGTAGCGGTCGAACCAGCGGTGGGCGTCGGTCCAGGTGTCGTTGGGCAGGCCGAGCAGACCGGTGGCTTCGGCGGTGGCGTGGTCGCCGGGGCGGAACTCCAGGCGCTTGGGGCCGTTGAGCTTCTCGTAGAACGAGGCGTACTGATTGGGTGGGAAGATGGTGTCGCCCCACGCGTTGCCCATCATGACGGCGGCGCCGTTGGCGTTGATCCCGTCCAGATACGTGACGGGGGAGCGCTTCTTCCCCCAGGCGATCATGTCCGGTTCCTTGGCCAGGTCGGACCCCAGGAAGTCGGCGAGCGTCGTGTTCAGTTCGTCGCTCGGGCGACCGGTGAGCAGGCCGGCCCCGCCGAGCAGGGCGGCGGCCTGAAGGTGCTGGGTACGGCCGCTGTAGATGGAGTCGATGAGGTCGGCCCAACCGCTCAGCGCGACCACGGCCTTGATCCGCTTGTCGTGGCCTGCGGCGAGCAGGCTGATGCCCGCTCCGTACGACACGCCGCCCATGCCGATGCGCTGCGGGTCGGCAGGGGTGTGGGCGAGGGCCCAGTCGATGACGGCGGAGACATCGGCGATGTCCGGCGGCCCGGCGACTTCGATCCTCCCGCCGGAGAGCCAGAAGCCACGTGAGGTGTAACTGACCACCACATAGCCGGAGTCGGCCAATTGCTGTGCCTGCGCGAGATACTCGATCTGCGGTGTCGCCCAGCTGGAGGGCAGCACGATCAGCGGGTGCCTGTCGCCCGGCTCCGCGCCGGCGGGGGTGAAGACATTGCCCTTGAGTGTGATCCCGCCGGAGCCGGGGATGTCGTAGAACTTCAGGCTCGGGGCCGACGCCGTCGCGGGTGCGGCGACGGGCCGGGCGACGGCCGCCGGAGCCGCGACGAGGGTGGCTCCGGCGATCAGGACGGCGGCGGTTCCGATGGATGCGGTGGTGCGCAGAGCTGGGTACGGACGTCCCACGGGTCACTCCTCACGCGAGTCGGTGCAAAGTGACCCGACGGTAACCCTGACCATTTACCGTTGGTAACTCCCCGGTAAGTTTCGTGAGCGTAACGATTGTTGGACGCGGTGTCAGCGGTGATGCGAGGTCAGGACGGCGGGGGACCCAGAGGTGTCGCGGACTCGCGGATCAGTCGAGGGCGCTCTTCGCCTGCCAGTCGGACCAGGACACATTCCACGCCCCATAGCCGTTGCCCTCCGCGACCGTGCCCTTGGCGTCCGCGCCGGTGATCTCGAACGGGTCGCCGACCTGGGCCTTCCGGTACAGCTCCGCGGCGTTCGCGTCGCTCATCCCCACACAGCCGGAACTGTGGTTGGCGACCCCGAAGTACGCGGCGTTCCACGGCGCGGCATGGGCGTACATCCCCGACCAGGTCAGCCGCATCGACGAGTCGACCATCTTGTCGTACGCGTCGCCCAGGCCGACCGTCTCGGAGCGCATGTTGATCGTGCCTTCCTTCGACATCAGGACGGCCGTGCCCCGCCAGGACGCCTTGTCCCCGCCCGGGGTGCCCGCGGACATGGGCACGTCCATGATCGTCTGTCCGTCCCGGCGCAGCGCCAGCCGGTGCCGGTCGAGATCGACCTTGACCACCTGGTTGCGGCCAATCGTGAACGTCGTCGCGTAGTCGCGTACGAACCAGCCGCCGGCCGGCCCGGAGTCGATGCCGTTGAGATCCGCGTCGAGCGTGACACGCGTCCCGGACTTCCAGTACTCCTTGGGCCGCCAGTCGACCCTGTCCTTGCCGGAGTAGTCCTGGAGCCAGCCCCAGGAGCCCTCGGTGTTGTTCGAGGTGGTGACCTTCAGCCCCCTCTCGACCGCGGCCTTGTCCTTCACCGGGTTGTCGAAGACGATCGACAGCGGCTGGGCGATGCCGACCGTGGTGTTCTTGCCGGGGGCGAGCGTCAGCTTGTTGACCTTGTCGGCCGCGGCGGTCGAGAACCCCGCGCGGTCGGTGCCGCCCCGGGTGTCCGTGGCCTCGACGCTGTACTCGGTTCCGGGAGCGGCGACCCGGTCCGACGTCCAGGTCCGGCCGTCGCCGGATATCCGGCCGCTGAGCGCGTCACCCTGGGCGGCGGTCACCTTCACCGTCTTCAGCTTCCCGTCGGCCAGCGTCACCGTCACCGGCTTGCCCGCGGCGGCCTTCGTGCCCTGGAGGTTCACCGTGATCGTGGTGTCCGGGGCCTCGGCGCTTCCGGCTCCCCGGCCGGGCTTCGAGTCCGATGCGGCGGCGCCTCCGGAGCAGGCGGTCAGGGCGGTACCGAGAACCGCCGTGCCGGCGATCAGGGCCAGCCGGGCCGGGCGGGCGAGTGACGTGGTGCGGTGTACGTGCCGGTGTGCAGAGATCAACGGAAAAACCTCCAGGGACGCGCTTCTCTTCGACGGAGAGGCATGCAGCAGACCTTAGGTTCGGTAATTCCCCGGAAAGCCGTGGATTCCCTTGTATGACAAGGACCGCAGCGCAACGGTCATCGTCCGGTCACATGCGCCGCGCGGATCCGTCACGGTCCGCTGTGAGCATCCTGTGCAGGCCGCCGAGCCGATCGGCCGGGCGGGAACAGGGGAGGGCCACGGACATGTCAGCGCTGCTCGCGACCGGTGACCGCAGAGGCGAACGGGGCCTACGGATACGCAGTCTCACCGCTGCGGAGCACCTGGCCTGTGTGACCGCGCGTGCCGCGGCGAGTTTTCTGCAGTATCCGTCCTGGGCCGGGGTGAAGGACCAATGGAAATCGGAAATGGTCGGATGGCACGGCGACAGCGGTGAATTGCACGGCAGTGCTCTGGTGCTCTACCGGCAATTCCCCGGTACCCGCAAATACTTCGCCTATCTGCCGGAAGGCCCGGTGGCCGACTGGGCCGATCCCGAGATCGACCGCTGGCTGCAACCCTTGATGGCCCATCTGCGCAAGGCGGGCGCCTTCGCCGTACGGATCGGCCCCTCGCCGGCGTACCGCCGCTGGGACACCGCCCGGCTCAAGGCCGCCACCGGGCCCAGCCGAAAGGTTCGCGATGTGCTGGCCACCGAGGTGGACCCGCTCGGCACGGCTGTCGCCGAACGGCTCCGGGCGCGTGGCTGGCAGCGTTGCGGCGGGGACGGCGACGCGGGCGATGACGCGGACGCCCAGCCGCGCTACGTCTTCCAGGTGCCGCTCGCCGGACGCACCCCCGACGACCTGTGGGCGGGGCTCAACCAGGAGTGGCGCCGCAACATCCGCAAGGCGGACAAGTGCGGCGTCCGGATCGTCGTCGGCGGGGCGGCCGAACTGCCGGCCTTCCACCGGCTGCTGCGGATCACCGAGGAGCGCGACGGATTCCGGCTCGGCCGCTCCCTCGCGTACTACCAGCAGCAGTACGCGGTACTCAACGCCGAGGAGCCCGGCCGGATGCAGCTCTACCTCGCCGTTCACGAGGGTGAGATCCTCGCCGCGCACACCATGATCTCCACCGGACGGCGGGTCTGGTACCAGACCGGAGCGTCCGCCGACCACCGTCGCGAGGTCCGCCCCAGCAACGCCCTCCAGTGGCGGATGATGCGCGATGCGCTGGACCTGGGCGCCGAGGTCTACGACATGCGCGGGGTACCCTCCACCCTCGACCCCGACGACCGCCCCTTCGGACTGCTGCGCTGGAAGCTCGGCACCGGCGGACAGGTCGTCGAGACCCTCGGAGAGTGGGAGACATCGGTGGGCGGAACCGCCAACAACGCGCTGTACCGCGCGTTCCATGCCTACCTGGCACGACGGTGACCGCCACCGAGGCGGCCGGCGGGGCCGCACACGATGTGCACGACAAGGCGTCCGAGAGCCCGGGCTCGGTGTTGCGCAGTGGCGCCGTCATGGCGGCCGGCTCCGTCGTCTCGCGGGTCACCGGCTTCATACGCTCGGCGGTCGTCGTCGCCGCGCTCGGCACCGGACTCCAGGCCGACGGGTACGCGGTCGCCAACACCGTCCCCAACATCCTCTACATGCTCCTCATCGGCGGCGCCCTCAACGCGGTGTTCGTCCCCGAGCTGATCCGGGCCGCCAGGGAACACGCCGACGGCGGCGCCGCGTACACCGACCGGCTGCTCACCGCCTGTGCGGTCGGCCTCGTCGCCCTCACCGGGCTCGCTGTCGCCGGCGCGCCGCTGATCGTCGCTGTCTACACCCCCTACTCGGGTGAGCGGGCGCAGCTCACGATCGCGCTGGCCCGCTACTGCCTGCCGCAGATCCTCTTCTACGGGCTGTTCACGCTCCTCGGTCAAGTGCTGAATTCCCGTAACCGGTTCGGCGCGATGATGTGGACCCCGGTCCTCAACAACCTTGTGATCATTGCCGTGTTCGGGCTGTATCTGGGCGTCGCGGCAGGCTCCGACACCACGCTGACCTCCGCGCATGCCCAGTTGCTGGGGTGGGGGACGACGGCCGGGATCGCCGTGCAGACGCTGGCCCTGGTGCCCGCGCTGCGGGCCGCGAAGTTCCGCTGGAGGCCCCGGTTCGACTGGCGGGGGAGCGGACTCACCCGGCCGCTGCGATCGGCCGGCTGGCTCGTGATGCTGGTACTGACGAACCAGGTCGCCTACTGGGTGGTGACCCGGCTCTCCACCCTCACCGGGCAGCACGCCGTGGAGCAGGGCGTGGCAGGCGGCGTGGGCTATACCGCGTACAGCTACGCCTACCAGCTGTGGGTGGTGCCGCAGGGCATCGTGACCGTCTCGCTGGTCACGGCACTGATGCCGCGGATGAGCCGGGCGGCGGCCGAGGGCGATCTCGCCGGGGTGCGTCGCGATGTCTCGTACGCGCTGCGGACGACGGCCGCGGTGGTGGTGCCCGCAGCGGGTGCGCTGTTCGCGCTCGCGCCGTGGGTGATGGGAGCCGTGTTCGGCTACGGACGTACCGGTGCCGCGGACATCACGGTGATGGCGGGGATGATGATGGCGTTCGCGCCGGGACTGATCGCGTTCTCCGGGCAGTACGTGCTGTCCCGGGGGTTCTACGCGATGGGCGACACCCGTACGCCGTTCCTGCTGAACCTGGTGATCGCGGGGTTCAACGCGGGGCTGTCCGGTGTCGCGTATCTGCTGCTGCCCGCGCGGTGGGCGGTGACGGGGATGGCCGCGGCGTATTCGGTGGCGCTGTTCGCGGGGTTCGCGGTGACCGGGTATGTACTGCATCGCAGGGTGTCGGGCGGATCCGGCGAGCGGCGGCCTGCGCTGTGGCGGTCGTCAGGGCTGTGGGCGCACGTGCGGCTGGTGGTGGGGTGCGTGCCCGCTGGGGCGCTCGGTTACGGGGTGGCCCGCGCATGCGACGGGTCCGGGGACGTGGTGGCGGCGGCGGCGGGGGTGATGGTGCTTCTGGGGGTGGTCGGGGCGCTGGCCCGGCCGCTGCGGCTCGCCGAGGTCAGTGCCGTGCTGGCTGCGGGACGGGGCCGGCTGCGGCGTTAGCGGGAGCCTGGGCCGGCCGGTGGCCGTTCTGTCCTTGATGATGCCGGACGGCTCGGCTGCGCCGGTCGGCTCGAAAGCGATTGTTGGGATACTGGTGCCATGCCGCGTGTTCTCTTGATCGAAGACGACCCCTCCGTACGCGAAGGGGTCGAGCTCGGGCTGCGAAGGCGCGGGCATGAGCTCCGGGCCGTGGAGACAGGGGAGGCGGGACTCGGTGCGCTGGCGGATTTCCGGCCCGATCTCGTCCTCCTCGACCTGATGCTGCCCGGCATGAACGGCGTCCAGGTCTGCCGTCGGATACGGGAGTCCAGCCAGCTGCCGATCATCATGCTGACCGCCCGCGGAGACGACTTCGACGTGGTCGTCGGGCTGGAGGCCGGCGCGGACGACTACATCGTCAAGCCGGCCCGAACCGAAGTGATCGAGGCCAGGATCCGGGCGGTGCTGCGACGGCTCGC
This sequence comes from Streptomyces sp. NPDC005262, assembly GCF_042872425.1. Classification (NCBI taxonomy): domain Bacteria; kingdom Bacillati; phylum Actinomycetota; class Actinomycetes; order Kitasatosporales; family Streptomycetaceae; genus Streptomyces; species Streptomyces sp. NPDC005262. Next base: position 291,694 of record NZ_JBIAKK010000006.1, read on the forward strand.
CGAACCCGCCGGGCGCAGCGGTATCGAGTTCTACGGCGAACTGGCCGTGGACCGCGCCGGGCTGTCCGTCGCCAAGGCGGGGGAGCGGATCCTGCTCGCCCCGTCCGAACTGAAGCTGCTGCTGCATCTTTCGGCCTCTCCCGAGCAGGTCTTCAGCAGGCAGCAGCTGCTCGAGTACGTCTGGGAGCACAGCTATCACGGCGACGCGCGCCTGGTCGACGCATGTGTACGGCGATTGCGGCAGAAGATCGAGGATGTGGCGGGCAGTCCCCGGTACATCCAGACCGTCCGCGGTTTCGGCTACCGGTTCGGACCGCTCGTATGAAGCTTCTCGGCGCCCGGTTCGGTCTGCGGACCCGTCTCATATCGGCGTTTCTTCTGGTCGCGGCGATCAGCGCGATCACCACTGCGACACTGACCTACCGCGAGGCCCGGTCGGCGATCCTTCAGCAGACACAGGACACCGCGGTCGCCCAGTTCCGCGACCGGGTCACCGCGCAGCCGGTGAGTCTCCCGCTGGACGCGGCCCAGCTGCAGCAGGTGTGCCAGACCCTCGCCCGGGAAGGCAAGCCGCACACCTGGTTCGTCTTCGCCGAATATGCGGACCTGCGGGTCTCGTCGTCGGACCGGTCCACCTCGAACGTGATCACACCCGAACTTCGTGCCGCTGCCCGCACCGACGAGCACGCCTCGTTCCAGCGGGTCGTCAAGAACGGTGAGCCCTGGCTGACGATCGGGATGCCGGCCATGTTCGACCGGGGCTACGGCCCGCAGCGCACCGGGCTCGTCGTGTTCGCGGTGATGCCGCTCCACCCCGAGGAGGCCAATGTCAACGCCATGGTCACCGCGGCCCGCGACGGCGCCCTGCCCGCCCTTCTCATCGCGCTGGTGCCGGCCCTGCTGGCCGCCCGCAGTGTGCTGCGCCCGGTCCGTGACCTGCGCCGGGCCGCCGCCGGGATCGGACGTGGCGAGCTCGACACCCGTATCGAGGTGAAGGGTTCCGACGAACTCGCCGAACTGGCATGGACGTTCAACGAGTCGTCCACCAAGCTCCAGCAGTCCGTGGAGGAGCTCCAACGGGCGGAGGCACGGGCCCGGCGCTTCGCCTCCGACGTCTCGCACGAGCTGCGAACCCCGCTCGCGGGGATGCTTGCCGTCACCGAAGTCCTCGACGAGGATGCCGCCCATCTGAACGCCGACACCGCGGCGGCCGTCCGGCTGATCAGTGCGGAGACGGGGAAGCTGGCCACACTCGTCGAGGACCTGATGGAGATCTCCCGCTTCGACGCGAAGGCGGCGGGCCTGCATCTCGACGAGGTCGACGTCGGCGAGACGATCCGCAAGACGCTGCAGGCCAGACGCTGGGAGGGGCAGGTCGCCACCGAACTCCCGGGCGGGGTGAGGGGGGTGCTCGACCCGCCCCGCTTCGATGTGATCGTCGCCAACCTGGTCGGCAACGCCCTGCGGCACGGCGCGGAGCCCGTCCGGGTACGGCTGCGGACCGAGCGGCGGGACGGGAAGGACTGGCTGGTGACGGAGGTCGAGGACAGCGGCCCAGGGATCGACCCGGCCGTTCTGCCGCACATCTTCGACCGGTTCTACAAGGCCGACGAGGCGCGGACCCGGTCGGCGGGCAGCGGGCTCGGACTGGCTATCACGCAGGAGAACGTAAGGTTGCACGGCGGCACCGTCGACGGCGCCAACAGGCCGGGCGGCGGTGCTGTGTTCACGGTCGAGCTTCCGCTGGAGGGGGCATGAGGCGAGGGCGGGTCCTCGGCACTCTGCTGCCCTTCGTGCTGCTGGCAACCGGGTGCGGCATCCGGTCCACGGACGTGGTCGAGGTCGGCGACGCGGCAACCGTGGAGGTGGCCGCCCCGGCCGCCCGGCAGAGCACGGTGCTGTACTTCATCTCGCCGTCGTCCCCGGGCGGACTGCTCCCCGTCATACGGCGGGTCGACACGCCGTCGGCCAACGCGTCCTCGGGAACAGGGGATGACGGGCCGAGCCGCGGCAAGCAGCTCTCCATGCTGTTCAACGGTCCTTCACCGGCGGAGAGGAGGGCCGGCCTGCGAACCGAACTCCCCATGATCAGTGACCGGGTGACCGTGACGACGGGCAAGGAGGGGGTACGGGTCCGGCTCGCTTCCGCCGTCAACCAGCTTTCCGAACTCGCCCGGCAGCAGCTGATCTGCACCGTCGCGTACGAGCGTGGCGCCCAGCAGGGCATGACGGTGACGGTGCTCGGAACCGATGGAACCATCGGGCCGGCCCGCTGCTCCGTCTGATCGCCGGGCCACCCCCGCGCAAGGGTGCGGAAGCGGGGGCGGCCGGACGGGCGCGGCCCGGGCCCGCGGGCGGATCAGCTCGACGCGCGGTGCGAAGTGCGCTGTGCGGGTACGGGTGTCTGTGCGGCCCGCGTCACATCGGCGACCACCTCCACCACATCGGGGCCGTACGCCTGCGAGTTGACCACCTTGAGCAGCAGGCAGAACGTGTTGTTGCCGTGCTTGCGGGACAGTTTCTCGTAGTTGCGGGCCAGATAGCGGGAGGCCGCCTGGTTGGTGATCGCCTGTTGTCCGCAGAACAGGAAGACCGGGCGGGCGTCCTGACCGGCCGTGAGCCTGGCGAGCAGAACGTGCTCGGTGATGCCCTTCTCCGCCCTGTAGCGCTCCGTTCCGATCTGGAAGGCTCCACGGTCCGGGCCCGGGTCCGGCTCGGTGTTCACCTTCACGCCGGGCAGCAGGGAATGCAGATGGGCGGCCATCCGGCGGTTGGAGACCGGGCCGCCCACGCAGAACTCGGTGCGCTCGCCGAAGCCCTGCTGGGCGGTGTCGTGGGACACGATCTGGGCGTGTGCCGAACAGTCCTTGATCAGCGCCGAGAGTTCGAGCAGGGCGAAGACGTCGTGGCGGTGCACGGCGCCGTCCCCGCCCGCGTCGCGGTTGACGACGAGCAGGCACTCGGAGTTTCCGGGCAGCCCGAAGAACGCCTGCTTGCGACGGAGCTTGCGGCGCCAGAGATAGGTGCGAGCCGCCCAGCCGAGGGCGGCGCTGATGCCGGCGGCTATCACGCCCAGCACGATGTTGCGTACGTCGTCAGTCATGGGCGGGCATGTTAGCGGTCATCCGGACCATGTTCACGGGGGCCCTGACGGGACAGGTGAGGCGGCGTTACCCTGCGCGGACGATCCTTCACTGGAGGTGCGCATGCGACGTTCAGTCGCACGGAATGTGTCGTTCTTAAGTGTGCTCGCCGCTGTTGTCACGGTCGGCGCGGCCGCACCGTCCTCTTCGTCGCCATCGGCCGTCCCACCGCCCAAGTCCCCCGTCGCGGTCGGATACGGCGGCGCGGTCGCCAGCGTCGACGCGGACGCGACGGCCGCCGGGATCGAGGTGCTCCAGGAGGGCGGCAACGCCGTCGACGCCGCCGTGGCGACCGCGGCCGCGCTCGGCGTGACCGAGCCGTACTCGGCGGGCATCGGCGGTGGCGGCTACTTCGTCTACTACAACGCCAAGAAGCACACCGTGGAGACCATCGACGGCCGGGAGACCGCCCCGCGCAGCGCGGACTCCTCGCTCTTCCTGGAGGACGGGAAGCCCCTCGCCTTCGCGGACGCCGTCACCAGCGGTCTGAGCGTGGGCACGCCCGGCACCCCGGCCACCTGGGGCACCGCCCTCGACGCGTGGGGCAGCAGGTCGCTGGGCCGGCTGCTGAGGCCGGCCGAACGCCTCGCCCGGGACGGCTTCGTCGTCGACTCCACGTTCCGTTCGCAGACGGAGGGGAACCAGGCCAGGTTCGCCGACTTCCCGGCCACCGCGAAGCTCTTCCTGCCGGGCGGGCAGCCGCCGGTGGTCGGCTCCGTCTTCAAGAACCCGGATCTTGCCCGTACGTACGAGAAGGTCGGCCGCGAGGGCATCGACGAGCTGTACCGGGGCGACCTGGCGGACGACGTCGTACGTACCGTGCGCAACCCGCCCGTCGCCCCGGAGGCGACCCGGGTGGTGCGTCCCGGCGACCTCACAGCGAGGGACCTGCGGTCCTACCGGGCAGTGCGGCAGGCGCCGACGAAGGTCGGCTACCGCGGCCTCGACGTGTACGGCATGGCGCCGTCCTCGTCCGGCGGTACGAGTGTGGGTGAGGCCCTCAACATCCTTGAGTCCACGGACCTTTCGCGGGCGACCGAGGCGCAGTATCTGCACCGCTACATCGAGGCGAGCCGGATCGCTTTCGCCGACCGCGGGCGGTGGGTCGGCGACCCGGCGTTCGAGGACGTACCGACACGCGGCCTGCTCAGTCAACGGTATGCCGACTCGCGGGAGTGCCTCATCAAGGACGACGCGGTGCTGACCAGTCCGCTCGCCCCCGGCGACCCGCGCCACCCGGCCGCCTGCGCGAACCGTGGAACAGCTGCCCCGACGACGTACGAAGGGGAGAACACCACGCATCTGACGGCCGCGGACAAGTGGGGCAACGTCGTCGCGTACACCCTGACCATCGAGCAGACCGGCGGCAGTGCCCTCACCGTGCCGGGGCGCGGCTATCTGCTCAACAACGAGCTGACGGACTTCTCGTTCGCCCCCGCCGACCCGGCGGTGCACGACCCGAATCTGCCGGGTCCGGGCAAGCGGCCCCGGTCGTCGATCTCGCCGACGATCGTGCTGAAGCACGGGCAGCCGATGCTGGCCCTGGGATCACCGGGCGGTGCCACGATCATCACCACCGTGCTCCAGTCGCTCATCGGTACGGTCGACCGGGGCCTTCCGCTGGTCGACGCGATCGCGGCGCCACGCGCCAGCCAGCGCAACTCGCCGACGACGGAGCTCGAACCGGGGCTGTGGGACAGTCCGCTGCGGAGCCGGCTGGAGTCCCTGGGCCATGCCTTCAAGCTCAACCCCGAGATCGGGGCGGCCACAGGTGTGCAGCGGCTGCCGGACGGGCGGTGGCTCGCCGCGGCGGAGAAGGTCCGGCGCGGCGGTGGTTCGGCGATGGTGGTGAAGCCGGCCGGGAAGCCATGACGGTACGTCAATAGCCGGGTCTCCGGGGCCGGTTCATGGTGCGTCGTCCGGTGGTGTCAGAGTGCGGTGAGGATGCGGGGTCCCGCGTCCGTGATCGCCACCGTGTGCTCGGCGTGCGCAGCCCGGCTGCCGTCGGACGTGCGCAGCGTCCAGCCGTCCCCGTCGGGATGGAACGCGTCCCGGCCGCTGCCGATCAGCATCGGCTCGATCGCCAGCACCATCCCGTGCCGCAGCGGCATGCCGCGACCCGGCCGTCCCTCGTTGGGGACGGCCGGGTCCTCGTGCATGGACCGGCCGACACCATGGCCGCCGAAGCCTTCCGGGATGCCGTATCCGGCCTTCCGGCAGACCGTGCCGATCGCATGCGCGATGTCCCCGATCCGGTTGCCGACTACTGCCGCCGCGATCCCCGCCTCCAGCGCCTGGAAGGCCGTGTCGACCAGTCGGGTGTCGGCGGGCCGGGCACGGCCGACGGTGAAGCTGATCGCCGAGTCGCCGACCCAGCCGCCGACTGTCGCGCCCGCGTCGATGCTCACCAGATCGCCGTCGCGCAGCCGCTGTTCGGACGGGATGCCGTGCACGATCGCGTCGTTCACGGACGCGCAGATCACGGCGGGGAACGGGGTGGGAGCGAAATGGGGCCTGTAGTTCAGGAACGGCGAACCGGCGCCCGCTGCGCGCAGCACTTCGCGCGCCACCTCGTCGAGCTCGCGCAGCGACACACCGACCGCCGCCGCCTCCCGTACGGCCGCCAGCAACTGGGCCACGACGCGGCCCGCCTCGCGCATGGCCTCCATGGATGTATCCGTCTTGAGCTCAACCATGCCAATTACTATACCGGTGGAAGCGGTATGAGAATAACGGCGGTATGAGAATAACGGCAGTATTAGACTGTCGGCATGGTACGAACGCCTCTGACCCCGGAAGAACGCCTGCGCGGCGAGCGGCTCGGCCGACTGCTCCGCGAGGCGCGAGGCGCCCGCAGCATGGTCGAGATCGCAGCGAGCGCCGGCATCTCCGCCGAGACGCTGCGCAAGATCGAGACGGGGCGCGCCCCGACCCCTGCGTTCTTCACCGTCGCGGCACTGGCCGGGGCGCTCGGCCTCTCCATGGACGAGCTGTTGATCCGCTGCGCCCCGGAACCGGACGTGGCCGTCCCCCTGGCCGGCTGACCGCGGTACGGCAGCGAGGCCGTCCGCCCGCCGCCCGCGCCGTCGAACGAGTCGGTACCCACGGGGAGGTGCGTACCCGGTGCCGGGCGCGTAGGGTCACCGCCGTGACTTCCCGGACTCTGCAGGACTTCGCCCGCAGCGAGTACGTCAGCCTGACCACGTACCGGAAGGACGGCAGCACCGTTGCCACGCCCGTGTGGGCGGCGGCCGACGGCGAGGAGCTGTTCATCTGGACCCGCGCCGACTCGTGGAAGGTGAAACGGCTGCGCAACGACAGCCGGGTCGTCGTCACCGTCTGCGACGTGCGCGGCCGGATCGCGGAGGGCGCGCCGAGTGCCGAGGGAACGGCGCGGCTGCTCGACGAGTCGGGGACCCGTGCGGTGCGCCGGTTGCTCGCCCGCAAGTACACCTGGAAGTTCCGGCTGGTCGACTGGCCGGCGACCGTTGTCAGGCTCGGCAAGCGCCCGCACACCGGGATCGCCGTCACCTTCTGACCCGGCCTGCCGCGGGGGGCGTGCGGGGCGCGGCGTTGCGCCTGCCGCACCCTCGCCGAAAAGTGCGCGTAGCCGTCCCGTAACACGCCTGCGGTCGAATGCCTGCGGACTGGAGTGCTCCAGTCGACGGTGGGTGAGGGCGACGATGACGGTGCATCAACTTGCTGGTGAAGTAGCCGAGTTCGCGCAGTACCTGCGCAACCTCACGGCCCTGCTCGACCCGGGGCGCGGGTGGTACGGGGTGTTCTGCCGACGCGATCCCGCCGGCATGCGGGCCTGCCTCGACGGTGCGGAGATTCCGCCGTGGGACGTGGTGGAGTCGCTGCTGCAGGACCTGGCCGACGAGCGTGGCGCCACGTTCGCGGCGCGTGAGTCGGTACGCGCCGCCGCGCTGTACTCCGCATCGGCCGCCGCCCACGACCGGCGGCCGGGCGGGCGGCAGGCACTCGTCGAGCGGTTGGAGCTGATGCTCCGCGAGCAGGCGTACGCCGCCCAGCGGGTGCGCGCGGCCGGGGTGGACAACGGTGCACAACCGCCGGACCCGGACACGCTGGCATGGGCCGAGGACGACCACGCGCGCGCCTCGGCCCGCTGCACGGAACTGCGCAAGCGGCTGTCGTCCGTGACCGCGCCCCAAGGGTGGTTCCGGGCGGAGGAGGAGTCCCGTGCCGACCTCGCAAGGCCACGGATGCCCGGCCCCCGCACCGCACCCGGCCCCGCAGCCGGAAGCGAGCCGGCCCCTGCCGACCGGAAGCCCGCTGCCGCCGCACCCTCGTCCTCCGCCCCCGGGCGGCCCCAACCGCCTTCCCCCAAGCGCAAGAAGCCGCGCGGCGCCCGCTTCGCCGGACTCGAGGTGGACGACGACACCGGCGCCCCCTTCGCCGTCCCTGTGCTCCCCGTCCCGCCGACGAACGCCGCCGTCCCGCGCGGCGCCCGCTTCGGCGGCGCCCCCACCGCGGCGGAGACCGACGCCCGGGGGCGTGGGGCGGCCCGGTCCGCCGCGGACCCCGTCGCGCAACGCGCTGCCACCGAGGCCGTGGACCTGCTCGTCCGGCTCCGTACGCAGGGCCGCAGCGGCGAGGCTCACGGGGTGCTGTGCGAGGCAGCCGGCTGGCCTGCCGACCGGCTGCCCCTGCTCGCCGTGGAACTGCACCGGTCGGGTCTGGCGGCCGACTGGGCGACGCTGCTGTGGGAGGTGTCCTCGCTGCCGCCGGTCGAGCTGGCCGCCGCGGCCGGTGCACTGGCCGCGGCGGGCCGCACCGACGACTGCGGACAGCTGCTGCGCCAAGGGGTGGCGCGGCCCGCGGCGGAGATCGCCGACGCGGTGCTGGCAATGGACCGGGCTGGTCTCGAACCGGAGGCACAGGCGCTGATGGGCGCCTTCGTCCGCGTCCGCACCCCGGAGGATGCGGCACTGATCGCGGCGGGAGATCCGCGCCGACTCGTTCCGCAACTCCTGTCCGCGGCCCGTGCGGTGTCACCTGAGCGGGAGTGGGACGTGGTGCACGCCCTGCGCGTCGCGGGCATCGCGGACACCCCTGGGAGCATCCGGTGAGGGCGCAGTCCGAACGAGGTCGTGTCACGAGGTCGTGTCACGGGGTCCGGACGCGGGGTGACGGCGCGGTGCTACCTGTGAGGCCTGAGAACGCACCCGGGGTGCGAGGTGAGCGGGAGTGTGGACCGCACGGGTATGAAACATGATCGACTCAGCCGGTTCACGGCGATGGTCTTGCCCCACCGTGTGGCGGGGCTTACGTTCTCCTCCTATGCACCGAGTCTACGTGCGTAGAAAACGCGTAGAGGCTCTCTGACGCCGCGTCGAAGGAGCAGCTCATGTCCCACGTCGTACGCGCCGCACTCGTCCAGGCGACCTGGACCGGCGACACCGAATCCATGATCGCCAAGCATGAGGAGCATGCTCGCGAGGCCGCCCGGCAGGGTGCGAAGATCATCGGCTTCCAGGAGGTGTTCAACGCCCCCTACTTCTGCCAGGTGCAGGAGCCCGAGCACTACCGCTGGGCCGAGGCCGTCCCGGACGGGCCGACCGTCCGGCGGATGCAGGAGCTCGCCCGTGAGACGGGCATGGTGATCGTGGTGCCGGTGTTCGAGATCGAGCAGTCCGGCTTCTATTTCAACACCGCCGCCGTGATCGACGCCGACGGCTCGTATCTCGGCAAGTACCGCAAGCACCACATTCCGCAGGTCAAGGGATTCTGGGAGAAGTACTACTTCAAGCCCGGCAACGTCGGCTGGCCGGTCTTCGACACCGCCGTCGGCAAGGTCGGCGTCTATATCTGCTACGACCGGCACTTCCCTGAAGGGTGGCGCCAACTCGGTCTCAACGGAGCCCAGTTGGTTTACAACCCGTCAGCGACCTCGCGGGGCCTGTCCAGCTACCTCTGGCAGCTGGAACAGCCTGCCTCCGCCGTCGCCAACGAATACTTCATCGCCGCGATCAACCGCGTCGGTCAGGAGGAGTACGGCGACAACGACTTCTACGGCACCAGCTACTTCGTCGACCCGCGCGGCCAGTTCGTCGGGGAGGTCGCCAGCGACAAGGAGGAGGAACTCCTCGTCCGTGACCTCGACTTCGGTCTCATCGAGGAGGTGCGCCGGCAGTGGGCGTTCTACCGGGACCGCCGCCCCGACGCGTACGAAGGACTGGTGGAGCCGTGAGCAGTCTCCACCACCGCCATCTCGCCGTCAGCCCCGACTGGCTCGCGCTCTACTACCGGCACCCCCTGGAGCTCACCCACGGCGAGGGCCGCCATGTCTGGGACGCCGACGGCAACCGCTACCTCGACTTCTTCGGCGGCATCCTCACCACGATGACCGCACACGCCCTGCCCGAAGTGACCAAGGCGGTCAGCGAGCAGGCCGGGCGGCTGATCCACTCCTCGACGCTCTACCTCAACCGGCCGATGGTCGAACTCGCCGAGCGCATCGCCACGCTCTCCGGCATCCCGGACGCTCGGGTCTTCTTCACCACCTCCGGCACCGAGGCCAACGACACCGCGCTGCTGCTCGCCACCACGTACCGCAGCTCGAACCAGATCCTCGCGATGCGCAACAGCTACCACGGCAGGTCGTTCTCGGCCGTTTCCATCACCGGCAACAAGGCCTGGTCGCCCACGAGTCTGTCCCCGCTGCAGACGCTGTACGTCCACGGTGGCGTCCGCACCCGGGGGCCGTACGCGGAACTCAGCGACGCACAGTTCATCAAGGCGTGCGTGGCCGATCTGGAGGATCTGCTCGGGCACACCCGCGGCGCCGCCGCGCTGATCGCCGAACCCATCCAGGGCGTCGGTGGATTCACCTCCCCGCCCGACGGCCTGTTCGCGGCGTTCCGTGAAGTGCTCAGCCGGCACGGCATCCTGTGGATCTCCGACGAGGTGCAGACCGGCTGGGGCCGTACCGGCGAACACTTCTGGGGCTGGCAGGCGCATGACCGGAACGGCCCGCCGGACATGCTCACCTTCGCCAAGGGCATCGGCAACGGCATGTCGATCGGCGGTGTCGTGGCCCGTGCCGAGGTCATGAACTGCCTGGACGCCAACTCCATTTCGACGTTCGGCGGCTCTCCGGTCACCATGGCGGCCGGCCTGGCCAACCTCTCGTACCTCCTGGAACACGACCTTCAGCGCAACGCGCGACGGGTCGGCGGACTGCTCATCGAGCGGCTGCGGGCGATCGGCGCCGGAGTGGAGTGCGTACGCGAAGTGCGCGGCCGGGGTCTGATGATCGGCATCGAGCTGGTGAAGCCCGGCACCGACGAGGCGAACCCGGAGGCGGCGACCGCCGTACTCGAAGCGGCCCGCGAGGGCGGGCTGCTCATCGGCAAGGGCGGCGGGCACAACACCAGCGTGCTGCGGATCGCCCCGCCCCTGTCGCTGTCCATCGCCGAGGCGGAGGAGGGCGCGAGGATCCTCGCCGACGCACTGCACGCGGTGGGGTGAGGTGCCGCCCCGAGCCAACGGGTGGGTGCCCGGCCCCGATCCGCCGGACGGCCCCGAAGGGGGACGCCCGAATCCGGCGTCCTCCGGGGCCGCACGCCGCGGCCGAGGCGATGGATCCGTTTCGGAGCACGGGGCGAGGCCGGGACGCCGTCCTCCTCCGGTCGTGCTGCCCCGGCGCGCCTCGCACCGCGGGGTGCGGCGGATTCGTTCGCCCGGACCCGGACCGTCGCGCCGGACGGCTCCCCTGCTGCCATGTCGACGCCCCGATGCATACGACGAGACGCGGCGTCGGCTTTGGGCCGACGGTGTACGCCATGCCCGGAAACAGAAACGTCTTCATCGGTTGGCCGCAGTGGTATTGCCACAGTGGGTAACCCACTTCTACGTTCTTCACCACGCACTTTGTCTACGTGCGTAGACCCATTCCGCCACAGTGAGGAGGGGTACATGAGCCGCACCGTCATCCACGGCGGCCTCGTCGTCACCGCGTCCGACGAACTCCATGCAGACGTACTCATCGAGGGCGGCCGCATCGCCGCAATCGCCGCGCACGGCACCGACGCGGCCGAGAGCTGGACCGCCGACCGGACCATCGACGCCACCGGCAAGTACGTCATCCCCGGCGGTGTCGACGCGCATACGCACATGGAGATGCCGTTCGGCGGCACCTACGCGGCCGACACCTTCGAGACGGGGACGAGGGCGGCCGCCTGGGGCGGCACCACCACGATCATTGACTTCGCCATCCAGTCCGTGGGGCGCGCGGTCCGTGAGGGGCTCGACGCCTGGTACGCGAAGGCCGACGGCAAGTGCGCCGTCGACTACGCCTTCCACATGATCCTCTCCGATGTGAACGAGTCCTCTCTGAAGGAGATGGACCTGCTGGTCTCGGAGGGCGTCACCTCCTTCAAGCTGTTCATGGCCTACCCCGGTGTCTTCTACAGCGACGACGGCCAGATCCTGCGGGCCATGCAACGGGCGGCCGGCAACGGCGGGCTGATCATGATGCATGCCGAGAACGGCATCGCGATCGACGTCCTCGTCGAGCAGGCGCTGGCCGCGGGCCGCACCGACCCGCGCCACCACGGCGACGTCCGCAAGGTGGCGCTGGAGGCGGAGGCCACGCACCGCGCCATCCAGCTCGCCCGCGTCGCGGGATCCCCGCTGTACGTCGTGCATGTCTCCGCCGACGAGGCCGTCGCCGAACTGGCGGCCGCCCGCCACAAGGGACTTCCGGTCTTCGGCGAGACGTGTCCGCAGTACCTCTTCCTCTCCACCGACAACCTCGCCGAGCCGGACTTCGAAGGCGCCAAGTACGTCTGCTCCACCCCGCTGCGGCCCAAGGAGCACCAGGAGGCGCTCTGGCGGGGTCTGCGGAACAACGAACTCCAGGTCGTCTCCACCGACCACTGCCCGTTCTGCTTCTCCGGCCAGAAGGAGATGGGCCGCGGCGACTTCTCGAAGATCCCGAACGGGATGCCCGGTGTGGAGAACCGGATGGACCTGTTGCACCAGGCGGTCGTGGAGGGCCGCATCTCCCGCCGCCGCTGGATCGAGATCGCCTGCGCCTCCCCGGCCCGGATGTTCGGTCTCTACCCGAAGAAGGGCACCATCGCCCCGGGCGCCGACGCCGACGTCGTCATCTACGACCCGCACGCCGAGCAGACCATCTCCGCCGAGACCCATCACATGAACGTCGACTACTCGGCGTACGAGGGGAAGCGGCTCACCGGGCAGGTCGACACCGTCCTCTCGCGCGGCGAAGTCGTCATCGACCAGCGGAAGTTCACCGGTCGCGCCGGCCACGGCATGTACACCCCTCGCGCCACCAGCCAGTATCTGCACTAGGAGCACCTGTCATGGACTTCGGACTCGTCCTCCAGACCGACCCGCCCGCCTCCGCCGTCGTCGGCCTGATGCGCCGCGCCGAGCGCAACGGGTTCCGCTACGGGTGGACCTTCGACTCGGCGGTGCTCTGGCAGGAACCGTTCGTCATCTACAGCCGCATCCTCGAGCACACCGAACGCCTCGTCGTCGGGCCCATGGTCACCAACCCGGGCACCCGCACCTGGGAGGTGACCGCCTCCACCTTCGCCACCCTCAACGACATGTACGGCAACCGCACGGTCTGCGGCATCGGCCGGGGCGACTCGGCGATGCGGGTCGCGGGACGCAAGCCCAACACCCTGGCCCGCCTCGGCGAGGCCATCGACGCCATCCGCGACCTCGCCGAGGGCCGGGAGGCGACCGTCGACGGGCAGAGCGTCCAGATCCCGTGGATCAAGGACAGCAAACTGCCCGTCTGGATGGCCGCGTACGGTCCAAAGGCGCTCGCCCTCGCCGGGCAGAAGGCCGACGGATTCATCCTCCAGCTCGCCGACCCGTACCTCACCGAGTGGATGATCAAGGCGGTACGGGACGCGGCGGCGGAGGCGGGCCGCGACCCGGAAGCCGTGACCATCTGCGTCGCCGCCCCCGCCTATGTCGGCAACGACCTCGACCATGCCCGGGAGCAGTGCCGCTGGTTCGGCGGGATGGTCGGCAATCATGTCGCGGACCTGGTGTCCCGGTACGGCGAACACTCCGGACTGGTCCCGGATGCCCTCACCGAGTACATCGCCGGGCGGTCCGGTTACGACTACAGCCACCACGGCCGCGCCGGCAACCCGGACACCGTCTTCGTGCCGGACGAGATCGTCGACCGGTTCTGCCTGCTGGGGCCCGCCGAGGCGCACATCGAGAAGCTTCAGGCACTGCGCGACCTGGGCGTGGACCAGTTCGCGGTCTACAACATGCACGACGCGCGCGAAGCGACGATCGACGCGTACGGCTCCGAGATCATCCCCGCACTGTCCTGACCCGGCTCTCCGTATCCCCCGCGCCGCCACACCCTGGCGCCCCCACAGCCCCGCTCCCCACAGCCCCGCACGGCACCGCTCCCGAGCGAAGGGTCCAGCCGCCATGGCATCGACAGCCCCACCCACCCCGCCGACTCCGCCACCCCCATCGCAGGACCTGATAGCCGGCCTGTCAGGACGCGTGGAACTCGCACCCGGCGCCGTCCCCGCCGACAACCGCTTCATCAACGACGACCTGCTGCCCGTTCCCCTGGCACGGCGCAACTGGACGACGTACAACTTCGCCGCGCTCTGGGTCGGGATGGCCCACAACATCCCGTCCTGGCTGCTCGCCTCCGGCCTCGTCGCCCTCGGCATGGACTGGAAGCAGGCCGTCTTCACCATCGCGCTGGCCAACCTGATCGTGCTCGGACCGATGCTGCTCACCGGCCACGCCGGACCCAAGTACGGCATCCCGTTCCCCGTGCTGGCCCGCGCCTCCTTCGGCCTGCGTGGCGCCAATCTGCCCGCGCTGATCCGGGCCGCGGTGGCCTGCGCCTGGTTCGGCATCCAGACCTGGATCGGCGGCGTCGGCATCTTCACCCTGCTCGGGAAGATCTTCGGCGGCTGGGCGAGTGCCTCCGAGATGGGCGGTCAGCCCTGGACGCTCTGGCTCTGCTTCGGCCTCTTCTGGGTGATCGAACTCGCCATCATCTACCGGGGGATGGACACCCTGCGCCGGTTCGAGAACTGGGCGGCGCCGTTCGTCATCGTCGGCGCCGTGGTGCTGCTGATCTGGGTCGCCGTCAAGGCCGGTGGCTTCGGCCCGCTGCTCGACCAGCCGTCGAAGCTCGGCTGGGGTGCGGACTTCTGGCCGGTCTTCTTCCCGTCCCTGATGGGCATGATCGCCTTCTGGGCCACCCTCTCGCTCAACATTCCCGACTTCACCCGCTTCGGCGCCGGCCAACGCGCCCAGGTCTGGGGCCAGTCGCTGGGCCTGCCGACCACGATGACCCTCTTCGCGCTCCTCTCGGTCCTCGTCACCTCCGGCTCGCAGGCCGTGTACGGCGAGGCGATCTGGGACCCGGTCCAGCTCGTCGCCAGGACCGACAACGTCTTCGGTCTGCTCTACGCGCTCGTGACGGTGCTGATCGCGACGATCTCCGTCAACATCGCGGCGAACGTGGTCTCACCCGCGTACGACCTGGCCAACCTCGCCCCCAAGCTCATCAACTTCCGTACGGGCGCGCTGATCACCGGGGTCGTCGGTGTCCTGATCATGCCGTGGAAGCTCACCGAGACCCCCGAGCTGTACATCTTCACCTGGCTCGGCCTGGTCGGGGGTCTGCTCGGTACGGTCGCGGGCATCCTGATCGCCGACTACTGGATCGTCCGCCGCACCGTCCTCGACCTCGCCGACCTCTACCGCCCCGGCGGCCGCTACTGGTACACGCAGGGCTGGAACTGGCGCGCCGTCGTGGCCTTCGCCATCGGCGGCATCCTCGCGATCGGCGGCTCCTACTCCACTGTCGACGCCAACGGCACCGCACAGGGCCCCTTCCCCACCGACGGCCTCATTCCCGTCCTCAAACCCCTCGCCGACTACGGCTGGGCCATCGGCCTCGCCTCCTCCCTCCTCCTCTACACCCTCCTCAACCTCGGCGAACGCACCAGACGCTGAGAGCCCGAAGCCCCGCCCCGCCTCGCGGCGCCGCGAGGCGGGGGCGTGCACGCCATCCGCAGGGCGAGGAGCCGGGGTGATCTCCTGCGGCAGGGGAGAGCCGGTCTTGCTGCAGTGACACCGGGGTCGGAGGAGGAAGGCGTGCAGCAAACGTCACTCGAGGATCTTGTCGCGCACCAGCTGCGCGATCGGCACGTGTGCCTTGGTCGTCACCTGCACGGCGTGGCAACTCGGCGTCGGCCCGCAGCCCGCTGGGCCAGGTCCGGTACGCGTGCGCGGGGCCCCCAGCGTGCGGGGCGCACACCAGCCTGCACCGGGGCCGGGCCACCCGGTTGAACGGCCTGAGCCACCGTGACTGCGTACGCAGTTCCGGAACGGTCACTGTCATCGCCTCCCATCGCGCTTGCGCCGGCCAGCACAGTCAGTGGCGCTATCCGCGCTCCATAAGTGGCGGGGCGTGGAGGCGGTGTGTCCGGTTTCCGAGGGGGCTGTCCGGGGCGGATCCGGGCTCGGACCGGGGGCGGGGCACGGAGCGGGGTGGGTGCCTTGCGGTCTGGTTGTCCGCGGGGACACGCGAGGGCGGCCCCGGGGGGTGTTGTCCCCGGGGCCGCCCTCGTGTGTCCCTCACCCGCTGTCAGCGGTTGTCCCCTGCGCTTCCCAAGCGGTCTCCCTCATGTCGTTCCCGAACGGTCCGGTCGTGTGGTTCCTAGGCGGTCTGCTTGCGGAGGGTCCTGGAGGTGACCAGCACCCCGGCGGCGACGGCGGCCAGAAGAGTGCCGAGGATCGCGGTGACGATCGCGGGGGTGCTCAGGTGCAGGCCCACATCGGCGGAGGTGGCCTGGGACAGGCCCGAGGCCATTCCGGCCAGCGGGGGCAGTGTGACCAGAACACCCAGGCCGGCGCCGATGACGACCAGGAGTGCGGTCTCGCCCGCGGCCAGGCGCAGGAGCTGGCGGACGGTGCCGCCGGCGGACTTCATCACCGCGTAGTCGCGGCGGCGGCCGTGGGCGGCCATCGCCATGCTGTTGGCGACCGCGATCACGCTGTAGCCGACCGAGATCACGATGAGCATGGTGGCCAGGCTGTCGGTGAGCTTGGCGTCGGTGTTGTAGTCGTCCAGGGCGTACTGCAGGGCGTCGTGGGTGGCGGTGCCGGGCACGGTGGCGGTGGCCTTGGTGCCGGCCGGGACGAAGATGTCGTCGGTCAGGGCGGCCGGGTCGTGGGCGCGGACCAGGTCGCGGGCGATGACGAAGTCGCCGCGGGCCGGGTCGTCGGGCAGCACCGCGCTGACCTTCAGGGTGACGGTGGCGCCGTCGTTGAACAACGCCAGCCTCGCGGCGGAGCTGTTCATCAGCGAGGCCGCCGTGAACAAGCACGTCGGAAACATCTTCACCAAGCTCGACCTGCCCGTCGGCGCAGAAGGGAACCGGCGCGTGCTGGCCGCCCTCGCCTACCTCCGGGCGTGACATGGCCCCCTGTTCCTTCCCCGGGCAGGAGGGGCAGGGGGCCGTGGTCGAGGGGCAGGGCGGTCAGTCGGAATGGCGACCAGGATGCGGCGGGTGCCCTCGAAGGGGCGGCGGCCGTGGCCCCGGCGCGGCTCGCTCGTACGGCAGAGGAGCCGGCCACTGTGCCTCGGGGGTGGCGCAGTGGCCGGCCGGAGGGCGGGGAGTCACCGAGTGATTCCCCGGCCTGGTCTTGACGCGGGACAATTCCCCGTTCAGGCAACAGCGTTACTGTCGACCACCGCGGACTTACCCAGCAGGGAGACCGCCTGGTAGCAGGTCCACGCCGTGGCGTTGCACGACGTCGCGGAAACCCCGGAGTAACCGGCACAGACGCGCTTGAGATCGGTGTAGAAGGCGTTGTCCAGCCGGTCCTTGTTCGCGGGGAACGTGCCCGCCGCCCTGTAGTTGCGGTAACCGAAGTCATGGCGCGCGCAGGCGTTCTTGAAAGGGAAGCCCAGCGGGTTGTCCGGCGACGTCGTGCAGTAATCGGTGGACCAGTCGAACCCGTATGCGCTCCACGCGCCCTGGTCCTGCCGGCCTGCGTTCCAGGCGCCGTAGCTCGCGGCGCTGGCCTGCGTCCAGCAGTGGCTGGGCAGAACACCCCGGCTTCGACCTTGGTGACTGCCGGGCTCGCGCACCCCGACGGTCCACTGTTCGGCACCAAGCTCGATCGTGATGCTGCTCGCCAGTACCCGAGGTTGTCGGAGTACTGGGAGGTATCCGACTTCATCCTGGAGCACGACCCGCTAGTACGCGCCCACGTCTACGGGCGCTGACGCGCGAAGGCGGCGAGGCTCTAGGGGCAGGTCAAACGAGCGGGGCACGTGCGTGGTTCGGCGCGCCGTCGTGACCTTCGCCGTCGGCGGCATCCTCGCGATCGGCGGGAAGCCGCTCGCGGACTGCGGCTGGGCGGTCGGCCTGGCCTCCTCGCTGGTGCTGTACGCGCTGCTCAGCGGCAGGCCGGCCGTCAGGTCGCCTGGATCTCCTGCGCGTTGATGTCGACGGTCTGGTCCGGCGGCGGCGTGCTCGTGGGCACCGGCTTGTCGAAGGCGGAGAAGCCCACGGTCGCGTCCGCCTTCGGCGAGCCGCCCGTCGCATCGATCCTCAGCGGATAGGGCTTGCCCGTGGCCGCGACGTACATCGTCACCTTTTGACCGTGCCATGTCCGGACTAGCGGGACGACCGGAGCCCCCGCGAGCGTGGTCTTCTTGCCCTTCGTCAGCGTCCCCTTGTCGCTTTTCGCGTTGTCGCTGACCACCTTCTGGAACGTGGCCAGGTCGCAGGCGCTCGACAGGCCACTCAGCCGCGGGTCCGAGGCCGAGCCCTTCATGTAGCGCCCGGCAAGAATCGAGGCGAGGGCGGAGCCGACGCGTGAGTCCCGGCTCTTCCAGAATTGGGCATCCGGTCTGACCCAGACCGTGTCGCCCCGCTTCACGATCCGCACGGACCCCTGCTTCCCGCCGAGGCCCACCGACCCCGTGCAGTTGCCGGCCCGGTCCACGATGAGATCCAGAGTCGTCGGCGCACTGCCGTCGGCCGGCGTGCTACGGGTGCTGAGGTGCATGGAACGCGCGTCCCGCAGGGCGTCACTGGAGCGGTCGGCGATCTGCCGGGCGGAGAGCTTGTCGATGGGGTCGTCCGCCAGCGCCGTACCTGCGCCGATCACGGCGCCGCTCGTGAGACCGAGCGCGACGGTCGCCGCCCAGGCGGTCACGCGCATGCCGATGTGTGGGCCGGTCACGTCGCCTCCCTCGGCAGGGGCTGTCGGACCGTTCGGTCCGCAGTCCGACTTTTTGAGCGTACGCCGCGGCGGGACCGGCCGCGATTTCGGCTCGGGACCCTCTCCCGCGTACACAGGGTGAGGTCCTGCCTCGCTTTTGGTCACGGACGGTGGGGGACGGTGCCGGGGCACCGAGTTCGTGACCGTGAAGGGGAAATACGCAACATGAACCCGTTCATGTCGATGTCCATGTGCATGGGGAGTGTGTCCAGGGCCGTGCTGCGGAGCGCCGTGGTAGCGGGGGCGACCGTCGCCCTCGCGGTACCCGCGAGCTCGGCCACCGCCGTCACGCCCATGGCGACGCCGCCGGGTCTGTCCTGCGAGACCGGTAAGCACGAGATTGACGACTGCACGGGATACGCGCTGTGCCGGAACAACGGCAGCACGGCGCAGACCTTCTGGGTGCACCTGGTCTGCGGCTGGTCGCCGGACGTGGACGGTGAACACGTCACCCTCAACCTGGACCGGTCCGGCCAGTCCACCGCGCACTGCGCCGGCCTCGGCACCGGGATCGGGGAGATCAGCGTGCAGCCGTAGGGCGGGTGCGGCACGAGGCGGGTCCGGTACCTGTGGTGGCCGATGTCGCGCGCCGTCGTACGTACCGGCACCGAGACGGTCCCCGACCCGTCGACCGGGGCATCAGCGCTCCGGAGCCCGGTCCAGGAGCACGGCGAGTGCACCGGCCAGCCGCGTCCGCAGCGCGTCCGGATCGCCGTCCACCCACCGGTGTTCCGCGTGGAACGCCGACCAGTCCACCAGCCAGCCCAGTACCGACTCCGGGTCGAAGCCGGCCGCGTGCGGGCCGAGTACCGTGCGCAGCAGCCGCGGCGACAACCTGGTCCGCGGGTGCTCCGCCAGCAGCACAGCGTCGTAGAGATCCTTGGCTGCCGAACGCCCCTCGGCCTCCTGGTCCTCGGAGAGCCACAACAGCTTCCAGGCGAGCGAGAGCCCCTGACTCGCCGTGCGCACCGGTACGGGCGGCCCTCCGTCGATACGCGGGCAGGCCGTCCACACCGGGGCTTCGGGAAGCCGCTCGTCCTGGGCGAAGTCCATCCGCAGTTCACCCGGCGGCAGCCCGTCCGCCTGCCATGGGACGAGGACGCGCACGCCGGGCGTCTCGTACGTCCGGTACATCCATTCGCCGTCCGACGTCACCGCGCGCGGATCGATCCGGATGCCCTCGGGCGGTGGCGGACCTGCCTCGAGCGCTGCGGCGACCTCGCCCTGAGGGTCGGGACTCGGCTCCAGAGCGTCGGAGTCGAGCCAGTGCAGTCCGTCGGGTGCGACCGCGGGCCGGGCCCCGCCGGTGGCATGGCAGTCCCCGTCCGCCCACAGCTCGGAGGCGGCTGCGCCGTCCGCGGCTTCGGGCCACTGCTGGACGACGTCGATCCCGTCGACGTACGGAAAGGGGTCGAGGCGGTCGACGAAGTCCTCCGCCGAGGGCTCCAGCACGATCCAGTCCAGATCGCCCGGTTCCCGGGCGGCAGCGCCCACCCAGGCCTGGAGGGGCAGGCTGCCGCGCAGGATCAGACCGTCGCCCCACGACGAACCGGTGATCACCCGGAGCAGATGGTCCTGAACGGAGCGCCGGGCGGTCCGCCAGCGCGGTGCGAGCGAGGGGTCGCCGAATGTCGGCTCGCCGGGGAACGGCCGGTCCGCCGCGCTCATACGGTCACCTCGGTCCACCGCTCGCCTCGTTCCTCGGCCGGTCGCTCGGCTTGTTCGTCGATCCAGCCCGCGTCCACCGCCGGATGGTCGTCGTGCACCACGAACTCCTCCTCGACCTCCGCCATTTCGAGGCCGGCGGCGGCCAGCGCACCGAGGAGGCCGTCGAGCCGCGCGCGGGCCTCCGGGCGGCCGACCCCGCGGCAGCGCTGGGTGACGAACCGTTCATGGCGCCCGTTCCGGGCGGCGCGGCGGGCGTTACGGGAGAGATGCGCGCTGTGCCGCTCGGCCACGTCCCGCGCCGAGGCCACCTCCTGCTCACCCGACAGCAGCAGCTTGATGTGGTGTTCGAAGTGGCAGACCGGCGACAGCCCGTCGGCCTCGTCCGCCGTCCGCGGTATGTCCTCGTTCCACGGAGCGGCTTCGATCTTCACCCGTACGACGGAGAAGCCCGCTGCTCGCAGTTCGGCGGACCGGAGCCGGGCGGCGGCCCGCTGCTCGGCGAGGGTGCCCCGGCCCCGCTCGGTCAGCATGGGCTGGTCACGCACGGCACCGCGGTCCAGGACGATGCGGGTGAGCTTCAGGCCGTGCTGATCGGCCCAGCGCTCCAGGCGCGGGCCGCTGACGGCGTGGGCATCGGGCCGTAGCGTCAGGTGCGTCTCGAACTCTCCGCGGAACGCCCTCTCGACGACTGTTCTCACTGGCCCCACCTGCCCCGTTGTGTGTTGCTCGCGCCTCCGCGGCCCGTTGTGGGAGAACGTAGCAACCGGCACTGACACTCAGCTTCGCGCCCCGTACTCCGCGTGGATCGGTTGAGCGGACCGCCCCCACTCGTTACCCTCCAGTAAGTCTGTACGGGCCGTCAGGTGCGGGCACGCACCGATATCCGGGAGGCGGGCACCCCGTGTCCTCAGCAGAAGCCGTGGAACTCACCGAGCCGACCGATTCGACCGGACTGGCCGACACCGCACGGGCGTTGGCGGATGGCCGCACGACCTCGACACAGCAGGTGTCCGCCGCCCTCGCACGGATCGAAGCGAGCCAGAGCACTCTCAACGCGTTCCGTCATCTTCGTGCCACGTCCGCGCTGGCCGAGGCCGCGGAAGCCGACCGGCGGCTCGCCGCCGGTGAGCGGCTGCCGTTGCTCGGGGTGCCGGTCGCGGTCAAGGACGACACCGACATCGCGGGGATGCCCACCCACTTCGGCTGTCGCGGCGAGCTGCCCGCGGCCGCCGAGGACAGCGAGGTCGTGCGCCGGCTGCGCGCCGCCGGGGCCGTGATCGTCGGGAAGACCAACTCCTGCGAGCTCGGCCAGTGGCCCTTCACCGAGGGGCCCGCCTTCGGCGCCACCCGCAACCCTTGGCACACCGGGCACACCCCGGGGGGTTCGTCCGGAGGTTCGGCGGCGGCCGTCGCCGCCGGGCTGGTGCCCGCCGCGCTCGGTTCGGACGGTGCCGGGTCCGTCCGGATCCCCGCCGCATGGACCCATCTCATCGGTATCAAGCCGCAGCGCGGCCGGATCTCCGTGCACCCGCACCACGACGCCTTCCAGGGTCTCACCGTCAACGGACCGCTGGCCCGGACCGTCGCCGATGCCGCACTGCTGCTCGACGCCGTAGCCGGAGCGCACCCCGACGACCTGCACCGGCCGCCGCCCGTCGCCGCCTCGGCCGCCGCGGGGCGCGACCCGGGCAGGCTGCGGATCGCCCTCGCCTGGCGGCCCCCGCTCACCCTCACCGGCTCGGCCCCCCACCCGGCCGTACGACGGGCCGTCACCGCGCTCGCCGAGGCCCTTGCCCGGCTCGGCCACCATGTCGAGGAGGCCAGGCCGCGCTACGGGCTGATCGGCCTCGGCTTCGTGCCCCGCGCCACCGCCGGGATCGCCGAACTCGCCGCGCTGCACCCCGAACCGGCCCTCCTCGACCCGCGCACCCGCAGCGCCCTGCGCACCGGCACCCGGCTCGGCGGCCGGGTGGTGCGAGCGGCCAGGGCACGGGAGGTGCGCCAGCACCGCAGGATCGGCAGGCTCTTCCGGACCTTCCCGGCCGGGGCCGGGTACGACGTGCTGCTGACCCCGACGACCGCCGCGCCCCCGCCCCGGATCGGCGCATTCGACGGCCTGAGCGCCTGGCGTACCGATGTGGCGATCACCGAGGCGTGCCCGTACGCCTGGCCGTGGAACGTGCTGGGCTGGCCCGGCATCAATGTCCCGGCCGGGTTCACGGCCGACGGACTTCCCGTCGGTGCCCAGTTGCTCGGCCCGTCCCGCAGCGAGGAGTTGCTGATCTCCCTGGCGGCCCAGCTGGAGGCCGACCAGCGGTGGTACGAGCACCGGCCGCCGGCCTCAGCGGGCTCCTGACACACCGCCGGTCAGAGCGGCAGGCGGGCGCCGACCACCCACACCCCCGCCGTCAGCAGCACGCCCTCCGCGGTCTCGTACGGCAGCAGGGCGTCCATCATCGAGGCACGGGTGGCGCCGGAGGCGGTGAGACCCGGCGTACGGGAGACGAAGAAGTCCACCGCGTCCGCCGCGTCCCGCCCCCAGCAGGTCGTGGCCGTCACCGGGACGATGCCGATCTCCTCGAAACCCGCCGCGCCCAGCACCTTCCGGACACGCTCCGGGTCCGAGAGCGAGGCCATGGCCACCGCCACGGCGTTCTCCACCGCGTGCTCCTGTCCCAGCAGGGAAGCCAGCAGCCCGAGCGCCTTGCGCTCCTCGCCGTCCGGCGACGGGGGCTGCGGGCAGATGAACGCCAGCCGGCCGCCGGGGCGCAGGGCGCGCGCGATATTGGTGAACGCCGCGACGTGGTCAGCGAAGAACATCACGCCGCCCCGGCTGATCGCCACGTCATAGCCGGCCGGCTCGAGGGGGTGGACCTGTGCGTCCCCCAACTCGTAGGAGACGGAGGGATACTCTCCGGCGTCCGTGCCGGCCCTGGCGCGCTCGAGGAGCGGCACGGAGACGTCGACGCCGGTGACCCGGCCATGTGGGGCGCGCCGCGCCGCGGTCCGGGTCGTGAATCCGCTGCCGCAGCCGATGTCGAGCACCCGGTCCTCCGTGCCGATCGCCGCGGCGTCGAACAGCGGCTCGTCGAAGCGGGCCACCATGGAGTTGTAGCGGTCGGGGTGGTCGGCCCAGTGCCGGCCGAGCTGTCCGTTCCAGGCGTCGGTGACGGTCATGCGTGCTCCTCGGTCCGTGCGGTCAGGCCGGCCTCGATGCGCTCGACGGCGCAGATCGCGCCGAACGCGATCAGATGAACCAGGCAGTGATCGGTGAACGGTGGCGCCAGCCAGGCCGCCACCTCCTCGTCCGTGATCCGGTACGGGGCGCGTGCCGCGAGCAGCGCCAGCCGTGCACCCGGCCGCTCCGCCCGGTCCGGCAGCCCCTCGCCCCGCAGGGGGAGCGGCGAGACGCCGTCCCAGGCCGCCACCGATGTCCGTACCAGCTCCGCGTCCTCGTCACCGAGCAGCCCCGCGCCCAGGTGCGCCGCGGTACGCAGCGCGCCGAACGCGGTGCCGACCGGGGTGTCCGCCGCCCACCCGGGCGCCGCCCCCTCCGTCTCCAGCAGGGCGAGGCTCTCGCCGGGAACGAGTTCACGGCGGACCGTACGGGCCAGCGAGCGGCCCGCCACGCTCCGTACCAGGCGGTACTTCTGCGCGCCCCCGGGCAGCATGTCCTCCGTCAGCAGGGACGACACGATTCGGTTGATGAAGTGGAAGGCCAGCGCCGTCCCGATGTACTCCGGTGCCTCCTCGGGCGGGAACGGCTGTGCCGTACTCATGTCCTTTCCCCATGCCAGCAGTTGACGGTCTCCCAGGTCCTCGGGCTGCTCGCCGCGGGCGATTCTCTCGGCCAGCGCGTGGTCGCCGGTGGCATGCAGGAGCACGGTGTGTGCGGTGACGCAGTACGGGCACCGGTTGGCGAGCGACACCCCTGCCGCCACCACCTCCTTGCCGGTGCGCGATGCCTGCCCGGCCAGCAGGGACTCCCGCATGACTGCCCAGGTGCCGGCCAGCAGGGGCGGTGATGCGGACAGCACGACGAAGGTCGTGGCGTGATCGATACCGAAGTCGGTGGCCAGCTGTGCGTACACGTCGGCGACCACTCCGGTCGCCGTCTTCGGTGGTTCAGGTGAGGTGTATCGGAAGGTCTCGGTCATGGCGACGATGCTCGCCCGCCGCACCGTGCCCGGTCGTCGTACCCGCGAAGGCAGTTGAGGGTGATTCCTGACGACCGCAGTCGGCCGGGACTACTGCCCGGGGAGTAGCGCGGAGGCCGTCCGGCAGGATGATGACGGGGCTGTCGTGCGGGAGTTAGGGTCCGGTTCATGCAGGGGGACATCGACCGGCGGATTCGCCTGCTGGACGCGGCGCTCGCCGTCGCCATCGGGGCGGCGGTCCTCGCCGCGGCCTGTGCCGCATCGAGACCGGACGCACTCGACCTGCTGCTCATCGCGGTGGGCACCCTGGCCCTTGCCGGGCACCGGTGGGCTCCGCGTGCAGTGCTCGCCGTCACCACCGTCGCGATGCTGGGGTACGTCGTGCACGGGCACCCGGGCAGCTGGGCGGCGTTCCCCGTGCTGGCGGCCGTGCATACGGCGGCGCGCGGCGGACGGCGCGCGTGGGGCGTCGCCGCGGGCACCCTCTTCCTCGCCGGGTACTTCACGGTCCTGATCGTCGCCGCCCCGGGCGCGCAGGACACCGTCGAGCGGACACTGCTGCTGCTCGGCTGGTTCCTCTGCGCCGGGGTCACCGGACTCATCGACAAGAACTGGCAGGCGTATCTCCGCCAGACCGAACAGCGGGCGCTCGACGCCGAACGCAACCGGGACGAGACGGCGCTGCGCCGCGCCGGCGAGGAGCGGCTGCGGATCGCCCGGGAGCTGCACGACTCACTGACCCACTCCATCTCGATCGTCAAACTCCAGGCGGGAGTCGCTGTCCACCTTGCGCGGAAGCGGGGCAGCGAGGTGGAGCCGGCACTGCTCGCGATTCAGGAGGCGAGCGGCGAGGCGATGCGGGAGCTGCGGGCGACCCTGGAGGTACTGCGCACCGATGTGCTGGAGCCGGGCACGGGACTGGACCGCATCGACGAGCTGGTGGGGCGGGCCCGTACCGCGGGCATCGAACTCTCCGTGACCGTGACAGGCGTCGAACGCACCCTGCCGGCGGACGTCGACCGGGCCGCGTACCGCATCGTGCAGGAAGCACTCACCAATGTGGCCCGGCACGCCGACCGCGCCAGGACGACCATCGAACTGGTCTACAGCGAGCATGCGCTGACCGTTCGCGTCGACGATCAGGGGCCCGGTGGCCCCCGCGACGCCGTCACCGCCGGCACCGGACTCACCGGTATGGACGAACGTGTCCGGGCACTCGGTGGCACCCTCGCCGCCGCACCCCGCCCGGACGGCGGCTTCTCCGTACGTGCCGATCTTCCCCTGCGGACATCGGGAACGACCCTATGAACCACCAGGACACGATCCGGGTGCTGATCGTCGACGACCAGGCCCTGATGCGTGCCGGGTTCCGCGCCCTGCTGGACGCCGAGGACGGCATCGAAGTGATCGGCGAGGCAGCCGACGGCCGTCAGGGAGTGGAACTGGCCCGCCGCCACATCCCGGACGTGGCCCTCGTCGACGTACAGATGCCCGTGATGAGCGGCATCGAGGCCACCCGCGAGATCGCCGCCGACCCGCTGCTGGCCGGTGTCCACGTCGTCATCCTCACCAACTACGGGCTGGACGCCTACGTCTTCGACGCGCTGCGCGCCGGGGCCGCCGGGTTCCTTCTCAAGGACACCGAACCCGCCGAACTCCTCCAAGCCATCCGTGTGGCGGCCCGCGGTGACGCCCTGCTGTCGCCCGCCATCACCCGCCGGCTGATCGGCGAGTTCGTCTCCCGGCCGCCCGACCGGGCCACGGCCCCCGGTTTCGAGACCCTGACCCGCCGCGAACGCGAGGTGAGTGCGCTGGCCGCACGGGGCCTGACCAACGAGGAGATCGCCGCGCACATGGTGATCAGCCCGTTCACCGCGAAGACCCACATCAGCCGGGCGATGACGAAGCTCGGCGCCCGCGACCGTGCGCAACTCGTGGTCTTCGCCTACGAGTCGGGTCTCGTCGCACCACGGGACCCGCACTGAGGAACACCACAGTGCTTCTCCGGCGACAGCAAGAGGCTCTGACCTGCGAGTACGTGGTCGGCAGGACATTGTCCAATTCCGGCGAGGACCGCCCGACGACGGCCCGGCCGGCTTCCCACGTCGGCACCGGCCGCCCGCCTCTGCGTACGCAGGCGTGAACGCTGGGAGTATCGTCCACGAGCACGAACACGCCGCCTGACCTGGGCGGACGCGGTTTCCGGCAAGGGCGGGGTGGGCTTCTTTGCCGACCGGATCTGAACGGCGGCCCGCGACGGGGCGCGCGAGAGGGCCCGGGCGGTGACGCCGCCCGGGCCCTCTCGGTGGGCCGGAACTAGGCCTTCTGCAAGGCGAAGTTCAACGTTGTCGTCGCTCCCTTCCTGATCTTCACAGTCGTCATCTGTGACTGATAGCCGTTGTTCGCGCAGATCACCTGCAACGGATTTCCGGCATCGAGCCACAGCTGGTAGCGGCCGCTCGCGTCGGTCCTGAGTGTGTAGTGCGCCGCCGACGTGGTGATCTGGACCGTGGCGCCTGGCATCGGAGCCGACGGCCCGGTGACCGTACCGGTGATCTTGCCCCACGTCTTCGGCGGATTGACTGTCATCGACACGGGGATGTTCGGCGTCGCGTACGGCGTGTTCGGCGTGATCACCAAGGCCGCCGTGTACGTCCCGGGCTGTGTGATGTTCGGAGCAGTCGCGTCGACGGTCACGGTGACCGTGGCGCTGGCACCCGGCGCGATCGTGAGCGTCTTCGGGTTCGGCGTCAGCCAGTTCACGTCCTTCGTGTCGTCGCAGTCGGCCATGCCCGGCAACACCTCGGCGCCGGACTGCGGCTGGAGGTCGCCGAACTCGTTCCTGGAGATACCACCGATCTTGTAGAAGCCGCACGCGCTACCGGCGCGGTACACCGCGTTGTTCGAGTTCGGGATGGTCGTCCAGGTGTCGCCGGCCGGCTCGTAGCCGAAGCCCTGGTTGGTGACCACTGCGCCGTGCTCCGTGACACCACCGGAGACCAGCAACCGGCCCTCGGCCGTCGTGTACCCCGATCCCCACAGGTCGATGGGCAGATCGGCCGCCGGCGACCAGGAGTCGGCGTTCGGGTCGTAGACGTACGTGTGGCGCGTCGAGCCGCCGGTGGAGGTTTCGCCGCCGGCGCAGTAGAGCTCGCCGGAGAGTGCGCCGCACGACTGCCAGGCCACAGGCTCGGGGTAGTCGGCGGCGCGGCTCCAGGAGTCGCCGGCCGGGTCGTACACCATGACGTCCGTGGCGCCGCAATCCGCGGCGCAGCCGCCGACGACGTACATCTTGCCGTCGAGAACCGCGACACCGGAGGCCGCGAGCGGGTGGGGGTTGGCTGCCGCGGTCGTCCACGCATTCGTGGCGGGGTCGTAGACCTCGGTCTTGCCGTCGGGATTTCCGGCGCCTCCCCAGCCGCCTGTTGCGTAGATCTTCCCGTTCAGTACCGCCATCGCCGGTTTCGCGCGTCCGTCCGCGGGGCCCGCCGTCCGAGACCAGCTGCCCGCGGCCGGGTCATAGACGTACATCCCGTGGTAGAAATCGGCGCCTGACGTCCCGAACGCCGAGTAGATCTTGCCGCCGAGCGAGACGACGCCGTTGTCCGTGACCGGGCCCGCCGAGTAGTCGGCGATCGAGGTCCACGGCGCGTCGGCCGGTACCGAGGTGTTCGGTGCTGCACTGGTCGCCGTGTGTCTCGAGCCGTTCTTGTCGGGCAGGAACAGTGGCGAGTACGTGCCCTTGATCCGCATGGTGGGCGCGCCGTGCGCGGTCAACGGTGTCGTGCCGCCGGCCTTCTCGCCGAACGTCACCTTGGCCGGTGCGGTGCCGGTGTTCTTGACGGTGACGGCCTGGCCGGCCTTCCCCTGCCAGGGCACCGTCAAGCCGATGTCGGCCGTCGTGATGGTGATCCTGCCCGCCTTGAGCGTGAGCGGCGTCCGGGTCACCGCGTCCGCCGCCACATCGACGTGGGCCGTGGTCGTGGCGTAGTTCCGCCGCGCCGCCGTGAAGTCGTGCGTACCGGTCAGCGACGAGAACATCCAGTAGTAGCCGTCGGACACATTCGGGTCGTCCGGCGTGGCGGCGGTTGTCGCGTGCTCGGCCGGCTTCTCGGCGCTCGCGACGGTCGCGCCGACAACAGGCTTGTCCGTATTGGCGTCGGTGACCCTTCCGGCCACCAGACCGCCCGGGATCGGGTCACATGTGTGGTTGCCGAGGAAGACGTCGTCCACCTGCCACCACGCTTGATAGCCGTTGGTGAGGTGGAACCGCACCTGCACGGCGGACCGGTGAGCGGCCATCGGCAGCGGTACGTCGACGTGTGCCGGGCCGCGCAGGTCGTTCGCCCGGTGCCAGGCGTTCTTCCACGTGGCGCCGCCGTCCGTGGTGACATCGACGTTGGCGTCGGACACGGAAGCGGGGGCCGCCAAGTCGGTGTCGAACGACAGGACCGGGTTCGCGGCATCGGAGAAGTCGGTCACCGGGGAGATCAGCGACATGTCCGTCGGGTTGTTCCAGGCCCAGTTGTTGGTGTTGGTGACGGCGAAGTTGCCGCTACCGCCGGTGTTGTTCTTCTGGCTCGACCCGAACGCCGTCAGCGGCGGGTTGTCGAACTGCCAGGCGCCCACGTCGGTGTTCTTCAAGGTCCAGCCGGCCGGAGTCGACGTGTCGTCGAACGCCTCCGTCGTACCCGTGTTGTGGGCCTTGTACCCGGGTGCAAGGCAGTCGTACACGTCGATCGGGACGCTGACGTCGGCCATGACGTCCGAGGTTCCGACGGCCACGTCCTTGGTCACCGCCTGGTAGCCCGGGTAGTTCGCGGTCACGTGGAGCGTGTACGTCTGGCCCTGCAGCAGCTTCAGGTTGTAGCGGCCGGTGTAGGGGTCGGTTTGGACCGGCCCACCCGGTACGCCGTCGACGGTGATCGTCGCGTGGAGCGGCCAGGGGTGGCCCGAGCCGTCGGTGACCGTACCGGAGATCGTCGACGAGGCGGAGACCGGGTCGAGTGCGAAGTTCTCGGTCACCGGGCCGTCCTCGGTGACGGTGACACCGTTGATCGTCTTGGTCGCGTATCCGTACGCCGCGGCCCTCGCGTCGTACGTGCCTGCCGGCGCGAAGGCTCTGTAGTGGCCGGACGTGTCGGTGATGGCCTTCAAGTCGCCGACCGTCACCGTGGCGCCGGCGACCGGCGTGTTCGTCGCGGAGTCGGTGACGGTACCGGTGACGACGCCGTGCGGGCCGCTGGTGAACGCGGCGAGGCCGTTCGGCGTGCCGAGTCCGGTCGGGCCGTCATAACCGGCGCCTGCCGTGCACAGGTAAGCCGGCGAGCACGTGCCGTTGCTTCCGGCGGTCACATCGTTCAGGTGCGCCGTGCCGGCGTACGGGTAGCCGGCGGGGTATGTGCCCGCGGCCGGGGTACCGGCGGCGGCGTACACTCCCGCGATGATCGGCGCCGAGGCACTGGTCCCGCCGAACATGCTCCAGCCGCCCGCCTGGAATGAGTTGTAGACGGCGACGCCGGTGGCCGGGTCGGCTACCGCTGCGACGTCGGCCACGGAGCGCTTCGAGCAACCGCTGTCGGTCTGCCACGCCGGCTTCGCCTCGTAGAGCGAGCAACCGCTGCCCGCGCCGCTCCACACGGACTCCGACCAGCCGCGCGCGCTCGAGTCCCGGACAAGGCTCGTGCCGCCGACCGCCGTGACGTACTGCGACGCGGCCGGGTAGGACACGCCGAAAGCGCTGTCACCGCTGGACGCCACGACAGCGACACCCGGGTGGTTGTAATGCGGGTCGGCCTCGGTGACGTCGGACGGGTCCTCGCCGGTGCCCGGCGTGCTGTTGTACCCGGTGCCGTACGAGTTGGAGACGTACTTCGCGCCGAGCGCGACCGCCTCGTCCACCGCGGCACCCATGTTCTCGATGGTCGAACTGTCTGCTTCGACCAGCAGGATGTGGGCGTTGGGGGCGGCGGCGGACACCATGTCCACGTCGAGGGATATCTCGCCGGCCCAGCCGGGGTCGGCAGACGGGTAGTTCGTGCCGCCGCGCTGGTCGACCTTGCGGAAGCAGCCGTTGGCCGTGGTGCACGCGGGCAGACCGTACTGCTGGCGGTAGACCGCCAGGTCGGCTTCGGCGTTCGGGTTGTCATAGGCGTCCACGATCGCCACGGTCTGCCCGGCACCGCCGTCCGCGGGCAGCGAGTACGAGTTCTGCAGGTCGCCGGCGCCGAAACCCGCCGGGGTCGCGGATTGCCGCTGCACACCGGTGCGAGCGGGCACGTCGGTGCGGCGCATCGCCATGCAGGTGACGTGCCCTGGCTTGGGGTCCGCGCACTGCCGGACGGCTGCGGCCTTGCCGGAGGGCGCGGCGACCGCAGGCGCCGCGGTGGGCACTTGGAGTCCGATGAGAGCGAGCGCTGCCGACAGGAGGCCGGCTACCGCGGTTGCGGCTCGCCCTCCACGTCCACCGCGCGGTCTGAGACGGATTGTAGGCAAGGAGATTCTCCTGAAACTGAGGTGACCGGGTGATGAGGATGTCTCCGCCCCGATCGCGACTCGATCAGAGCGTTGACGTCATGCGTCTGGACGACGGCCCGCGATGGGGCGGCGCGAGAGGGGCCGGGCGGTGTCACCGCCCGGGCCCTTTCGCTCGGCCGGAACTAGGCCTTCTGCAAGGCGAAGTTCAGGGTCGTCGTCTCTCCCTTTCTGATCTTTACGGTCGTCCCCTGCGGCTGATAGCCGTCGTTCGAGCAGACCACTTGCAACGGGTTGTTCCGGACATCGAGCCACAGCTGGTAGTGGCCGCTCGCGTCGGTCCTGAGTGTGTAGTGCGCCGCCGACGTGGTGATCTGGACCGTGGCGCCTGGCATCGGCCCGGACGGTCCGGTGACCGTGCCGGTGATCTTGCCCCAGGTCTTCGGCGGGTTGACCGTCATCGACACGGGGACGTTCGGCGTCGCGTACGGCGTATCCGTCCCGATCACGAGAGCCGCCGTGTACGTGCCGGGCTGCGTGATGTCCGGAACATTCGCGTCGACGGTCACGGTGGCCGTGGCGCTGGCACCCGGTGCGATCGTGAGCGTCTTCGACTTCGGCGACAGCCAGCTCACGTCGTTCGTGTCGCCGCAGTCGGCCAAGCCCGGCAATACCTCGGCGCTGGCCACGATATGGCCTTCAAAGCCGCCGTCCTGGTCACCCTGGCGACCACCGATCTTGTAGAACCCGCATGTGCTACCACCGCGGTAGAGCGCGTTGTTCGAGTTCGGGATCGGCGTCCAGGTGTCGCCGGCCGGGTCGTAGCCGAAGCCCTGGTTGGTGACCACGGTGTCGTGCTCCGTGATACCACCGGAGACCAGCAACCGGCCCTCTGCCGTCGTGTACCCGGATCCGTACAGGCCGATGGGCATATCGGCCGCCGGCGACCACGCGTCGGAATGCGGGTCGTAGACGTATGTGTGGCGTGTCTCGCCGCCGGAGCTGGACTCGCCGCCGGCGCAGTAGAGCTTGCCGGAGATCGCGCCGCACGACTCCCAGGCGATCGGCTCGGGGTAGTCGGCGTCGCGGCTCCAGGAGTCGGTGGCCGGGTCGTACACCATGACGTCCGTGGCGCCGCAATCCATTTCGTGGCAGCCGCCGACGACGTACATCTTGCCGTCGAGAACCGCGACACCGGAGGCAGCGAGCGGGTTCGGGTTCGTCGCCGCGGTCGTCCACGCATCCGTTGCCGGGTCGTATACCTCGGTCCTGCCGTCGGGGTGTCCCCAATTGCGGTCGTTCAGCCCCCAGCCGCCGGTTGCGTAGATCTTCCCGTTCAGTACCGCCATCACCGGGTTCTCGCGCTTGTCGGCGGGGTCGGCCCGCTGAGACCAGCTGCCCGCAGCCGGGTCATAGGCGTACATCGTGTCGTAGATACCGTTGTTGCCGTACCCGAACGCTGAGTAGACCTTGCCGCCGAGCGAGACGACGCCGTTGTCCTGGACCGTGCCCGCCGGGTAGTCGGCGATCGAGGTCCACGGCGCGTCGGCCGGTACCGAGCTGTTCGGTGCGGCACGGGTCGCCTTGCGGATCGAGCCGTCCTTGATCTGGGACAGCGGCGAGTACGTACCCTTGATCCGCACGGTGGGCGCGCCGTGCGCGGTCAACGGTGTGGAGCCGCCGAACTGCTCGCCGAGCGTCACCTTGGCCGGCGCGCTGCCGGTGTTCTTGACGGTGACGGCCTGGCCGGCCTTCCCCTGCCAGGGCACGGTCAAGCCGATGTCGGCCGTAGTGATGGTGATCCTGCCGGCCTTGAGCGTGAGCGGCGTCCGGGTCACCGCGTCCGCCGCCACATCGACGTGGGCTGTGGTCGTGGCGTAGTTCCGCCGCGCCGCCGTGAAGTCGTGCGTACCGGTCAGCGACGAGAACACCGCGTAGAAGCCGTCGGACACATTCGGGTCGTCCGGCGTCGCAGTGGTTGTCGCGTGCTCGGCCGGCTTCTCGGCGCCCGCGACGGTCGCGCCGACAACAGGCTTGTCCGTATTGGCGTCGGTGACCCTTCCGGCCACCAGACCGCCCGGGATCGGGTCACACGTGCGGTTGCCGAGGAAGACGTCGTCCACCTGCCACCACCCCGGGAAAGGCCCTGTGAGGCGGAACCGCACCTGCACGGCGGACCGGTGAGCGGCCATCGGCAACGGCAGGTCGACGTGCGCCGGGCCAGGCTCGTCGACCGCCAAACGGTGCCATACGTTCTTCCACGTGGTGCCGCCGTCAATGGTGACATCGACGTCCGCGATGCCCCCGTATGCCCGGAGGTCGGTGTTGAACGACACGACCGGGTTCGCGGCACCGGAGAAGTCCGTCGCCGGGGAGACCAGTGACATGTCATACGGGTCACGGCTCGATGTGTGGTTGGTGTTGGTGACGGCGAAGTTGCCGCTACCGCCGGTGTGGTTGCCCTGGGTCGCAGCGGGAGCCGTCAGCGGCGGGTCGTTGAACACCCATGCGCCCGCGTCCGTGTTTTTCAAGGTCCAGCCGGCAGGAGTCGCCGTGTCGTCGAACGTCTGCGTCGTTCCCTTGTTGTGGGCCGTGTACCCGGGCGCGATGCAGTCGTACACCGCGACCGGGATGCTGACGTCGGCATTGACGTTCGACGATCCGACCGTCACGTCCTTCGTCTCCGCCTGGTAGCCCGGGTAGTTCGGGTTCACGTGGAGCGTGTACGCCTGGCCCTGCAGCAGCTTGAGGCTGTAGCGGCCGGTGTACGGGTCCGTGTGGACCGCTCCGCCCGGTACGCCGTCGACGGTGATCGTCGCGTAGAGCGGCCAGGGGTGGCCCGAGCCGTCGGTGACCGTGCCGGACACCGTCGACGTCGGCAGCGGGTCGAGCGCGAAGTCCTCGGTCACCGAGCCGCCGTCGGTGACGGCGACGCCGCTGAGCTTCTTGCTCGCGTACCCGTACTCCGCGGCCGTCGCGTCGTACGTGCCGACCGGCACGGAGGCGCTGTAATGACCGGACGCGTCGGTGATGGCCCTCGAGTCGCCGACCGTCACGGTGGCTCCGACCACCGGTGCTTTCGTCGACGCGTCGGTGACGGTACCGGTGACGACGCCGTGCGGACCAGTGGTGAACGCGGCGAGACCGTTCGGCGTGCCGAGCCCGGTGGGACCGTCGTAGCCGGGGCCCGCGGTGCAAAGCGCCGCCGGGGTGCAGGTGCCGTTGTTGCCGGTGGTCACGTCATTGAGCGAGGCAGCCTTCGCGTACGGGTAGGAGTTGGGGTACGTTCCCGCGGCCGGGGTGCCGGCCACCGCGTAGACGCCCGCGATGAGCGGGGAGGAGGCGCTCGTTCCGCCGTACACCGCCCAGCCGCTGCCGCCGTAGGTCTGGTAGACCGAGACGCCGGTCGCCGGGTCGGCGACGGCGGAGACGTCTGCGACGGTGCGGTTCGCGCACGCCGTGTCGGTCTGGAACGACGGCTTGGGCTCGTAGAGCGAACAGCCCGAACCGGTACCACCGCTGTCGCCGTGCCACACCGACTCGCTCCAGCCGCGGCTGGTACCGGAGTCCCTTACCAGGGCGGTACCGCCGACGGAAGTGACGTACTGCGAGGCCGCCGGATAGGAGACGCCGTAACTGCTGTCACCGGAGGACGCGACGACCGCGACGCCCGGGTGGTTGTAGTAGGGGTCCATGGCGGTGAGTTCCGACGGATCCTCGCCGCTGCCCGGCGTGCTGTCGTAGAAGGTGCCGTAGGAGTTGGAGACGTACTTGGCGCCGAGCGCGGCCGCCTCGTCCACCGCGGCGCCCAGGTCTGCGAAGCTCGCGCTGTCCGCCTCGACCAGCAGGATGTGGGCGTTGGGGGCGGCGGCGGACACCATGTCCACGTCGAGGGATATCTCGCCGGCCCATCCCGGGTCAGCGGGTGGGTAGTTCGTGCCGCCGCGCTGGTCGACCTTGGTGAAGCAGCCGTTGGCCGTGGTGCACGCGGGCAGACCGTACTGCTGGCGGTAGACCGCCAGGTCGGCTTCGGCGTTCGGGTCATCGTACGCGTCCACGATCGCGATGGTCTGGCCGGCGCCGCCGTCGGCGGGCAGCGTGTAGGCGCTCTGCAGGTCGCCGGCGCCGAAACCGGCCGGGATCGCGGATTGCCGCTGCACACCGGTGCGAGCGGGCACGTCGGTGCGACGCATCGCCATGCAGGCGAACTCCCCGGGCCTGGGGTCTCCGCACTGCCGGACCACCGCGGTCTTGCCGGAAGACGCGGCGACCGCAGGCGCCGCGGCGGGCACTTGGAGTCCGATGAGAGCGAGCGCAGCCGACAGGAGGCCTGCGACCGCGGTTGCGGCTCGCCCTCCACGTCCACCGCTCGGTCTGAGACGGGCTGTACGCAAGGAGAGTCTCCTGAAACGGAGGTGACCGGGCGATGACGACGTCCCCCGCCCGATCGCGGCCCGATCAGACCGCCGCCGTATTCAATTGCGTAACCGCACCGCTCGAAAGACACAGGCGCTGTCGCATAGATGACTTGTCGCATAGATGACACTCCGATCCGCTCAACGGAGACAACTGCCCTCATCTGGAAAGAAGTCGCGCCAGGAGGAGCATGCGGCGGAGACGGGGAGATCGACGTGGCCACACTCTTCCGGCAGCTCAACGGCGACCAGTTGGAGGTCGCACGGATAGGCACGTGGCCATGGTCGGCGGTTCGGGCGTTCGTCCCAGCGATGGGTCGTCCACGCCTGCCGGATCAGGCTACGCACGGTGATGATCGTGTCGGCGAGGTCGAAGAATGCGTCGATGACGATCGTGCGCCGCTCGTGGCAGCGGGCGAGGCGGTGAAAAGCATTCTGTCAGGTGTGGGGCGTTCGACGTGCCAACGCTGACTGGCCTGGATGGGTGCCTTCTCGCCCTTGCGCGCGATGCTTCCGTGGAGGCCGCGTTCGTCGAGGAGAGCGCGGGTCCCTCGGAGTCGTAGCCGGCGTCCAGGTGCACGGTGATGTCGTCGGTAACGGGCCGAGGTCCTGCAGGCGGTGCAGGGTCGGTGCGAGCAGGGGGGAGTCGTGTCGGTTGGCGTCGGCCAGGAAACGGCCCAGGGGAATGCCGTATCCATCCGTCATGCCCGAGCGTTTCAGGCCCTGTTTGCCGCGGACGACCGGTGAGCGTCCGGCGGCCTCGCCTCCTCCGGGAGCCTTGGGTGATGGAGCGGTCGACGGCGATCTGGTCGAGGACGAGGCCGACGATCCGGTCGTAGGACTCCAGCGCGATCTGTTCGAGCCGGGCGAAGACGCCGAGTCGTATCCACTCGTCGCGACGGTGGCGGATCGTGGTGGCCGAGCACGTTGTATCGGCGATCGCCTCGTAAGAACAGCCGAGGCGCAGCAGTTGCAGGAGCTCGTCGAAGATGATCCGGTCGCTGATCCGCGGGCGGTGACAGCGGAGTGGATGGTCCGGGTGGTACTTCGGCCGCTCGGGCAGCAGTGCCGCGAATTGGTCCCGGAGCGGTTCGGTGAGCCACGATGGCAGCACGGGCACAGGTCTCCTCAGTGATCACAGAGCGTCGCAACTCCATGATCGCGAAGTGCTGTGCCCGTGCTGCTGCCGGGCTCCCCATCGCGCCTGTCCGCGCGACGTCCGAGTCAGCAGCTGCTACGGCACCCGTGCCGTCCACTCGGGAGTGCCGAACTTGGTGCGTACGAGTTCCTCCGCCCGTGCCAGCTCCTCAGCGGTCACCGCTCCCTGGGTGAGACCGTGGCGCTTGCGGAAGGAGTCGATCATGTTGTCGATGACGGCCTCCCGTGGCAGGCCGGTCTGCCGGCGGAGGGG
Organism: Streptomyces sp. NPDC005262; assembly: GCF_042872425.1. NCBI lineage: Bacteria > Bacillati > Actinomycetota > Actinomycetes > Kitasatosporales > Streptomycetaceae > Streptomyces > Streptomyces sp. NPDC005262. The sequence continues at coordinate 328,259 of NZ_JBIAKK010000006.1, forward strand.
ATCGACGCGCTTCTTGGCGCTCCTGGTCCCCTTGTCGGACATCTTTTCCTTGCCGATGCGCAGGACATCGAGCATCTTGTCGGCGTCGATGTCGTAGGACATCGTGACGTGATGCAGCACGGCGCCGGGCCCGCCGCCGGGGCCCACGACGCGTTTCTGGGCCGCTCCGGCGATCTTCCCGATGTCGGTCGCGATGTCGTTGAGCGGTTGGTACCAGGCCTTGATGCCCATGTCGCCGAGCGCCGCGAGCACCCAGTCGTCGAGGTAGGCGTAACTGTCCGCGAAGGAGAGTCCGGAGACGAGGGCGTCCGGGACGGAGAGCGAGTACGTGATGGTGTTGCCCGGTTCCACGAACATGGCGCCGCCGCCGGAGATACGGCGGACGACGGTGACGCCGTGACGCTCGGCGCCCGTCGGGTCGACCTCGTTGCGCAGCGACTGGAAGCTGCCGATGATCACGGCGGGGGAGGCCCATTCCCAGACCCGCAACGTAGGCGGCCGGCGGCCGGCCGCGACCTCGGCGGTGATGACCTCGTCGAGTGCCATGTGGAGTGCGGGGGACTGAGGGGCCTCGTGGATGAGCTGCCAGTCGTAGTCGCTCCACTCGGTGGCCTGCGCGAGGGCCCGGCGTACGGCGACTGCGACGCCTTCGGAGGTGAGTCCGAGCATCACGGTGGAGGCGGGGAGCGCCGCGTCGATACGGGCGGTGAGCCCGGCGGTGTCGGTGTTGGCCGGGGCGCCCTCCAGGGCCGCGTCGATCGTGAGGATGGCCTCGTCGGGCTCGAGGAAGAAATCGCCGGCCACCCGTACGTTGCGCAGCGCGCCGCCCTCGACGTCCAGATCGACCACGACGAGCTTGCCGCCGGGGACCTTGTACTCACCGTGCACGGCCATGCCCTCCAGTTCCGCCCGACTGCCATCCAGGCGAATCGGCTCCGACAGGCGACAACTCAGCCGCCGTTCGATTTAATCCGCACATGTACCAGTGTGGACCTCCTGGCCAAGATCACGGTGCCGGCCGTAAGGACGTGTTGGCGATGAGGCACTACGTGGAGTGCTTCGCGATCCCTGACGGGAGCGGATCCAGGGAAGTCGAAGAAGCGAGGTGCCTTGATGACGGTGTTCCAGTGCCGTAGCTGCCACCGTGCGGTGGCGTCGACGGTCACCGAGCGGTCTCTGCCGGGCTGATGCGGATGAAGGGTGGTTCCGGCCGGAGGCGTCGCCCCCGGACGTAAGCGGGCATTCCACCGGACCCATGGTGCGCATGGCTCCGGGGACGTTTGCGGTGGATCCCGATCCGTCCGGCCCACCGTACGTACTGGATGAGTCGTCCGGCTTCCTGGTGGAGTCAGGTCCGAGCGGCGCCAGCTGCCAGCTCAAGAACCGGGTCGCGGTCACCGAACGCGACATCGGCGCTTTGATCAACCACGCAGAATCAGGAGCTCAGGTCCCTGCCCACGGCTCAGCACGCCAGCCCGGCAGTTCTCTGTTAAGCCATTCCTCGACTGTCCGACGCCAGGGGTCGGTGGAGTCGCTGTCGACAACACCGGCCCAGGTGTCCGCCACCATTTCCCGGTCGAGGACCAGGCTGTCGAGGTAGGCGTCGAAGTCGTCAGCGACTTTGGTGAAGACGCCCTTTGACAGGTATCCGGGATGAGGGATGCCATGCACGAAGGCATGGAGCTGCCCACGGGCGGCCGGGTTCAGGTCCAGGAACAGGGTGTCGCTCCCGCCGTTGCGGGCGATCGGGAGAAGGCCTGTGAGCGAGACTTCGCCGGCGAGCCACCCGTCACGGCTGCGGCGATATTCGCCGAGCAAGGTACCCCAGCCGTATTCGCCATCGCCGTCACGGCCGAGTTGATAGAGGTCGTCGAAGCTCTGGAACGGTTCCGGTTCACAATTCGGCAAGCTGACCGAGTAGGTGAGGTGCTCCCCGCCCGCCGCTTCCAGGAAGGAACGGTAGGAAGACGGTAGCGGCAGCCCGGTCTCCCGTTCGAGACCTTCAAGCTCTCCGACGTCGAACGGCCTGAACGGGCCCACGACCAGGCGGCCCCGATACCAACGCGACAACTCCTCGGACATGGTCGGATTGTCGCATCCTCTGGCATCCCGCGACCTTCCGAGCCCCACGTGCAAGGGACACCTCGAGTGGCAGATCAACAAGTCAGTCGTTCAGTCCCGGTATCGGTCCCGGACCTCGGGGCGTTGCCGGAAGCCGGCTGACTTGTAGGTGGCGACGGTGCCGGCATCGGAACTCGGGGTGCGGACGATCGCGCTCGACGAGCCCAGCCGCTGGAGTGCGGCCGCCGCGGTGACGGTGACCGCCTCACCGTAGCCGTGACGGCGATGTTCCCGGTGCACGCCCATCGGTTCGAGCAACCCGGGCCTACCCGGGCCGGCCGACATCGCGTACGGGGTGCTGGGGCGTTGCTGATCGTGGCGCGCATCAGTACCTCGGTGAACCAACTGCCCACCGCCGGCCGGCGAGCGGCTTCAGGTGCTGGAAGCCGCCGTTCGGATCACCCATGAGGATCCTTCCGGTGAATGCGGCACGTCTCGCACACGCCGTACGTCCTGCGGCGGGTAGGCCGTCTCCGCAGAAGACGGCCCAGCGATCCAATGAGGAGATCAGCCATGTACGCAGTCGTTCGGCGTTACGAAGGGGTGACCGATCCTGCCGAGGCGGGACGCCAGGTGAACGAGGGATTCCTGCCGCTCCTTCGCCAGGTCCAAGGTTTCGTGGCCTATTACTGGGTCGATGCCGGGGGCGGGGTGATGATCTCGATGAGCGTCTTTCAGGACCAGGACGGCGCCAAGGAGTCGACCATCAGGGCAGGGGAGTTCGTACGGGACCGCCTCGCCTCGTTGCTCCCCAGCCCTCCCCAGGTCACAGCCGGCGAGGTCGTGGCCCATTCGTAGCGGCCTGCCGGAAGGCGGGACGGCTGTGACGGCGCGAACCGCGCGGGTCGTCGTGCACGAGCCACGCGCCTGGCACAGTCTGCCCACGCCGCCCTCTGCTCGGCATGGTGCGACGTCCTGGCAGGTGGGCGGGACGGTCCCCTCGCCACGCTCCACGACCCCCAGCAGTGGCAGTGGTTCACCATCCCCACCCACTCCCGCGCGGATGCCGGACCCTCATCAGCCAGGCACGCGTCGTCGAGCCCGACCGGGCCGGCACCGGACCGCGGCGACGCAGCGCCGGTAGTACGGAACCAGCCCACACCGGCCCGCGCTCGCGGCCGCTTTGGAGCCGGTGCACACCGCATTCGACCCGGCCGGCACCGCAGCCGTGGCCGGAGCATCCACGCGCATGCTGCTGAACCTGCTCGGCCGGGCCGGGCGTGACGCGTGGCGCAACGAAAGTTGAAGGTTAACGCAACCTGGCCGAATGCGGTGGGGGGCATTTCTGATGGTCATCGGCGTCACCCGGAACGGAAACCTGTGATCCGCCGGAATGGTGTGCGGTGGACGTGCACCGCCGGTGACCTACCGGCGGCGTACGTCCGCAAGGGAACACGCAATGACACTTCACACAAAGAGAACAAAGAGACCGGTGGGGGCCGGTGTACGCCGTACCGCAGTGGCAACTGCGGTGGCGCTGGCGCTCGCCAGTGCCGTGACGGGGGCAGGAACGGCCTTTGGTTCGGCCGATGACACGGCCGCGAACAGCCATGTGGTGGACCGGAACTGGCTCCCGGACACACCGGAAGGCTGGCCGTCGGTGGTGGACTACACCCGTACGCCGGCCGAGACCGTCACTCGTGGCCTGCAGCACTACAGCGAGACCTACGACACCGTGGGCGGCCGCCAGCACATTCAGGTGCTCAAGGCCGACCTCGGCGACCCGAACCTCCGGGTCGGCATGGTCGAGGCCGGCGACACCATCACCAACCCGGCAGACGAGACCCCGTCATCGATGGCGCACCGCACCCACGCGGTGGCCGGCGTCAACGGCGACTACTTCGAGATCCACGCCAGCGGCCGCCCGCTCGGCGGCATCATCTCCGACGGTCATCTGCTGAAGAGCCCCAAGCCGGGCTTCGCCTCCCAGTTGGGCGTCAAGCCCGACGGCACCATGGTCATGGGCCCGGAAACCTTCTCCGGGACGATCACCGCCGGCTCCGCGACCCGCGAGCTCACCTCGGTGAACACCGTGAACGACCTGGCGTCCGGCGGCATCACCGAGGTCACCCCCTATCTCGGCGAGACCCCGGACCTGTCCAAGCCCTCCACTCTGGTGCTCGGTCACACCGCCGACGGCGGCTTCGTCGTCGACAGCACGCAGAGTGGCATCACCACCGTGCCGCGGCTCCTGGCCGACCAACTCGGTCTGCTGGGCGCCGGCTCCGGCGGGCAGTGGCTGGCCGACAACCTGCACACGGGCGACACGGTGGGCATCACCACCCGACTGGCGCCGGACAACGATGTCACCCAGCTGGTCAGCGGTGTCGACACCCTGGTGAAGGACGGCAAGGTCTACAAGGACCCGACCGGCACCCCGCCGAGCGGCGCCAACCCGGAGACCGCTGTCGGCATCACACAGGACGGCAAGCACGCCGTCGTCGTCGCCGTCGACGGTCACGGCGGCGCCTCCACCGCCTTCGGTGTGACCCGTGACCAGGCCGCAGGCTACATGGTCGCCCACGGCGCCTACACCGCCATGCTCTTCGACGGTGGCGGTTCCACCGGCATGGTCAGCCGCGCCCCCGGCGCCGACCAGGCCGAGGTCGTCAACACGCCGTCCGACCTGCCCGGCAACACCGAGCGCCCGGTCGCCAACGGCATCTTCTTCTACTCCACCGCCAAGGAGGCCGGAGCGGCCGACAAGGTCGTGGTGAACGGCGGCAGGGCGGTCACCACCGTGACGGGCGGCTCCATCCCGCTGCCGGTGCACGCCATCGACCGGTTCGCCAACCCGGCGGCCGGCCAGGTCCACGTCCGGATCGTGCCCTCGACCCTCGCCTCGTACGAGGACGGCAAGCTCACCCCGCGCCGCACCGGCACGGGCCGGATCGTCGCCTTCAACGGCAAGACGTTCACCTCGGAGAAGCTCGAGGTCGTCAGCAAGCTGGAGTCCCTCACGGTCTCGCCCGACAAGGCCGACCTCGACAGCGGCGCCACCCAGCAGCTCACCCTGTCCGGCACCGTCAAGGACGGGGGCAAGGTGCAGATCCCCGTTGAGGCGGCCACCTGGAAGGTCACCCCGGAGGACCTCGGCACCGTCGACGCGCACGGTCTGTTCACCGCCGACACCGAGCACGGCGGCCTCGCCGAGGTCAGCGCCACGGTCGCCGGTACCACCGCGACGACGTCGATCGCCGTCGGCCGGGTCACCAAGGTCATCGACCCGATGACCAGCACGGACGTCTGGCGGCTCAGCAACAACACGACCGGCGCGCCCGCCGCGTTGTCCTTCGACCCGGGCGTCGTTCCGCCGGAGTCCACCGAGTCCGGCTCGCTGCGTCTCGACTACACGATGCCGGCCTCCTCAGGCGTCAAGCAGCTTGTGCTGGCGCCGCGGGTCACGCTGAAGACCGACACCCACAACGGTCAGGTTCCCACCGGTATCGGCGTGTGGATCAAGGGCGGCGGTCCCGACAGCCTTCAGCTCGCCGAGAAGTACATCAACGTCGACGGTACCGCCAACACCCCGCTGTACCTGACTGGTGTCACATCGAACGGCTGGCACCTTGCGGTCGCCCAACTGCCGGCCGGTTACAAGTTCCCGCTGACGGTCAGCTACATCGACTTCCTGGCCATCAGCCCCAGTACCTCGTACACCGGTTCGCTGAACGTCGCCGGGCTGCAGGCGCTGTATTCGCCGCGACCGGTCACGGTGCCCGAGTACCGTGCGATCCCGAAGAACCCGAAGTGGCTGTCCTTCGAGGAGGACTCCGCCGCCTTCGCCAAGAAGGGCACCACCCTCCTCTCCGGCGACGACGCGCACATGCTCGCCGGCGATCCCGGATCGGTCAGCAGCAACGTGATGGACTCCATCGCCGAGCGACTGCCCACCCTCACCCCGCAGGCCCGGCCGGACGCCGCCCAGTTCCTCGGCGACATGTCCGACGACGGCAAGCCGGTGGACCTGCAGTACGCCAAGTCCAAGATGGACGCCCTCGGCATCCCCGAGCGCGACATCGTCGGCAACCACGAGATCACCCAGGGCGCCGACTCCGAGAACGGCAATTACAGCGACACCTTCGGTGACACCCACTACGCCTACAGCCAGGGCGCGGCGCGGATGATCGTCACCGACAACTCGCACGGCAGTCTGCAGTCCTCGGACCCGTTCCAGAACCCGGAGGGCATCCAGTACCCCTGGCTGATCCAGCAGTTGACGGACACCACCGCCAAGGACGTGCTGGTCATCACCCACATGCCCGCGTACGACCCGCACCCGGCCGCGAACAGCCAGTTCACGGACCGCTGGGAGGCGCGGATGTACCTGCGGCTGGTGCAGCGCTACCAGGAGACGCACCCGAAGCAGCACGTGATCATGATGTACGGTCACGCCCGCGGCTTCTCCGAGCAGGTCCTCGACCCCGAGGGCCGGAGCACGACCGTCGACGAGGGCGGCATCCCGCAGTTCACCTTCGCGGACCTCGGCATGCCGGCCTACGCCCCGGCCGACCAGGGTGGCATCTACCACTTCGGTCTGATCCGGATCGGCGACGACGGTGACCTGCAGTACACCGTCGAGCCGGCTCTGGCGTCGATCACCGTCAAGGGCCCCAAGGACCCGATCGCCAAGGGTGACCACGTCACCCTGACGGCGACCGGCGACCAGATCGCGGGCGACAACATCGCACCGCTCACCATCCCTATCGCGGACCCGGCCTCCCACGTCTGGACGTCCAGCAACCCCGAGGTCGCGTCGGTGGACCCCTCCGACGGCGCCCTGACCGCCCACCGCCCCGGCAACGTCACCGTCTCGGTGACCTCCGGCGGCATCACGAGCAGCGCCCAGGTCATCGTCCGGTGACCTGACCCATGACGGGGTGCCCGAGCAGGCTCGGGCACCCCGTCGGCATTCTGCAGCCCCCGGCTTCAGGAACTCCACCGGCGGCCGGCCACGGCCGACATCGTCGTGCGGCCCTCGTCCGTTTCGGGGCGAGTTCGCGCCGTTCGAGACCCGAGCCATGTGACGGCACGCCGTAGTCGGCCTGTTCGGCCGGGCGCGCGCCGAGCGCCGGCGCGGCCGGTTGGGCTGATGGGCCGGCCTACGATCCCGCCGGGGGTGGCCCCCGGGATGACCGAACCCGTCAGCGGTGCTCCAGCCGTGTCGCCAGTCTCTCCGGGAGAGCGTGCCGGTTCGCCCGGGTCACGGCGATGAGTTCGATGTCGGCGCGCTGTTTCAGGGCGTCGGTGAACGGGTCGCTGTGCGCATGAACGGTCGCGACCACATCGACGCCGGCCTCGAGGACGGACCGGACGGCCTCCCTGAACGAGGCGGAGGCCAACTCCATCCGCCCGAGCTCGTCGATGAGCACAAGCTGCCCGGGGACGGGATCCGCCGAAGCCGCCGTCAGCGCCGGCAGCGCCAACCGGTCCATGACGCCCAGGTCGACCCCGTACCGACCCACCTTCGGTGGCCCCGGGAAGCCGGTATGGGCGAGCACGGCACGGTGTCCCGCCGCCGTCTCCAGAGCGAAGCCGACCCGGGTCCCGCCTTGCCGGATCTCCTCCGTGGTGAAGCCGACGATGTCACGGCCGTGCAGAAGCGCGGCCAGCCGGCGGATCGCGGTCGTCTTGCCGACCCCGGGGCGTCCCTCCAGCAGGATCCTTGTCGGCATGTCGTACTCCGTTTCAGGCGGCGGCAGTACGGGAGCCACCGCTGCTTCCTTCGCCCGTACGCCGTGTCCGATCCGCTTCCTCTCCACGGCCGACCGGGCTCCGGCGCGGGGCACCGAACTCTGAAGGGAAGGCAGTCGGCCGACGGCACCTACCAGCGCTGACCTCGCACGTGTGGCGGGCGTCGTGCGGGGCCGGCCTGGGACAAGGGGTTGCGGGTTCACCTCCTGTCGTTCCGGCTCCGCCTTTCGCGGGTCGGCACGTATCAGCGCTGATCGTAACCATGGGCGCCGTACAGCCGGACGAAGCGGGCCGACACGATCGTCCTGCGGTGTACGAGGCCGTGGCCCCCTCGCTCGTACAGCTCAACTCGTTCCCGCCCGCCCGGCCCGATGGGCTGAACGAGCCGGCCGCCGTTCCGCAGTTGTGCGACGAGTGGCCCCGGTACCTCAGGGAAGGCCGCGCAGACGACGACGGCGTCGTACGGAGCACGGCCCGGCATGCCGAGCGTCCCGTCGCCGGGGACGATCTCAGCATTGCCGAGGCCCTGCCCGGCGAGCCGGCGGCGGGCCTCCTCGACCATGTCCGGCCAGTGCTCGACGCTGACGACGTAAGAGGCCAGGCGCGCCAGCAGTGCGGTCTGCCAGCCGTAGCCGGTCCCGACTTCCAGGACGCGTTCGCCTCCGGTGAGGCCGAGTGCGGAGACCATCATGGCGACCAACGAGGGCTGGGTGGTCACCTGGTCGTGGGGGAGCGGAATCGGTACGTCCAGGTACGCCGACGCGAGATGCCCGGCGGGGACGAAGGCGGCCCGCGGGGTGACCCGGACAGCCTCCATCAGCCGGTGGTCCGTCACACCCGCGGCCCGTGCCGCGCGGACCAGGTCCTCAGGCGACGACTGACGGGCCATCGGTCGCCTGCTGCGGTCCGTCCGACCGCAGTCGCGGTGCATTCCAGCCACAACGGCCCACTCCTCCGATCGCGCTCATGACCTGCCCGCTTTCCTCGCGCTGCGCCGCCGCCGCGCCGGCCCGGTGCCGCCGCATCGCAGTTCACGTCCGCGTCAGGACGGCGTCCCCGGGTCTGAGTACCGCAGCAGCGCGCCCACGCCCTCGTCCAGCGGCAGTTCGCTCTCCGGTACGACGACCAGTTCGGCATTGGTGCCCACGAGGGTCCGCACCAGGGCCTCGTCGGCGCGCTCCTCGTGGGGTGCGCGCACGCCGAAGGAGATCAGTTCCTCCTCGGTCAGGGTGAGCAGGGTGGGCTGGGGGCCCGCCCAGAGCCGCAGGGAGCGGCCGGGCGGGTGGTTGAGCAGCAACGCCGCGACCTGGCCGCGCTGGAGGGCGGCAACGGTGGCGGACAGCCCTTCCGTCGCGGCCCCGTGCAGCGCGTACCGGCCGATGAAGATGTCCACGAGTGCCCGGTCGTGCGCGGCCATGCGGCCGTGGAAGACGGTGTCCAGCTGTGACTCCAGGAGGGCGCGTCCGGTGTCCGTCGCCGTGGGACCCCCGACGCGTACGACCCTGTCCCGCAGGGCGTGCGGGAGGCGGCGGATCAGCACGTTGGAGGCCCACTTGTCCCCGCCCATGACGACCGCGTCGGCGTGGACGCGCCGCGCCCATTCGTCCAGCTGACGGCCCAGCCGGACCGCGGTGTGATGCCAGGTCGCCACCGCGACCCTGAGGTGCAGCCGCTCACCCGGGGTGACGTTGGACGTCGGCCAGGTCCCGGTCTCCGCGTCCAGCGTCACCCAGCCGTGGGTCTCGGCGGTCGGCAGCCCGCCGTAGTGCACGGTCACGGCCAGATACGGGATCTCCGGGATGTGCTGGGTGACCAGGGGCATCGAGTCCGGCAGCGTGCCGTAGCGCGCGGAGTCGTGCGCCGGAGGCCTGGGTAGCTCCCCGTCCAGTACGAGCGCCCCGTGCGCGGCGAAGACGGCCTGCCCGTGCATCCCCGGTACGTCTGTATCGGCGCCGACCACCTCCTCCAGCACCCTGAGCAGTGCGCGGTCCGCGCCCTGACGGGTCAGGCGGTCCCGCAGCCGCTGCCAGCGCAGTGCGATCGCCCGTTCCGGATGCTCCACGTCACGCGAGGTGTCCAGATACACGGAGGCGAACGGGCCGGGCTCCGCGTAAAGGGGCTCCAGGAACGACAGCCTCATTGCCACTCCTTGTCGACGGTCTCCCCACGTTCGATGATGCGCGCTCCCACTGAGTATTTTATCGAATGGTTATTCGAGCCGCTTCGATTCGCCGACGCTTCGGGGTGGCTCTCCAAGGGCTTCGCGGCGCGCGGCGACGGCCGCACTTCCGTGAGGTCGCCCGTGGACGGCGGGTTTGACGGCTGTAAGGCGGCGGGTGCGCAGCGGCGACCTGCACTCCTGCTGGGCGCCTGAGAGTTGATCACCATGCGAGACAAAGTGTCTTGCATGATGGATTCACTGTCATAGTTGCAACCCACACACACCAGGGAGGGCTGTTGTGCGCCGTTGGATGATGCTGGCTCTTGGGACCGCAGCGCAGACAGTCGCCTGCACGTTCCTCTACGGGCTGCCCTACGCCTCGGAGACGTTGAGACGGGACAACGGACTGACACTCGGTCAGGTCGGATTGCTGATCGCCTGCCCGACCGTCGGCCTCGTGCTGACTCTCGTCGCCTGGGGAGCCCTGGCCGACCGTTTTGGTGAGCGGGGTGTGATCACCTCCGGTCTGGCCATGACGACCGTCCTCCTCTCCCTGGGTGTCGTGGTGAATGGTCTGGCTCCCCTGGGCGTGCTCCTGGCGCTGGCCGGGGCGGCGAGCGCATCGGTCTCCGCGGCCAGCGGCCGGCTCGTCGTCGGATGGTTCTCCGCCCGGGAGCGCGGGCTCGCCATGGGAATCCGGCAGACGTCGACCCCGCTGGGCATGGGCATCGCCGCTCTGATCGTTCCCACGCTCGCCGCACGCAGCGGCATGAAGGGGACCATGTTCTTCTGCGCGGCGTTGTGCGGTGTCGTCGCCGTGCTCGTCGGCTCGCTGGCCTCGGATCCGCCTCGCACCGCGCAGACCGCGGCGCAGGAGCCGGCCGCCAACCCCTACCAGCACTCCAGCCTGTGGCGCATCCACGCCTCCAGCGCGCTTCTGTGCGTTCCACAGTTCGCGGCGAACGCCTTCGCGATGGTGTTCCTGATCGACGTCCGGGGCTGGGGCGCCGTGCACGCCGGTCAACTCCTGGTGGTGTCGCAGGTGCTGGGGGCTGTCTCACGTGTCGTGGCGGGCCGTTGGTCCGACCGGGTCGGCAGCCGGGTGCGGCCGATGCGGCAGCTGTCCGTCTGTATCACCGTCGTCATGGCCGCCACTGCGCTCGGTGCCCTGTGGCCCTCGCCGGTGACGGATCTCGCCATGATCGTCGCCTGCGGTATCACCGCAAGCACCAACGGCCTGGCGTTCACCGCCACCGCCGAGCTCGCGGGGCGCTCCTGGTCGGGACGCGCCATGGGCGTCCAGAACACCGGCCAGAATCTCGCCGCGTCGCTGACACCGCCGCTGCTGGGCGGGCTCATCGGCTCGGCGGGCTATGCGTGGGGCTTCATGCTGGCCGGAGTCCTGGCCGGCGCGGCATGCTTCATGATCCCCGCCCTTGAGAACAGGGCGCTGCCGGGCTCCCGACAAGAAGTCGCGGCCGGGCCGGACGAGCTCGTGCAGGCCGCCCGGCAGAAGGGCAAGGAGTAGCCCTCCGGTGCGGATCCGGCGCAAGGCGGTCAGCGCGGTCCGGACACCGAGGAAGCGCGGGGCCGTGGCTTGCTTCCGGAGCGGGTGACGGGAACCGGACCCGGGCTCCGACCCCGGGAATCGACCGGGCCTTGATCGCCGGAGATGTTCGACCCGGCGTGCGGGTCCTGCGAGTGGACGCGTCCACCGCTGGGCCGGAGGGCGTCGCCCGGGCCGTCGTCGAGGTGACCGGGTATGTCGAAGAGAGTCCGCTCACGGTCCGAGGGCGCGGGGGCCTGCTCGCGATGTCGCGGTTGCGACATGTCCCACCTGCGCCACCGATAATCGGAGACACTGCGCCCGTCGTCACCGGATTCTGTACAGCGCCACATGAACATCTGCCGCGCATTCATGGAAGGGTGTCAACCGGATGAGACGGATCCGCCTTGCTGCGGCCTCCGTGGTGCCCGCCCTCGCCACCCCCGCCGAGGACGCATCCGACGGCCGGATCGACGCGCAGTCGCTCCGTGTGTCCGGGAGTGACTCGGACCGGTTCCGGAAGCGACTGTCCCCAGCTGCCGGCAGACCGTAGAGCATGCCTCCCCGCGCCGAGGGTGGTCACGTCAGCCCCCATGTGCATGGCGGGTGCGCGGCCGATGAACATGTCCGCGCACCGGACGCCACGCCGGAGGGATGTAGTACGGTATTCAACCGTTGGACGGGTGGTATCAAGGAGAACACCGTGACACTGGAAGCCGCCGGAGTCAGCGATGCCGAGGAGTCCGCCTACCGGATTCTGGTGACGATGGGCCGGGCTTCGGCGCACGACTTCGCGATGCGTGCCGGTCTCGACACCACGGACGCCGAACAGACGCTCACGGCACTGACCGCCAAGGGGCTGGCCAGCCACACCGACGCGATACCGAGGCTCTACCGGGCGACGCCTCCCGACGTGGCCCTCATGCCCAGGCTCAAACAGCAGGCCGACGCCCTCGACCAGGCCCGCGCCACGGCCACCGGGCTGCTGGAGGTCTACCGGGACACCATGCGCCGCAGCGACGCCGACCAGCTCATCGAGGTGATCACCGGGGCGGACGCCCTGCGCCAGCACCTGCGCCGTATCCAGGCGGACACCCGCGACGAAATGCTCTGGTTCTGCAAGGCGCAGTACGTGGCCATGCCCTCGGGCAGCAACAGCGAGGAGTTCGACGCCCTGGCGCGTGGTGTGCGCTATCGCGTCCTGTACGAGAAGGCGTTCTTCGACGACGAAGGGGCTGTGGACAACGTAATCGAGGGGGTACGGGCAGGTGAAGTCGCCCGCGCCGTCCCCCACTTGCCGCTGCGCCTCGCCGTGTCCGATCGCGCCATCGCGATCTGCCCTCTCGTGCCGGGAGGCCCGTACGGCAGCCCCGAGGAACCCACCACGGCCCTGGTACGCGACAGCAGCCTGCTGGCGGCGCTCGTCGCGCTCTTCGAGCGCTACTGGGACGATGCCGTCCCCCTGCACGTCGACGATTCAGGAACGGTCAGCGGCACCGACGGAGTGGTCGGCGCCGACCCCCTCTCGGCAACGGACCGTCGGCTGCTCTCCCTGCTCGTCGCAGGGGTCGCGGACAAGGCGATCGCCTCCCAGATGGGTCTGAGCCGGCGCACGGTCCAACGCCACATCCAGCAGCTGATGACGTTCGCGGATGCCGCGACACGCATGCAACTGGCATGGCAGGCCGCTCGCCGGGGCTGGGTGTAGCGGGGCGCGGTCGTACCGACTCTCGCTCCGGGCCGTACTGAAAGATCTTGTCGTCGGCCGGCGAGTCACCCGCGGTGGCTCAGCCCGTATCCCCGTGCCGCCGTTCATGCCGGTGCTCGCCTCCGCAGTCGGCTTCGGTGCACCCGTCACCTGCACCGATGCCACCGCCGTCTCCGACAGGAAGCGTCCCCTTGCCACTACGGCCGGCGGGGAGGAGGACGGTCCGCAGCCCGTGACGGACGTAGGGGTCGTCGTCCACGAGCAGCACCTTGATCACGTCGTCTCCGTCCGCGGAGTCCTTGGTCTCCTGCGCCGCCGGGGCGGTGGACCCGGACCCTCGCCCGGACCAGGAAGCCGCCCCCGCGGTGCGCTCGGCGAGCCCCGGCAGGCCGTGGCCTCCCGGTGGCAGGCCCACCTCCCGCCCCGGCTCGGCAGGGTCATCGGCCACACCGTCACCGCCTCGCCACCATGGTCGACCTCAACTCGAGGCGGGGCTCCCGGAGCGTGCCCGAGCGCGCTGGTCACAGCCTCCCCGACGAGCCGGTCGGCGGCACTCCGGACCGCGCGGGCAGGGTCGTCCGGCCGATCGCGGACGCTGCGCATCCGGATGGTCCTCATGGGTGGCGCAGTGGCCCTCCTCCTCGGGGGCGCTTCGCCGGCGGGTCCGCCTCGGGACGGCCGGGCCGTAGGAGGGGTCACCGTTCCGTGGCGGGCGGGTCGTACTTTCGTCTGCCTCCGAGGCAGCCGAAGGTGCGATGCGCCGGGAAGGGCCGGGCTCCTACCGTGGAGAGCGGACGGGGGACGCACCACAACATCGGGGGCCGAATACCAGGCGGCAGCGCCGCGGTCACAGGACCGCCGGACCGCTCCCTCGCCCGACGATCCCTGGAGTGTTCTTGATGCGTGTCCGACGCTTTGCCGACCTGCATCTCCCCGCCTGCAAGCGCTCCGTCGGCCAGGCCCGCCGTGCCCTGGCCACCCTGGTTCCCGAGGGTGACGTCGCCGACAACGGGAAACTGCTGGTCTCCGAAGCGGTCGCCAACGCCGTCGAGCACACCGACAGCGATCAGGTACGGGTGCTCCTCGACCACGACGACGCCTCCGGCGAACTCGTCTGCGCCGTCCGCGACAGCAGTTCCCGCACCCCTGTGGCCACCGGAGTCGCCGACGTGGAGGCCGAGAAGGGCCGGGGACTGCACCTCGTCGACATACTCGCGGACGCCTGGGGCTACCTCCCCGACGGCCACGGCAAATGGATCTGGTTCAGTCTCACCGCCGCAGCGTGAACCCGATGACCACGGCGACCACGGGCGGTTCGGACCGTGCCCGGCCGGCGCCAGGGCTGGCGCCGCGAAGACTCGGCAGGCCGCCGTCCCGCCTGTGGCGTGCCGCTGTCGGCGGCGTCGGCGAGCCTCACCTACGGCCTCCAGGCACCTGCACGGGGTGTTCCCGGAGTCCGGATGTGGGGGCACCGCACGGCGAGGGCCGCGATGTCGTCGTTGAGCCTTCCGCCGCTGTAATGGAGCAGGGCCAGGTGAAGCCGGTCGAGCAGCTCGCGGGGCGGCGTCGGACCTTGCCGCCGCATCCAGTCCGGCAGGGGGAAGAATTCGCCGGTGCGGTCCCGGGTCTCCGTTACGCCGTCGGTGTACAGCAGCAGCTGGTCGCCCGGGGCGAAGGCGACGGTGTCGACGTAGTAGTGGTCCCCGATCAGCGTCGCGAGGTTGAGGGGCGGCGAGGGAGTGGTGGGCTCCAGGACGCGGATCTCCCCGAGGTGAACGATGAGCGGCGGGGGATGCCCGCAGTTGAGCAGCCTGACGTGGCCGCCGCCGTGCGGGATCTCGGCGATGAGAGCGGTGGCGAAGCGCTCCGGCAGGTCGTGGGCCGGGAACGTGGCGCTGTGGCGGGTGATGCTGGTGTCCAGGCGGTGGGTGATGCCTCTCAGGTCGGGCTCGTCGTATGCGGCCTCCCGGAAGCAGCTGATCACCGCCGAGGCCGCCCCCACCGCGGACAGGCCCTTGCCGCGCACGTCGCCGATGAGCAGTCGGACTCCGTACGGTGTGTCGGCCGCCTCGTAGAAGTCGCCGCCGATCCGGGCCTGCTCCTGTGCCGCCAGATACAGCGACTCGATCTCGATGTTCTTGATGCGGCGCGGCAGCGGGCGCAGCAGCACCTTCTGGGCTGTGTCGGCGACGAGCCGGATCTGGAACAGCGCCTCCTCCCGCTGGAGCCGGACATGGCTTGCGTATGCGGCGGCCAAGGTGACCGCGACGATTGCAGCCGCCGTGTACGGCGTTCCCAGGTCGGTGTACACGAGGCTGAGGCCGACCATGACCAGCAGGCAGAACGTCCCCAGCAGGATCGTGGGGAGCACCGGCCACATCGCGGCGGCCAGCGCGGGTGCGGCGGGCAGGAGGCGGCTGACGGCGATCTCCCTCGGCGTGGAGAACGCCAGTGCGGCGATGAGGACGGTAAGGATCACCGGTGCCAGCGGAGCAGCTTCCCGTCGGCCGCCGTAGGGAGGACGGCGCCGCCGCAGCTGTCCGGGCATGGTCACAAAGCGCATCATATCGTGACGAAGCACTGATAGAGCTCGATGGGACATGAGTGGCCGGTGGGCTCAGGCAGCGCGCCGCGGGGCTGTGGGACACCTCGTGGGGGAGGGGTGTCGGTCGTCGGTCCCGCCCGCCCGACTCATCGGCTGCCGGGGGCCGGTGCCGTACTTCCGCGCTCGATCAGCCCGGGCAGTGGCACCTGGACGGTGCGGGCCGCGCCGCCGTCGAGCAGTGCGGTCAGTTCCCGTGCGGCGATCCGTCCGAACGCGACCGTGTCCCGGGACAGCGCGGTCAGCCAGGGGACCGTCAGCCGGCACAGCGCGGAGTCCTCCCACGACACGACCGAGACGTCGCCGGGAACGGAGCGGCCGAGCCCCGCGACGACCGTGGCTCCGGCCGCGGCCATCACGTCGTTGTCGTAGATGATCGCGGTCGGCGGCGTCGACTGTTCCAGCACTCTGCGGGTGACGGCCGCGCCCTCCGTGTCGGAGTAGTCCGTGGTCACCGAGTGGGCCTCGGCCAGCCCGCGCCGGTCGGCCTCGATGCGCAGGGAGCGGATGCGCCGGTCGGTGTGGGCGAGGGACGGCAGCCCCGCGATGTGCACGATGCGCCGATGGCCCAGCTCGTGCAGCCGGCCGACGATCGCCGCCATGGCGCCCGCGTCGTCCGCGCGTACCTGTGAGAGTCCCGGGTGCGGACCCGTGTCGCTGCCGGGCAACGCGCCGATCACGACTCCCGGCAGTCCGAGTTCGTCCAGCAGGTCGGGGCGGGGGTCGTCCGTACGGGGGTCGACGACGAGCACCCCGTCGACGCGGTGCTCCGCCCACCAACGCCGGTAGACGGCGCATTCGGCCTCCACATCCTCCACCACCTGGAAGAGCAGCCCGAGTTGACGCTCGGCCAGCACCTCCTGGATGCCGGAGATCAGCTGGAGGAAGAACGAGTCCACGCCCAGGCTCGCCGCCGGGCGGGCCACCACCAGCCCCACGGTGGCCGACCCCTCGCCCGACAGTGCGCGGGCGGCGGTGCTCGGCCGCCAGCCCAGCTGCTCGGCGACGCGCCGGATCCGGTCCCGGGTGATCTCCGAGACGCCGGGACGGTCGTTGAGCGCGAAGGACACGGCGCTCTCCGACACTCCGGCGCGCTGGGCTATGTCCTTCATGGTCGGCCGACGCGCGGGTGTGCGCCTGGCCGGCCGGGTCTCCTCGGCCGGCGGCCCCTTCGGTGTCACCCGGTGCCCCTCTTCCTGCGTTCCCCGTTGCTCCTGGGCGGCGCGGTGCTCGCTCGCCCCCGGTGCATCGTAAGCCTTACCGGCGTATCGGTCGACTGAAGTGATCGGTGACTAATGCGCTTGAGTGATGGCGCTCTAAAGCGCATTAGTCATGCACTCTCAATAGCTCCATATACCCTTCTGACCTGCAAATATGTGGAAAGTTGAAGCTAACTTCAAGCGAATGTATTGACTTTGCGCCGTGTGCATTGGAAGGTCTGCTGGGCGTACGCAGCCGGAGCGTCATCGACCTCGGCCCGCCGTCCGCACGCCTGGTCCGAGCAAAGGAGCCGTTCACCGTGCGTATCTCCCGCAGAGCAGTAGCCGCTGCCGCCGTACTCGCCACCGTCCTGCCGCTGAGCGCATGCGGAGGAGGATCCGGCGACAGCTCGTCCGACGCCTCCGGCAAGGTCGAAGGGAAGATCACCTTCCAGACCTGGAACCTGCAGGCGAACTTCAAGGACTACTTCAACGGGGTGATCGCGGATTTCGAGAAGAAGTACCCCGGGACCGAGGTCAAGTGGGTCGACCGGCCGGCCGAGGGCTACGCGGACAAGATCAGCGCCGACGCGGCCGGCGGCACGCTGCCGGACGTCGTCAATGTCTCGCCCGACCTGGTCGCGCCCCTGGCCAAGGCCGGGCTCGCACTGGACCTCGACAAGGCGGCGGCGAAGTACCGCACGGAGTACCTGCCCGGCGCCTGGCAGAGCCATCAAATACCGGGCATGGAAGGGACCTACGCCTTCCCCTGGTACCTCAACACCGGACCGCTCTTCTACAACAAGTCCCTCTTCAAGGACGCCGGACTCGACCCCGAGAAGCCGCCGACCACCTATGACGAACTCTTCGACGAAGGTCTGGAACTGGCCACGAAGAGCAAGGGCAAGGTCGCCACGCTGGCCAACGTGCCCACCATCGAGGACTTCGGCCGCTACGGCGGACAGCTGATGAACAAGGAAGGCACGGGCTTCGCCTTCAACGACGTCAAGGGTGTCGAACTGCTCACCCACTACAAGGAGCTGTACGACGCCAAGGCGCTCGACCCGCAGGCGCTGACCGCGACCCCCGAGTCGTCCGGCCACAAGTTCCTCACCGGGTCGGTGGCGATGAACCCGGGCAGCGCACTGGACCTGGAGAACTTCAAGAAGCAGGCCCCGAGTCTCTACAAGAACATCGGGATCACCGACCAGATCAGCAGCACCGGCAAGGCCAACATGTACGTCATGGGCGTCATGGTGAACGCGCAGACGAAGCAGAAGCCGGCAGCCGTGGCCTTCGCCCACTACGTGACCGACGCGACGCGGCAGATGGACTTCGCGAAGCAGGTCGCCATCTTCCCGAGTACCGCCGGATCCCTCGACGACCCGTACTTCACCGAGGAGGACGGCACCGACGTGACCCGGGTCCGGATCGCCGCCGCCAAGTCCCTCAAGACGGCGGTCAATTACACGCCGGTGCTCTTCAGCGACCAGATGAAGACCGAGCTGCGCAACCAGGTGGCCAAGGCACTGCAGGGCAAGCAGAGTCCCAAGGAAGCCCTTGACAACGCTGTCAAGGCCTGCGACCGGCTGCTGCAGCAGAGCTGAGCCCACCGTGAAGACCCCCCTCGTGAAACCGGCCACGGCAACTGAGCCGATCCGGGCCACCGGCACAGCGGTACCGGCGGCCCGGGGCGCACGTCCCGGCGGCCGCCGGTCCGGCCGGCTCCCCGGCCACCGGATACGCCGCCATCTGCCCTCCAGCCCGTGGCTGTTCGCGGCCCCAGGCCTGATCGTCGTCGGGACCTTCAGCCTGTTCCCGTTCTTCAGCACCCTGGTCAACGCCTTCACGGACCGCCGGACGCTGATGCCGGGGAGGTTCGTCGGCCTGGCGAACTTCCAGGAGCTGATCCACGACGAGATGTTCTGGATCGGGCTGCGGAACAGCACGCTGTACGTGGTCGGCGTGGTGCCCGCCCTCGTTCTCCTGCCGCTGCTCCTGGCGATGCTCGTCCAGCGGAACATCCCCGGCATCACATTCTTCCGCTCCGCCTTCTACACCCCCGTCGTCGCCTCCATCGTCGTCGTGGGGCTGATCTGGGTGTGGATGCTCGACGACCGGGGACTGGTCAACGCCGTACTGGAGGCGGTGGGGATCGGCAGGGTCGGCTTCCTGAGCGACCAGTGGCTGCTGCTGCTCAGCGCGATGACGGTCACGGTCTGGAAGGGCCTCGGCTACTACATGATCATCTATCTGGCCGCGCTGGCCAACGTCCCCAGGGAACTCCACGAGGCGGCCTCCGTGGACGGCGCCGGCGCCGTCCGCAGGTTCTTCACCGTGACGGTTCCCGCCGTCCGCTCCACCATGGTCCTCGTCGGGGCGCTGGCGTCGGTCGCCGCGTTCAAGGCGTTCTCCGAGGTCTATCTGATGGCCGGTCCATCCGGCGGCCCGGCCGGTGAGGACACCACCCTGGTGATGCTCGTCCAGCGTGTCGGCACCGGACTGACCGGGCGGGTCGGTTATGCCTCCGCGATCTCCGTCGTCATCTTCGTCGTGACGGTCGCCCTGATGCTCCTGGTGCTCCGAGCCGACCGCAAGGAGGACGCATGAGCATCCTGACCCTCACCGACGCCGACGGCCGCCGCATCCCAGTCTGGCAGCTCCTGCTGCGCTACCTCCTGCTGCTCGTCGTACTCGTGCTGACCGTAGGACCGTTCCTGTGGCAGCTCTCGACCTCCCTCAAGGGGCCTGGCGAGGACATCTTCAGCTCCCCGCCGAAGTTCTTCCCCGGCCACCCCACCCTGGACAACTACACGCGCGTCGCCGACACCATCCCGGTCTGGGACTACGCGCTGAACTCCGTCAAGGTGGCGACCACCAATGTGGTCACCAACTGCGTCGGCTCCGCACTGGCCGGCTACGCGCTGGCCAGGATGCGGTACCGGGGGCGCAGGGCCGCGACGCTGGCGTTCATCCTCGCCATGCTCGTACCCGTCGAGGGCATCATCATCGCCCAGTTCACCACCATGCGTGAGCTCGGTCTGAACAACACCCTGATCGGTGTGCTGCTGCCGGGATCCGTCGCCGCGATGAACGTCCTGCTGATGCGCAACGCGTTCCTCAACCTTCCGCACGAGGTGGAGGAGGCGGCGTTCGTCGACGGCGCCAACGTCTGGCAGCGGTTCTTCTGGATCGCCCTTCCCTCGGTCAGGGGAACCCTCGCCGTCGTGGCGATCTTCGCCTTCATGGGGGCCTGGGACGACTTCCTGTGGCCGCTGATCGTACTGAGCGACCCGGCGAACTTCACCCTGACCATCGGGCTGAACTATCTGCACGGCACGTTCGCGAACGACGAACGGCTCGTCGCCGCGGGCACGATCATCGCGGTGCTCCCGCTGATCGTGCTCTTCGCCTGCCTGCAGCGCTTCTTCTTCCGGGGCGTCGGCGAAGGCGCCGTCAAGGGCTGACCGTCCCGCCTTCCCCGCCCTTCGCACCACAGAACCAGGACACCCGTACCTTATGTCTCACTCCCCGCTGCGCTTCGGCGTCAACTACACCCCCAGCCAGGGCTGGTTCCACCACTGGCTGGACTTCGACCTCGACGCCGTGCGCGCCGACCTGGACTCGATCGCCGGCCTCGGCCTCGACCACATCCGGGTGTTCCCGCTCTGGCCGCTCTTCCAGCCCAACCGCACCCTGATCCGGCCGCGCGCCGTCGAGCAGCTCGTCCAGCTCGCCGACGCGGCGGCCGAGCGCAGCCTCGACGTCAACGTGGACGGACTGCAGGGCCACCTGTCGAGCTTCGACTTCCTGCCCGCCTGGACGCAGACCTGGCACCGGCGCAACATCTTCACCGACCCGGACGTGGTGGCGGGCCAGGCCGAATACCTGCGGACCCTCGCCGCGGCCCTCGCCGACCGGCCGAACTTCCTCGGTATGACCCTGGGCAACGAGATCAATCAGTTCTCCGGCCCCCCGCACCCCGACCCGGACCCCATCACCCCCAAGCAGGCGGGCCGTTGGCTGCGCACCCTGCTCGATGCCTGCGAGGAGGGAGCGCCGGGCAGGCTCCATCTGCACGCCGAGTACGACGCCGCCTGGTATCAGGACGACCACGCGTTCACCCCCGCCCACGCGGCCCGGATCGGCGCGGTCACCGCCGTGCACTCCTGGGTCTTCAACGGCACCGCCCAACGGCACGGCCGCACCGGAACCGCCACCGAGCACCACGCCGCGTATCTGATCGAACTGTCCAAGGCGTGGGCCACCGACCCGCGCCGGGCCGTCTGGCTGCAGGAGGTCGGCGCCCCGGCTCCGCTCGTTCCCGCCGAGCACGCGGCCGCTTTCACCGAGGCGACCGTAGCGAACGCACTGGACTGCGAGGACGTATGGGGCGTCACCTGGTGGTGCTCCCACGACGTGTCCCGGTCACTGGCCGACTTCCCCGAACTCGAATACAGCCTCGGCCTGTTGACCAACGACCGGCAGGTCAAGCCGGCCGGCGAGGCCATCGCCGGGATCGTCGCGGACCGGCGGGGCACGGACTACCGACCGGCGCCCCGCACCACTGCACTCGTCGTCGACACCGGAGACGACGACACCGCGCCCCGGCGCTCCACATGCGCCCCCGGCGGCGCGTTCTTCGAGGCGTTCGCCCGGCTCACCGCGGACGGGGCCCGGCCCACCGCCGTCCTCGCGAGCCAGGCCGGGAACCAGGAACACCTGGCCGCCCGCGGGATCACCGATGTCCTCACCCCGGACCAGGTCCGCTGACGCACACCGGCCACGCAACCGGACCCGCACCCCAACCCCACGGAGTCACCCTCATGCATGACGACCGCACTCTGGTCGAAGCCCGCCTCAAGCGCGTTCTCGACGAGCGCATCCGGCCCGCCGTCCACCCGGAGTCCGTACCGCTGGACGTCGCCGTCTGGACCGCGCCGGGTGAGCCCGTCCCCGTCGCCCAGGGCCTCGCGGCCCCGGCCGAATCCATCGCGGTCGGCGACCGGTGGGGCGCGCCCTGGGGCACCAGTTGGTTCCGGGTCTCCGGAACCGTCCCGCAGGCATGGGCCGGCCGCACCGTCGAGGCGCTCCTCGACCTGGGCTTCGACGAGAACATGCCCGGCTTCCAGTGCGAGGGTCTGGTCTACCGGCCCGACGGCACGCCGGTGAAGGGCCTCAACCCGCGCAATCAGTGGGTGCGTATCGGTGCCCCCGTCGTGGGCGGCGAGGACGTGCTGCTGCACATCGAGGCCGCCTCCAACCCGGTCGTACTCGACTACCACCCCTTTCTGCCGACACAGCTCGGTGACAAGGAGACCGCGGGCAGCGAACCGCAGTACACCCTCGCCCGGATGGACCTCGCCGTCTTCGACGAGAACGTGTGGAACCTCGTCCAGGACCTGGAAGTGCTCGGCGAACTCATGGCGGAACTTCCGGTCGAGGGTGCCCGCCGCTGGGACGTCCTGCGTGCCGTCGGCCGCGCTCTCGACAGGGTCGACCTGCAGGACGTGAACGGCACCGCGGCCGCAGCCCGCACCGAGCTCGTCACCGTCCTGGCGGCCCCCGCGGAGCCGTCCGCCCACCGGATCAGCGCCGTCGGTCACGCGCACATCGACTCCGCCTGGCTGTGGCCGCTGCGTGAGACGGTCCGCAAGGTCGCGCGTACGACATCCAACATGACGGCCCTCCTGGAGGACGAGCCCGACTTCGTCTTCGCGATGTCGCAGGCCCAGCAGTTCGCCTGGATCAAGGAGCACCGCCCCGAGGTCTACGCCAAGGTCAAGAAGGCCGTGTCGGAAGGACGGTTCGTGCCGTCCGGCGGCATGTGGGTCGAGTCCGACACGAACATGCCGGGCTCCGAGGCGATGGCCCGTCAGTTCGTGCACGGGAAGCGGTTCTTCCTCGACGAGTTCGGTGTCGAGAACGACGAGGCGTGGCTGCCCGACACCTTCGGCTTCGCCGCGGGTCTGCCGCAGATCATCAAGGCCGCAGGCTCCAAGTGGCTGCTCACCCAGAAGATCTCGTGGAGCCAGACCAACAAGTTCCCGCACCACACCTTCCAGTGGGAAGGCATCGACGGCACCCGGATCTTCACCCACTTCCCGCCCGTCGACACCTACAACTGCTCCATGAAGGGCAGCGAGATCGCCCACGCGGCGAAGAACTTCAAGGACAAGGGCGTCGCCCGGCACTCCCTCGCGCCGACCGGGTGGGGCGACGGAGGCGGCGGCACCACGCGCGAGATGGTCGCGAAGGCGGCCAGGATGCGCAGCCTCGAAGGGTCGGCCACCGTGACCTGGGAGACGCCCGCCGAGTTCTTCACCAAGGCGGAGGCGGAGTACCCGAACGCCCCGGTCTGGGTCGGCGAGCTCTACCTGGAGCTGCACCGCGCCACCCTCACCAGCCAGGCGAAGACCAAGCAGGGCAACCGCCGCAGCGAGCACCTGCTGCGCGAGGCCGAGCTGTGGGCCGCCACCGCTGCGGTGCGTACCGGGTTCCCTTACCCGTACGCGGAGTTGGACCGGATCTGGAAGACGGTGCTGCTGCATCAGTTCCACGACATCCTGCCCGGTTCGTCGATCGCCTGGGTGCACCGCGAGGCCGAGAAGACGTACGCGGCCGTTGCCGGTGAACTGAACGGCATCGTCGCCGCCGCGCAGCGAGCCCTGGCGGGCGATCCCGCATCGCGGGAGCTGCTTGTCTTCAACTCCGCGCCGCACACCCGCAGCGGGGTTCCGGCCGGTGGCGCCGGGGCAGTCACGGTGGGCAGCCCGGGCCGGCTCGCAGCGCGCGGGGGCGGCGGCTACGTACTCGACAACGGCCTGCTCCAGGTGGAGATCGACGGCCGCGGTCTGGTGGTGTCGGCGTACGACATCGGTGCCGAGCGCGAGACCGTGGCGCCCGGGCAGGCCGCGAACCTGCTGCAGATCCACCCCGACTTCCCGAACATGTGGGACGCCTGGGACGTCGACGCGTTCTATCGCAACACCGTCACGGATCTGACGGAGCTCGACGAGCTCACCCCCGTCGAGGACGAGGGTGCGGTCGGCGTCCGTGTCGTCCGCAGCTTCGGCGACTCCCAGGTCACCCAGGTACTGACGCTCGCGCCGGGCGTCAAGCGGCTCGACATCGACACCGAGGTCGACTGGCACGAGACGGAGAAGTTCCTGAAGGCCGCGTTCCCGTTGGACATCCACGCCGAGCGGTACGCCTCCGAGACGCAGTTCGGGCACTTCTACCGGGCGACCCACACCAACACCAGCTGGGAGGCCGCCAAGTTCGAGGCCTGCAACCATCGCTTCGTCCACCTGGAGGAGCCGGGCTGGGGTGTCGCGCTCGTCAACGACTCGACGTACGGCCACGACGTGACCCGTACCGTACGCGACTCGACCGCCGGGACGACCACCACCGTCCGGGTCTCGCTGCTGCGCGCCCCGCGCTTCCCCGACCCGGAGACCGACCAGGGCGTGCACCGCTTCCGCCACGCGCTCGCGCCGGGCGCCGCGATCGGCGACGCGGTCCGTGAGGGCTTCAGGATCAACCTGCCGGAGCGCCGGGTCGCCGGCGACCGTGCGGTGGCGCCGCTGGTGACCGTGGACAACGACGCGGTCGTGGTCAGCGCGGTCAAGCTGGCGGACGACGCGAGCGGCGACGTCGTCGTACGGCTCTACGAGTCGACGGGCGGCCGTGCCAGGGTCCGGCTCGGCATCGACTTCGAATTCTCGGACCCGGAGGTGACCGACCTGTTGGAGCGGCCACTCGCCGAGGGGGACGTGCCGGTGCGGGTGGACGGGGGCGTACAGCTGTCGCTCCGCCCGTTCGAGCTGGTCACGGTGCGTCTGACGCGCTGCTGAGCGGGGACCTGACGGGCCGGCGGAAGTGGCCGGGCGTGGCGGTCCCGAGGCCTTAACAGGGCATCGAGGTCAATCCGCCCGGCCGTTCCGCGCTCGACACCCTTCCGTTATCCGATCGTCAGTGAAAACCGTCCGCTATGTGGGAACCCCTCTTGCCCTGCGGACTGTATGCGAAATACGGTCGGCGATATTCCTTGATCATCCTCTGGCAGGAGGTAGGCCCTCGTGCGCCGAAAAGCGGTTGCCCTGGTGGCAGTTGCATTGGTGTCCCTCACCTCGGGCTGCGCGTCATTGCAGTCCTCGGCGACCGAGGTCGGCGGTGTGCGGAAAACCGATGAACGGTCCGTACGCGACGGCGGGACACTGACTGTTGCTCTCAACTCCGACCCGGACAAACTCGACCCCACCCTGGCCCAGACCCTCGTCGGCCGTACGGTCTTCGCGGGCATGTGCGAGAAGCTCTACGACATCGACGAGGACGGCGCGGTCGTACCGCAGCTCGCCGCCGCGCTGCCCGCCACCTCGGCCGACGGGCGCACCGTCACCGTCCGGCTGCGCCACGACCTGAAGTTCAGCGACGGCACGAGGCTCGATGCCGACGCCGTCGTCACCTCGCTGCTGCGCCACCGCGATCTGCCCGGATCCGCGCGCGGCACCGAACTCGCCCCGGTCAAGTCCGTGCGGGCCACCGGTCCGTACACCGTACGGATGGAACTCGACCACCCGTACGTGCCGCTCACCGGTGTGCTCGCCGACCGGGCCGGGATGGTGATGTCACCGACCGCGCTCAAGAAGTACGGGAAGAACTTCACGAACCACCCGTCCTGCGTCGGCCCGTTCCGGTTCGTCGAGCGGGTCGGCGGCGACCGGATCGTGTTGAAGAAGGACCCCAACTACTACGACGCGGACAAGGTCCACCTCGACGGGGTCGTCTACAAGCCGATCCCCGACGGCAACGTCCGGCTCGCCAACCTGCGCTCCGGCGACCTCCAGGTCGGCGACCAGATGGGCCCCATCGACGTCCAGAGCGCGCTGACGGAGCCCAAGCTCCAGCTCTTCAACTCGCCGTCGCTCGGCTACCAGGGCATCGGACTCAACGTCGGCAATGTGCACGGCCTCGGCAAGAAGCCGGGCAAGCTCGACACCCCGATAGCCCGGGACGTCCGGGTCCGTGAGGCGTTCGAGCTCGCCATCGACCGCGAGACACTCAACAAGGTCGTCTTCCAGGGCATGTACGAGCCGGCCTGCAGCCCGATCTCCCCGCAGTCCGCCATCGCCCCCGGCGTCAAGCCCCAGGACTGTCCGAGGCGTGATGTCGCCAAAGCGAAGAAGCTGCTGAAGGAGGCCGGGGTGAAGACCCCGGTGAAGATCGAGCTGAAGACCTCCACCACCCCCGAACAGGGGCGCGTCGGGCAGGTCCTCCAGGCCATGGTCAAGGAGGCCGGCTTCGATCTCTCCCTGCGGCCCACCGAGTACGCCACCATGCTCTCGGAGACCGACGCCGGGCACTACGACGTCTTCACCAGCGGCTGGTCAGGCCGGCTCGACCCGGACGGCAACGTCTCCAACTTCCTCAGGACAGCGGGCGCCATGAACGCCTACGGCCTCGGCGACCCCGAGATCGACCGGCTGATCGACGAGGGCCGCGCCGTCGCCGACCCGGCGCGACGCACCAAGATCTACAACGAGCTGACCCGGCGCGTTCAGGACGCCCACACGATGATCTACCTCTACCGGCAGAAGAACTACGTCGTCGCCACCAAGTCCGTCGCGGGCATCCGCGTCTACGGCGACGGTCTGGTCCGGGTCAAGACTGCGGGGTACACCCGATGACGAAATACCTGCTGACGCGCCTTCGTCAGTCCCTCATCACGCTCTTCCTCGTCTCCATCGTGGTGTTCGCCGGAATCCGGGCCCTGCCCGGCGACCCGGCGCTCGCCCTCGCCGGCGAGGAACGCAGCCCCGAGGCACTCGCCGCGATCCGCGAGGCGTACGGGCTCAACGACAACATCGTCGTGCAGTACGGACGGTTCATCGGGCACGCCCTCACCGGCGACCTCGGCACCTCCTCCCGTACCGGACTCCCGGTCGCCGACGCCATCGGCCAGGCCCTGCCCGTCACCCTGGAACTGGCGGCGCTCTCCCTGCTGCTCGCCGTCGTCCTCGGTATCGGCGCCGGAGTCGTCGCCGCCGTGCGGCGCGGCAAGCCGGAGGAGTGGCTGGCCAACGTCATCGCGCTGATCGGCCTCTCCGTCCCGACCTTCTGGCTCGGCATCGTGCTGGTTCTCGGATTCGCCATCGCCGTCCCGGTGTTCGCCGCATCCGGCTACGTACCGTTCGGCACCGACCCGGTCGACAACTTGCGCCGCATGGTGCTGCCCGCGATCGTCCTCGGCTCCGGACTCGCCGCGGTCGTGATGCGGCAGACCCGGGCCGCGATGCTCGACTCGCTCTCCGCCGACTACGTCCGTACCGCCCGTGCCAAGGGGCTGTCGAAGCGGTCCGTCGTCGGCGGGCACGCCCTGCGCAACTCGCTCGTCACCGTCGTGACCGTCCTGGGTCTCCAGCTCGGCCATCTGATCTCCGGCGCCGTCGTCACCGAGCAGATCTTCGTCCTGCCCGGCTTCGGCAAGCTCACCATCGACGCCGTCTTCACCCGCGACTACGCGACACTCCAGGCTGTGGTGCTCTGCACCTCCGCCGCGTACATCCTCATCAATCTGCTGGTCGACGTGGTCTATTCGGTCATCGACCCGCGCATCCGGCTCGGAGGTGCCCGGTGACCACCGCGACCACAGCGCTCCCCACCACCCCAGAGGCGACCAGGAAGCGGCCGAGCAGCGGCCGGCTCCGCGCTCTGCGCAAGAACCGGCTCGCCCTCACCGGCGGCATCATCGCCGCCGTCTTCGTCCTCACCGCGCTCCTCGCGCCACTGATCGCTCCGTACGACCCCGCCCAGCCGAACTTCGGGAACGTGCTCGCCGAACCCAGCTGGGCCCACTGGCTCGGCACCGACGACCTCGGACGCGACCAGCTCTCCCGCATCGTGTACGGGGCACGTGCCTCCATGCAGGTCGGCCTCGTCGCCGTCGTACTGGCCTTCGTCATCGGCGTACCCCTCGGCCTGGTCGGCGGCTACTACGGCCGGTTCGCGGACAGCACCATCTCCCGGCTCACCGACACCATGCTGGCGTTCCCGTTCCTGGTGCTCGCCGTCGGCCTGGCCGCGATCCTCGGCCCGTCGCTGAGCAACGCCACCATCGCCATCGGTATCTCGCAGATCCCCGCAGTCATCCGCATCACCCGGGCCGAGACCCTGCGGCTCAAGCACGTCGACTACGTCGGCGCGGCCATCGCCAACGGTGGTGGCGACGGCACCGTGCTCTTCCGGCACATCCTGCCCAACGCGACCTCGGCACTCATCGTGCAGGCGACCGTAGGCATCCCCGCCGCGATCATCGGCGAGGCGCTGCTCAGTTTCCTCGGCCTCGGCGTCCAGCCGCCGGCCCCGTCGCTCGGCGTGATGCTCTCCGGCGCCCAGTCCTTCCTGGCGCCCGCGCCCTGGCTCGCCGTCTTCCCCGGCCTGGCGATCGTCGCGGCGACGCTGGCCTTCAACCTGCTCGGCGACGGATTGCGTGACGTCCTCGACCCCCGCGGAGGCACCCGATGACCGAGACCGTCCTCGAACCCGTACGGGAACCGGTGCGTGAGCCGGTCCTGAGCGTCCGCGACCTGTCGGTGTCGTTCCGCTCCGACACCCGGACCGTGCACGCCGTCGACGGTGTCTCCTACGACCTCGCACCCGGCGAAGTCCTCGCCGTGGTGGGGGAGTCGGGGTGCGGAAAGTCCGTCACCTCCATGGCCGTGATGGGCCTGCTCCCGCCCACCGCGCAGGTGGGCGGTTCCATCAGGCTCGGTGGCCGGGAACTGGTCGGCGCCCACGAGAAGGAGCTCCAGAAGGTTCGCGGCAAGGACATCGCGATGATCTTCCAGGAGCCGATGACCTCGCTCAACCCGGTCCTCACCGTCGGCCGGCAGATCGGCGAGGTCCTGCGCAGGCACCAGGGGCTGGGCAGGAAGGACGCCACGGCGAGGGCCGTCGAACTCCTCGAGCTGGTCGGCATCCCGGCCCCGCAGCGCCGTATCGACGAGTACCCCCACCAGCTCTCCGGCGGCATGCGGCAGCGCGTGATGATCGCGATCGCCGTGGCCTGCGACCCGTCCGTACTCATCGCGGACGAGCCGACCACCGCACTCGACGTCACGGTGCAGGCCGGCATCCTCGAAGTGCTCCAGTCGCTGCGCGAACGGCTCGGCACGGCGATCGTCCTGGTCACCCACGACCTCGGCGTGGTGGCGGACGCCGCCGACCGGGTGCTGGTGATGTACGCCGGACGTTCCGTCGAACAGGCGCCGGTCCACGACCTGTTCGCCTCCGCCCGGCACCCGTACACCCGTGGGCTGCTCGGCGCCGTCCTGCGGCCCGGCGGCGAGGGCAAGCGGCGGCTCCCCGAGATCCCCGGCCTGGTGCCGAGCCTCGACAGCCAGCCGGACGCCTGCACCTTCGCCCCGCGGTGCAGCCGCGCCGACGACACCTGCACCGGTGGCCGGCCCGGCTTCAAGGCCATAGACCCGAAGGCGGGCGCGGACGCCCTCCACCGGGCGGCCTGCTGGCACCCCTACGGCGCCGACGCCGCCGTGGACACCACCCCCGCACCCGACACGACCGACACACTCGACCAGGAGGCCGGAGAGTGACCACCGCGCAGACGGTCCCCGCACCCCGCGGCAGCGACGCAGCCGCCGGGCAGAACGTGCCGGTACTCGAAATCACCGCCATGGAACGGCACTTCGATGCCTCCGGCGGTGGCACCGTCCGTGCCGTCGACGGTGTCTCGATCACCATCGGCCGCGGCGAGGTCGTCGGTCTCGTCGGCGAATCCGGCAGCGGCAAGTCGACCGTCGGCCGCTGCGCCGTACGCCTCGACGAACCGACCGCCGGCACCGTCAGCATCAACGGCACCGACGTCACCCACCTCTCGCGCCGCGCCCTGCGCCCCCTGCGCAAGGACTTCCACCTGGTCTTCCAGGACCCGTCGTCCTCGCTCGACCCGCGGATGACCATCGGCCAGATCATCGCCGAACCGATCAAGCTGCACCGCCAGGCGCGGGGCGAGGAGGTGCGCGCCCGGGTCGAGCAGCTTCTCGCCCAGGTCGGCCTGCGTCCCGAGCACGCCGACCGGCATCCGCACGAGCTCTCCGGCGGCCAGCGCCAGCGCATCTCCATCGCCCGTGCGCTCTCCTGCGACCCCGATCTGGTCGTCGCGGACGAACCGACGTCCGCGCTCGACGTCTCCGTACAGGCGTCCGTCCTCAATCTGCTCGCGGACCTGCAGCGTGATCGCGGGTTCGGCTGCCTGTTCATCACCCACGACCTGGCCGCCGTCGAGTTCCTCGCCGACCGGATCGCCGTGATGTACCTCGGGCAGATCGTCGAACAGGCCCCGACCGCGGAACTGTTCGCCTCCCCGAAGCACCCCTACACCCAGGCGCTGCTCTCCGCCGCGCCCGTCCCCGACCCGGTCGAGCAGCGCTCCCGCGAACGCATCGTGCTCCACGGCGAACTGCCCAGCCCGCTCGATCCCCCGGCAGGCTGCCGCTTCCACACCCGCTGCCCGCTCGCCACGGACCGCTGCCGCACCGAGGTGCCGGCCCTGCGCGAGCTGCCCGGCGGACGGCAGGTCTCCTGTCACCTCGTCGAGGAGGACGGGACCGCCCCGGACGCGGCCTCCTGACCTCCCGTACATACGATCCGAACCACACGCAAGTACGTCGCACAGTACGTCGCAGCTAGGAGCCACATCCGTGTTCACCACCCGGCCGACCCTTCAGGGCACCTTCGGCATGGTGTCCTCCACCCACTGGCTCGCCTCGCAGTCCGCGATGGCCGTCCTGGAGGACGGCGGCAACGCCTATGACGCCGCCGTCGCCGCCGGATTCGTCCTGCACGTCGTCGAACCGCACCTCAACGGCCCGGCCGGTGAGGTGCCGATGATCCTGGCGCCGAGCGACGGCGACGTGCAGGTCCTCTGCGGCCAGGGCCCGGCCCCCGCCGGCGCCACCGTCGCCCACTACCGCTCCCTCGGGCTGGACCTCGTCCCCGGCACCGGCCCCCTGGCCGCCGCGGTCCCCGGTGCGTTCGACGCCTGGATGCTGCTGCTGCGCGACCACGGCACCAAGTCCGTCGCCGAGGTGTTGCGGTACGCGATCGGCTACGCGGAGGACGGGCACGCACCCGTCGAGCGGGTAGGCCAGACCGTCGAGACGGTCCGCGAACTCTTCGAGACCGAGTGGCGGTCCTCCGCCGACGTCTATCTCCCCGGCGGTAAGTCCCCCGCGCCGGGCGAGCTCTTCCGCAATCCCGCCCTCGCCGCGACCTGGCGCCGCCTGATCGCCGAGGCCGAGAAGACCGGCGGCGACGACCGCATCGCGCAGATCGACGCCGCACGGAAGATCTGGAGCGAGGGCTTCATCGCCGAAGCGCTGGTCCGCCAGGCCGCCCGCCCCACCATGGACACCAGCGGCAGCCGCCACACCGGCACCCTGACCGCCGCCGACCTGTCCGGCTGGTCCGCGTCGTACGAGGCGCCCGCCACGTACGACTGGAACGGCTGGACGCTCGCCAAGGCCGGCGGCTGGAGCCAGGGCCCCGCCTTCCTCCAGCAGCTCGCCCTGCTCCCCGCCGAGCTCCCGCAGTACGGCTCCGCGGACTACGTGCACCTGCTCATCGAGGGGTGCAAGCTCGCCATGGCCGACCGTGAGGCCTGGTACGGCGACGCCGCCGACGTGCCCCTCGACGTACTGCTCTCGGAGCCCTACAACGCCGAGCGGCGCGCACTGATCACCGACGAGGCGTCGCGCGAGCTGCGCCCCGGCAGCCCCGGCGGCCGCACCCCGGTCCTCAGCGAGCACGCGCACGCCGTCGCCTCCGGCGAGGGCGGGTTCGACGCCATGGGCATCCCGGCGGCCGGCGTCGGAGAGCCGACCGTCGCGAAGGACGGCGCGACGCGTGGCGACACCTGCCACGTCGACATCGTCGACCGGTGGGGCAACATGGTCTCCGCCACCCCCAGCGGTGGCTGGCTGCAGTCCAACCCGGTCGTGCCGGAGCTCGGCTTCCCGCTCGGCACCCGCCTCCAGATGGCCTGGCTCGACGAGGGCCTGCCGAACTCCCTCACCCCCGGCCGCCGCCCCCGCACCACCCTCACCCCGTCCCTCGCCCTGCGCGACGGCGTCCCGGTGATGGCGTTCGGGACGCCCGGAGGCGACCAGCAGGACCAGTGGCAGGTCCACTTCTTCCTCGCCGTCGCGCTGCGCGCCGAGGTCCGGGGCGGACTCGACCTGCAGGGCGCCATCGACGCACCGAACTGGCACAACGACAGCTTCCCCGGCTCGTTCTTCCCGCGCGGCATGCGGCCCGGCAGCGTCACGGTCGAGGAGCGCATGGACCCGGAGGTCGTCGAGGAGCTGCGTCGCCGCGGCCATGACGTCACGGTCGGCGATCCGTGGTCCGAGGGCCGGATGTGCGCGGTCGCCCGTGACCCGGAGACCGGGGTGCTCTCCGCCGCCGCGAATCCGCGCGGCATGCAGGGGTACGCCGTAGGCCGCTGACCGGCCACCTCCACGTCATGACCAGGTCGTTAGGGAACCGGTGGACCGTGCTTAGCTGGGGTCATGATCGATGACTTCCTTGCCGGGGACCTGACCGAGGTCGAGGCGGCGGTCCGCGCAGCGGCCGCCGCCGAGATCATGCCGCGCTACCGGCAGCTCGCCGCTCACGAGATCGTCGAGAAGAGCGGTCCGCACGACCTCGTCACCACCGCCGACCGCCTTGCCGAGGAACACCTCACCGCGTCCCTGACCCGGCTCCTGCCCGGCTCGGTGGTCGTCGGTGAGGAGTCGGTCCACGCCGATCCGAAGGTGTACGACGCCCTGGGCGGCGAGGCACCCGTCTGGATCGTCGACCCGGTCGACGGCACCCGCCAGTTCGTCCGCGGTGAGCCGGGCTTCTGCACGCTCGTCGCCCTCGCCCACCACGGCGAACTCCTCGCCTCGTGGACGTACGCCGCGGCCCTGGACGAGATTGCGGTCGCGGTCCGCGGCCGGGGCGCCACGCTGAATGGCGTCCGCATACATTCCGGATCGCCCGCGCCGGGCGCCGTGCTCAAGGTGGCCATGTCGCACCCCGACTACACCTCCGACGCCCAGAAGCGTGCCCTGCTCGGCCTGCGCACCGAAGGCATCGACGCGCGCCCGTGCGGCTCGGCGGGCCTCGAATACCTGGCCGTCGCCCGCGGCCACCAGGACGCGGTCGCCTTCAACTGGGAGTACGCCTGGGACCACGCGGCGGGCCTGCTGCTGGTCACCGAGGCGGGCGGTGCCCAGGCCACGCTCTCGGGCGCCCCGTTCCGCGTCACCGGCGGCAACGCCCTGCCCTTCACGGCCGCCCGTGACGAGGCGACGGCCGAGCGGATCCTGGAGGCACTGCGCGCCGGAGGATGACCTGGCCCCACGGGGCTCGCGTCGGCCGGCCGTCCACAACGAGCGAGCCGGGCCACCCCCCGCGAAGACCTGGCTACGGCTGCTGCGCCCGGTGCAGGACCAGGCAGAACGGATGCCCCGCCGGATCGGCACAGATCCGCCACGGCCGCTCGGCGCGCTCCGGGTCCGCCTCCCCGGCACCGTCCGCGCTGCCGTCGTCGAGCACGGAAGCGCCGGCCGCGACGACCTCCGCCTGCGCCGCGTCCAGGTCCGGCACACCGAAGTCCAGATGGAACTGCTGGGGCCGCGCGGGGTCCGGCCACTGCGGCGGCCGATGATCCGCAGCCCGCTGGAACGCCAGGACGAGACCGGCGTCCGTGTGCAGCGTCGCCCAGTTCTCGTCGAGCCCCCACCGAGGGTCCGGCTCGTTGACCCGGCCGCCCACGACCGAGCGGTAGAACTCGGCGAGACGTACGGGATCGGGGCAGTCGAGCACCACGCACTGAAGTTCAGCGATCATGACCGGATCCTAAGCCGGAGACGGCCACCCGCGGCTCCGGTCACCGGAGCACCGCCCGCACATCCCGCACCACGGCCCCCGCCGTCTCCACAGCCGCCGCGTCCAGCCCCCGCAGCGCCAGGCCCACCCGCTCGGCGAAGTCCGCCGGAGTCCGCGGCAGCAGCGCGGCCGCCGCCAGCGCGCCCTTCTCGTTCAGGCACCAGGTGCGGTGATGGGCGTGGAGGGACTGGACGAGGATGCCGAACGCCTTCGACAGGCACAGTGCGACATGCAGGGTGTCGCCGGAGGGGGCCGATTTCCGTGCTGCGTCCACCGAGAAGTCCGCCTCCCAGGCGGCCTCGATGAGCGCCTTGCGCAGCGGCTCCGGGTAGCCGCGGGTCTCCCGCTGAAGCTCCGCCAGCTCATTGGAAGGGTCGGCCAGTACGCGGCCGAGCGCCACCTCGCCCGGATAGCAGGGGGACCAGAACCCAAGCGGGTGGCCGGGCTGGACGCCCACCTCGAAGTGGCCCTCACGGCAGTCGGACCAGACCTGCTCGACCCGGTCCAGGTCGCGCAGGATCCAGTCCACCGGAGTGCCGTCGACCCGCAGCCACGCACCGCCGTTGACCCACGGACCCCAGTCGCCGGGACCCGCCACCTCCACCGGGGAGCCCTGCACCTCGCACGCGAGTGCGGTCAGGGCGGCCAGGTCGGGAGCGCCCCGGTAGTAGACGCCGAGGTCCCAGTCGGAGTCCGGGCGGTGCGTGCCACGGGCACGGCTGCCGCCGAGGACGACGGCGCGGACGCCGGGCAATGCGGCCAGCGGCGCCGCCATGTCGTCGATGAGTGATACTTCCAGCGAATCCCTCTTCATCCGCAGGGACGTTACGTTACCCGCGGCCCGGCTGTCGGTGCTGCGGAATATCCTTGAGTCTCTTGGCCGTCGGCTGACAAAGGAGTCCGCAGGTGCCGTCGATGCTCGATGCCGTCGTCGTGGGGGCGGGACCCAACGGACTGACCGCCGCCGCAGAACTGGCCCGCCGTGGTTTCTCGGTGGAGGTGTTCGAGGCGGCCGAGACCATCGGAGGCGGCGCCCGCACCGAGGAGCTCACCCTCCCCGGCTTCCGCCACGACCCGTGTTCCGCCGTGCACCCGCTGGGCATCGGCTCGCCCGCGTTCGCCGCGATGCCGCTGGCCCGGCACGGTCTGGAGTGGATCCAGCCCGAACTGTCGCTCGCCCACCCCTTCCCGGACGGCTCCGCCGCGATTCTCACCGGGTCGGTGGGGGAGAGCGCCATGTCGCTGGGGCCGCAGGACGCGGGAGCGTACCGCAGACTGCTCGCCCCGTACCTCGGCCACTGGGACACGCTCGCCCAGGATTTCCTGCGGACCCCGTGGGACGGGCTGCCGCGCGACCCGTACCACTGGGCACGGTTCGGACTGGACGCGATCCAGCCCGCCACGCTGCTTTCCCGCCGCTTCAAGGGCGCGAAGGCGCGCGGCCTGTTCGCCGGGCTCGCCGCCCACGCCATAGCTCCCACCAGCGGAGTCGCCACCGGCGGCATCGCCCTGCTCTTCGCGCTCGCCGCACACGAGAACGGGTGGCCGGTGCCGCGCGGCGGCTCACAGGCCATCTCGGACGCCCTCGCCTCGTACATACGCGAACTGGGCGGCGCGATCCGAACCGGCACGGAGGTCAAGCGCCTCGACGAGCTCCCGCCCGCGCGCGCCTATGTCTTCGACACCTCGCCGACCGCGCTCGCCCGGATCGCCGGACTGGGTCACGCCTACCGCGGCTACCGGTACGGCGCCTCCTGTTTCAAGATCGACTATGCCCTGTCGGGCCCCGTCCCCTGGACCGCGAAGGAGGCACGGCGGGCCGGCACGGTCCATGTCGGCCCCACGGCCGGTGAGATCGAGGGCGCGCTGCGCGCCGCGGTGACGGGCCGCGACCCGAGCGTGCCGTTCCTGATCACCGCGCAGCCCAGCCTCTTCGACCCGTCGCGCGCGCCGGAGGGCCGCCATGTCTTCTGGGCGTACGGGCATGTCCCGGCGGGCTGGGAGGGCGACGCCACCGAAGTCATCGAGCGGCAGCTGGAGCGGTTCGCGCCCGGCTTCCGCGATCTGGTGCTCGCCCGCGCCGTGGCGGGTCCGCCGCAAC
The DNA here is from genome assembly GCF_042872425.1 of Streptomyces sp. NPDC005262. Lineage (NCBI taxonomy): Bacteria > Bacillati > Actinomycetota > Actinomycetes > Kitasatosporales > Streptomycetaceae > Streptomyces > Streptomyces sp. NPDC005262. The sequence continues at coordinate 364,347 of NZ_JBIAKK010000006.1, forward strand.
TCGCCGTGCGCAACGCCAATTACGTCGGCGGTGACATCGCCTGCGGCGCGTTCGCCGGACTGCAGACGGTGATCCGGCCGAAGCTCGCCCGCGTGCCGTACGCGACGGCGCACCCGGCGGTGTTCCTGTGCTCCTCGGCCACCCCTCCCGGCCCCGGGGTGCACGGGATGCCCGGCCACCATGCGGCGAAGGCGGTCTGGCGAAGGCTCCGGGCGGCCTGAATACCTCGACGCGGTCCGGGGCGCCGAGGCCTCCGGCAGGCGGCGCGGGCCGACACCGGCCACGCCGGCCTGTTCTCGCTGTGCGCCGTGCGCTTGTCGCCCCCTCCTCTTCCCGGGCCGTCTGACGGCCGATTCCCGGGCCACATGACGGCCGCCTTCGTCCTGCCCTCCGCGCCCGGCCGGCCCGGCAGTTCGTGACAGGACCCGGCCGCGCCGGAGGGTGACCCGCGCCTTGATCCGGCTGCGGTGGCCGGGCTCGTCGGCCGTCCGCAGGTGTGCGGCGTCTTGACGTTCCTCCCGTGGTGCGCGGTGTGTACGCGAAGCCGGTGAGTGGGAGCAGGCCGAAGGCGACGTCGGACTACGAGGCGGTGTCGCCGGGGCCCCTTGTAGCGGGCGGCCCGCTGCCGGACAGCACGACGGGGCGCTCGGCGGCCGGAGCCGGCCGATGCGGCCCGGTCGTCCTGACCGACGGAAGGGCTTCGGTGCCCCGCTCCGGCCGGAGCACCGAAAAACCCTCCTCCGGGGCGCCAACCGCCGTCCGGGCGACGGGGACACGGCATCATGGCCACATGCGCACACCTGAGGCCGTCACCGTCACCCTGGTACGTGGTGACATCACCCAGCAGTCCGTCGACGTCGTCGTCAACGCGGCGAATTCCTCGCTGCTCGGCGGCGGTGGAGTCGACGGAGCGATCCACCGGCAGGGCGGTCCGGAGATCCTCGCCGCGTGCCGGGAGCTGCGTGCCTCGCAGTACGGAAAGGGGCTGCCCACCGGCCAGGCGGTCGCCACGACCGCCGGCCGGCTCGACGCCCGATGGGTGGTCCACACGGTGGGGCCGGTCTGGAGCAGTGCCGAGGACCGGTCCGCACTGCTGGCCTCCTGCTACCGCGAATCGCTGCGGGTGGCCGCCGAGCTGGGCGCCCGTACCGTGGCCTTTCCCGCCATCTCGACCGGCATCTACGGCTGGCCCATGGACGACGGCGCGCGCATCGCCGTCCGTACCGTGTTGGCGGAGGCTGCCGCGCCGGTCGAGGAGGTGCGGTTCGTGCTTTTCGACGCACACGCGTTCGTGGAGTTCGAAGAGGTCCTGGCAGCGCAAGGTTGATGTCGGATTCTCGCCAGCCCCCTCGCACCCGGTGACCCATGCTTGAGGCATGTACACCGACACCGAGCGCTGCGTACGGGCCGTCCGGGCCAAGGACGCCCGCTTCGACGGCTGGTTCTTCACGGCGGTCCTGACCACCCGGATCTACTGCCGTCCGAGCTGCCCCGTCGTGCCGCCCAAGGTCGAGAACATGACCTTCTACCCCAGCGCCGCCGCCTGCCAGCAGGCCGGATTCCGCGCCTGCAAGCGGTGCCGGCCCGACACCAGCCCCGGCTCCCCGGAGTGGAACGCCCGCGCCGACTCGGTCGCCCGCGCGATGCGCCTCATCAGGGACGGGGTCGTCGACCGCGAGGGCGTGCCGGGGCTGGCCGCCCGGCTCGGCTACTCCGCCCGCCAGATCGAACGCCAGCTCCTCGCCGAGCTGGGCGCCGGCCCGTTGGCCCTGGCCCGGGCCCAGCGCGCCCAGACCGCCCGGCTGCTCATCGAGACGACCGAACTCCCCATGGCCGACGTGGCGTTCGCAGCCGGGTTCTCATCCGTCCGTACCTTCAACGACAGCGTCCGTGAGGTCTTCGCCCTCGCGCCCGGCGAGCTGCGCACCCGCGCCGCACGGTCGGTGAAGACGCCGGCTACACCAGGCGTGATCGCGCTGAGGCTGCCGTACCGGGCGCCGCTCAACCCGTCCAACCTCTTCGGCCACCTCGCCGCGACAGCGGTACCCGGCGTCGAGGAGTGGCGCGACGGCGCCTACCGCCGCACGCTCACCCTTCCGTACGGGCACGGCATCGTCGCCCTCACTCCGCACCCCGACCACATCGCGTGCCGGCTCTTCCTCACCGATCCCCGCGACCTCACCCGCGCCATCAGCCGCTGCCGCTGGCTGCTCGACCTGGACGCCGACCCGGTCGCCGTCGACGACCAGTTGCGGGCCGATGCGCTGCTCGCGCCGCTGATCGACAAGGCCCCGGGGCGGCGGGTGCCGCGTACCGTCGACGGCGCCGAGTTCGCCGTACGGGCGGTGCTCGGCCAGCAGGTCTCGACGGCCGCCGCCCGCACCCACGCGGCCCGTCTGGTCACCGCACACGGCATCCCTGTGGATGACCCGGAGGGCGGCCTCACCCACCTCTTCCCGACACCCGGGGCGCTGGCATGCCTCGACCCCGAACAGCTCGCCCTGCCCCGCAGCCGCCGCACCACCCTCACCACACTCGTCGGTGCGCTCGCCGACGGCTCGTTGCGGCTCGGCACCGACAGCGACTGGGAGAAGGCCCGGGCCGAACTGACCGCACTGCCCGGCTTCGGGCCGTGGACCGTCGAGGTCATCGCCATGCGGGCGCTCGGTGATCCGGACGCCTTTCTCCCCACCGACCTCGGCATCCGGCGGGCGGCGCTGGAACTCGGCCTCCCGTCCACGCCCGCGGCGCTCACCGCACGCGCGGCGGCCTGGCGCCCCTGGCGGGCGTACGCGGTCCAGTATCTGTGGACCGTCGACGACCACCCCATCAACCACCTGCCCGTATAAGGGAGTTCTCGCATGACTGCGACACATCTCGCGACCCGGCGGCACATGGTCGTCGACAGCCCGTACGGCCCGCTCACCCTCGTCGCCACCGACGGCGTGCTCTCGGGCCTCTATATGACCGAACAGCGGCACCGCCCGCCCGAGGAGACCTTCGGCGACCCCGATCCTCGCCCCTTCCAGGAGACGATCCGACAGTTGGACGCCTACTTCGCGGGCGGACTGCGGGAGTTCGATCTGCCACTGCATCTGGACGGAACGCCGTTCCAGCGCAGCGTGTGGGAGCAGCTCCGGCAGATCCCGTACGGGGAGACCCGTTCGTACGGAGAACTCGCCGACCGCCTGGGCAAGCCGGGCGCCTCACGCGCGGTGGGCCTCGCCAACGGCAGGAACCCCGTGGGGATCATCGTTCCGTGCCACCGGGTCATCGGCGCGGCAGGCAGCCTGACCGGCTACGGCGGCGGTCTCGAACGCAAGCAGCGGCTGCTGGCCTTCGAGAACGGCACAGCGGACGACACCCAGATGCTGTTCTGAGGGCTGTGATCCGGACACGGCGAAGCCCGACGGTCGCACGGGGCGACCGTCGGGCTTCGCCGTGTCCGGCTGCGTGACGGAACCGGCTCAGGCCGTGAAGATCTCGACCACCGACCAGATCGCCAGCCCCAGCATGCACAGCCCGCCGATGCGCTGGACCGTGCCGAGCGGAACCCGCTTCGCGATGAAGCGTCCGGCGAGCAGCGCCAGTGCGGAGACGGACATCAGCGCGGCCAGGGATCCGATGGCCGTGGACCACGTGCCGTTACTGGCGGCCAGGTTGGCCGTGGTGATCTGGGTGAGGTCGCCCCATTCACTGATGAAGACCGCCATGAACGCGGTCGAGTAGACAGGCCAGAAGCCGGTCACGGTCTTGACTTCGCTGTCCTCGTCGCCGTCGTCACCCCCGCCGCGCAGCAGCATGAACGCGCCGAACGCGAAGAGGGCCGCCGAGACGAGCTTGACGATCCAGTCGGGCAGCAGCCCGATCAGACCGCCGGCGCCGACGGCGATCGCGACATGCACGAGGAACGCGGACGAGGTGCCGAACCAGACATAGAGCGGCCGCATGCGTGTGCCCATGGCCAGCGACGCGAACATGGTCTTGTCGGGGAGCTCCGCGAGGAAGATCAGCCCGAAGGCGGTGACGATCGCCAGGGGGTCGAGATGCATTCCGGGTGGCTTTCTGTGAGAGCCGGGCCCCGGGTCTTTCCGCGAAGCGCCACTCGGGCTTTCGGAGGACCACTCGGCCCGGCATGACTGCAGCGCCCACAGGGCGCGGGCGTGTCATACCTGACCGAAGGTCTCGCCCGCCCGTAACGATCTACGAGCCCGGCCACCGGGAACCCGAGGGTTCCAGTGTGTCGACGACCGGTTTGCGGGGCTACTCCCCTTCGCAGCCACCAACTTTACCTCACCCGCCCGCAGCGACCGGCGCCGGAGGGGCTCAAGTGTTCGACATCACTGCGCTCGGTACAGTCCCACGGTGATCATCCGCGCCCGCTCCCTCACCCGCGCCACGACCGGAAGCGTCCCCGTATGAGCCGCCGCACCCGCAAGGCCGCATCCGCTCCGGGCGCACCCCGGCCCACCGTCAGCGTCTGCCGGGGCTGCTGCTGCGGTACGCCGAAGATCCCGGACGTGGACCATGCCGGCCAGCTCGCAGCTCTGCGCCGGTCCATCGGCGAGATCGCCGCGGTGCGTGCCGTGGACTGCCTGGACGCCTGCGAGCAGGCCAATGTCATCGTCGTGCAGCCCTCGGCCGAGGGCAGAAGGGCGGGGGGACGTCCGGTCTGGCTCGGCCTCGTCAACGACCCGGATGCCGTCGCCGACATCATCGCGTGGGTCGAAGCGGGTGGTCCCGGCCTCGCGGACGCCCCCGACATCCTCGACCTCTACACGTTCCGGCCTTCGCGCCGCATACAGCAGGAACTCGGTTCGTCCTGAGGGCGGTTCCGCAATCCCTGGTGGATCAGCGGGCGGCTCAGGGCGTCATCGATGAGCGAAGGCCGGCCGGGCTCGACAGCCCTCAGGCAGGGGCGCCGTCCCTCGCATGTCAGCCGCCCGACCCCGCACGCGCTTCGGCGGTCAGTCGCGCAAGCAGCGACGGCAGCGCGGTTCCGATGGGCTCGCGGATCGTCTCCTCGGCCAGTTCGTCGTACGGGGTCGGCTCGGCGTTCACCACGATCAGCCGCGCACCGTACTCCGCCGCGATCCCGGCCAGCGACGCGGCGGGCTGCACCTGCAGCGTCGTACCGACCGCGATGAACACCTCGCAGGCCTTCGCGATCGACATGGCCTCGCCGAGCACCACCGGATCGAGCCGCTCACCGAACATGACCGTCGCCGACTTCAGGATGCCGCCACACACCGTGCACGCCGGGTCCGCCTCGCCCGCCTCGACCCTGGTCAGCGCCTGAGCCATCGGTGACCGGGCGTGGCATCGGGTGCAGACGACCTCGCGGGCGGTGCCGTGCAGTTCGAGGACCTTGCGGGCGGAGACACCTGCCAGCTGATGCAGCCCGTCGACGTTCTGCGTGATCACCCGCACCGGAACCCCGGCCCCCTCCAGGTCCGCCACGGCCCGGTGGGCGGCGTTCGGCTCGGCGTGCCAGGTGGCGCTGGTGCGGCGCATCTGCCAGGAGCGGCGCCGGATCTCCGGATCGGACATGTAGAAGTCGTACGTGACGAGCTTCTCGGCCTCGGGGTCCTTACGCCAGAGGCCGTTCGGCCCGCGGTAGTCGGGGATGCCTGAGTCCGTGGAGATGCCGGCGCCGCTGAGGATCGCGACGAGAGTCATACGGTGAGCGTACGCAGCGACGGCCACCGCCCGCGAGGGGTTTGTCCCGCGCTGCCGGGGCCCGACGGCGGCCGAAGCCACCGTCGGTCCGGATGCGGCACTCGTGGTGGAAGTCATGGTTCCCGCCGGCGCCGGTGAACGGGACGGTCAGGGGGTGACCGGGCTGCCGTCCTCCAGCTCCACGGCGCCGGTTCCGGAGTCGCGCACCTCAAGTGCCGCCCGCACCCGGTCTCCGAGCGCGCCGAGCAGATACCGGTCGAGCGCGTCCCGCTCCACCAGCTTCCAGGACAAGAGCTCCTCCTCCTGCAGCCGGATCGCCTTCAACTGGACGTCGTCCAGGACTCCGCCGTCGTACAGATACGCGGCGATCGGCGGCCGGGCGGGGCTGCGTGCCCAGTCGACCGCGAGCAGCCGTCCCGGTTCCAGGTCGAGCCCGATCTCCTCGGCAGTCTCACGGCGCGCGGCCCGGCGAGGCGTCTCGCCCTCGTCGGACTCGATCGTTCCGCCGGGCAGCGCCCAACCGTCCCGGTAGTTCGGCTCGACGAGCAGGACCCGTCCTTCCCCGTCCTGGAAGACGGTTGCGGCGGCGGCCAGCACCCTGGGAAGTCCCGCGATGTACGTGGCGTAGTCAGTGGTGGTCACGTGCGCAGCGTAGTGCGGGCGCCGGGCCGGCCACCGGAGCCCGGGTCCAGCGCCCGGACACCCATGGGCAGAGGGCGGAAGCTCCGGATAGGGTCGGGGCGGCGCGACTGCCTGTTCGAAAGCAAGGGATGCAAGGTGACGGACGGAGCAGTGATGGAGACCGCCCGCGTGCTCGTCGCGGCGGACAAGTTCAAGGGCTCGCTGACCGCGGTACAGGTCGCGGAGCGGGTGACAGCCGGGCTGCGGCGCATCGTCCCCGAGGTGCAGGTCGAGACCCTGCCTGTGGCGGACGGCGGCGACGGCACGGTGGCGGCGGCGGTGGCCGCCGGCTTCGAGCGGCGCGAAGCCCGGGTGACCGGGCCGCGCGGGGAGACCGTGACCGCCGCGTACGCGCTGCGGGACACCACCGCGGTGGTGGAGATGGCCGAGGCCTCGGGTCTCCAGCACCTTCCCGCAGGGGTCTTCGCCCCGCTCACGGCCACCACGTACGGCTCGGGTGAGCTGCTTGCCGCGGCTCTGGACGCGGGCGCCCGGACCATTGTGTTCGGGGTCGGCGGCAGCGCGACGACCGACGGCGGTGCGGGCATGCTGGCAGCGCTCGGCGCCCGCTTCCTGGACGCGGACGGCAAGCCCGTCGGTCCCGGTGGTGGCGGCCTCGCGAAGCTGGCCGAGGCGGATCTGTCCGGCCTCGACCCGCGGCTGGCCGACGTGGACCTGATCCTCGCGAGCGATGTGGACAATCCGCTGACCGGTCCGAAGGGCGCCCCGGAGGTCTACGGGCGGCAGAAGGGCGCGACCGAGGACGACATCGCGACCCTGGACGCGGCGCTCGCCCACTACGCATCGATCCTGGGACCGGACCATGCGAAGCTCCCCGGAGCGGGTGCGGCGGGCGGCGTCGGATACGGGGCACTGGTGGCGCTCGGCGCCCGGTTCCGCCCCGGCATCGAGGTCATGCTCGACGTACTGGGCTTCGCTCCGGCGCTGGCCCGCGCCACGCTGGTGATCACGGGCGAGGGCTCCCTCGACGAGCAGACCCTGCACGGCAAGGCTCCTGCGGGCGTCGCGGCGGCGGCCCGCGCGGCGGGGCTGGAGGTGGTGGCGGTCTGCGGCCGCCTGGCACTGCCTCCGGAGGCGCTGGGCAGAGCCGGCATCCGGCGCGCGTACGCCCTCACGGAGCTGGAGCCGGACCCGGCTGTGTGCATGGCACAGGCGGGCCCGCTGCTGGAACGGGTGGCGGAAGGGATCGCCCGCGACTTCCTGTCGTGAGCCGAACCGGGCCGAGTCGTATCGAGCAGGACTGAGCCGGCACGGGTCCTGGCCCGCCCGGAACGCCGACCGGTCACCGGACGGGTCCGGACCCGTCCGGTGACCGGTCGCGCCGTCAGCTGGTGTAGGCCTCCAGTTCCGAGAGCTGACCCGCGGGCCACCCCGTGTTCGCGGTGAAGGTCAGCCGCAGATAGCGGGCCGATGCGCCGGGCAGAGTGACCGTCGCGGTATTGCCGTCGGCTGGGTCGAAGACATAGTCGGCCGACGCCTTGAGCGAGCTGTACGAGGAGTTGTCAGCGCTGCCCGACACGCTCAGCGTCTGCGTGCGGGTCGCCCATGCCGTCGCCGGGGGCAGTTTCAGGACCACGCGTTTGACGGCCCGGGGAGCGCCCAGGTCCACGGTGATGGTCTGCGGGAAAGCGTGGTTGGTGCTCTCCCAGTAGCTGTTCGCATTGCCGTCCACGGCGTTGGCCGCACCGTAGACGTCCGCGTGCCCCGATTCGGTGACCGGCCGGCCCAGCGCCAGGTTGCCGGGATCGGTCGGTGGGTCGGTAGGTGGGTCGGTCGGGTCGGTGCCGCCCCCCGGCACCCCGCCGTTGGTCCACACGGGGTCCGGCCAGGTGCCGGTGCAGGCCGGCGGGTCGGCGTACCAGCCGGAGTTTCCGCTGCCCCGGGTGATCTGGAAGCCACTGCCGACACAGTTGTGGATCGGGTTCGGCTGGACGATGTGCGTGGCGACGACATCGGTGAACGTGGCCGTCCCCGGAGCTTGGATCTGCAGGGCGTAGGTACCCGCGCCGTCGATCCTGACGTTGTCGAAATGCAGCCCGTTGGTCGCCCCCTCGATCAGATGGATCGCGGCGTACGAGCTGTCGAGTATCTCGGTGTCGGTGATGTTGATCGTGGCGTTGATGGGTTCGTTGAGTCCGCTGAACCAGATCGCGCCGACCCCGAACCGCCAGTTGAAGTCGTTGTTCCCGGTACGGATCAGAGTGTTCCGGGCGGCTGTCGTGACGCCGGAGACCGCCGTTCCCTGACCCGAATTCACGCCGGGATAGCGATTGGCGACATGAAGGCCGCCGCCATTGGTGATCGTGTCGGACATGACGTTGTCGGAGATGGTGATGTCCTTGCCGCCGTACGTCACGATGTTGTTCGCGAGGATCGGCAGGATCACGGTGTTGAACGTGAACTTGTTCTTCACGTTCGGTACGTTTTCCGCCCACATCGCCAGGCCGTCGTCACCGGTGTTGCGGACGAACGTGTTGGTGACGGTGGAGTTCGTGACGCCGTAATGGAAATTCACGCCGTCGGCGGTCTGGTCCAGAATTCGGCTGTTCTTGACGGTGAAATTGTCCATCGGCCCGTCCATCCAGGCGCCGCACTTGGTGTGCTGCATCCAGATGTTGTCGACGACCGAATTGGACATCGCCCCGCCGATGGCGTTGACCTGGTCGTTGTCCACCCGTTCACGGATGTCGCCGATGATGGCGAAGTCCTTGAGGGTGACGTTGCTGCTGCCACCGTCCGAGGCGTACTTGCCGTAGACACCGACCGCCTTGCTGCGGTTCGACGGATCGCGCCCGGTCAGCACGCTGTACCAAGGACCGGCCCCGCGCAGTGTCACCTTGTCGACGACGACGTGATCGCGGACCTGGAAGGTGCCCTGCGGGATGTACACCTCCTTGCCCTGGGCACGGCCGGCGTCGACGGCCGCCTGGATCTTGCCGGTGGAGTCGGTGGCGCCCGTCGGGTCGGCGCCGAAGTCGTTCACCACGTCCAACGCCCCGGACGGCCTGCCTACCGGGGTGCCGACCTGCTCGAAGTCGGCCAGGTCGATCGTGAACGTCGGAGATGCGGCAGTGGAGGAGACCTGGAGCCGCACCTTCGTGCCGATGGGGAGCGTCGACCCGAACATGGTCCGGGCCTCGTCGTAGAAGTGGTGCGGGTTGGTGTCGCCCGGATTGTTGTTGAACGGGTAGCCGCCGTAGTACCAGCCGTACTTCGATGTCACCGGGACGCTCTTCGGCGCCCCGCCGCCCACGCGCACGTCGATCGAGGCGTCCCGGCCCGTTCCGTCGGGGCTGTCCGGCAGCGAGTAGCGGAAGGACATCGCGTTCGCCGGGGCGGTGAGGGTGAATTCCACGTACTCGCCGACGGCGTCCAGCGTCACGGCCTGCCGGCCGGAGGCCTCGGAGGGCAACGTGCCGTACAGCCGGTTCGGTCCGATCAGCGTGCCGTTCGTGGCCGCGTACTCGGCTTCCTGTTCCTTGAACGGAACAGTCGCACCGCGGCCGGGGACCGCGAGGGGGGAGGGCGCGGGGACACCCGCGGCCCGGGCGGGCGGGGCACTGGACAGTACGACAGCGGCGGCGGTGCCGAACGCGGCGAGGGCGAGGGACAGGGAGGCGGACAGAGAGCGTCTGAGCAGGAGGCGCTTCGGTGGTGGGGTCACGTGATCGTCGTCCTTGCGGCTCGTGGGGGCTCTTCGGACGCCCACAGGCTAGGAGTCGACCGCAAGGACGTCTATATCGATCGCAAAATATCGTCATGATCACTCAAAATTAAGACTCTTAGCGAGGACTTTTGCGTAGAGCGCCCAGAAAAATAGCAGTACGGACCGGCAAGACTCAAACTGTCGCGTGACATCACTCGACTCCAAGCGCACAGCGGGGCGAACCTCTGACGCAAAATATTCGCACGATGTTGGAAGATGTCGGTCATTGCCCTGCCGGGTCCACCAGGTGCGCTGCAGGGCCGCCGGGGCGCATCCTGACTGTGTGACCTGGTACGGCGCTACCCGGCACAGTCCGCAGGATGAAGGCGGGACGGTGCCCGGGGCGGTGGACGGCTGCCGAGTGCCGGGCGAACTGTCCCTGGTGCTCGCGCAGGCCGCGGTGAGCGCGGTCGAGTCCGTCGGAGGGTACGCCGGCGGCGTGTATGTGCGCTCCGGGAAGCCTGAGCTGCTGCGGCTCGCGGTGCTCGCGGGGTTGCCGGGTCGACTGTTCCGCCCCTGGTGGCGCATGCATGTGAACCGGCCTTTCCCGGTGTGCGAGTCCTATCGCGCGTACCGGTCGATCCTGCTCCCCGACGCCGAGGAGGCCATGCGCCGGTTCCCGCAGCTGATGGCGGGCCTGCCGTTCCCGTTCGGTTCGCTGTTCGTGCCCGTCGGCGGCGGCGACGAGAAGTTCGGGGTCCTGGCGGTGCTGCGCCCGGCCACACCCGGGCAGCCGGTATCGCAGGCTCACCGGCACAGTCTTCAGGAGGTGGCCCGGCAGCTCGGCTCCGATCTCGCGGAACTGGCGGGCGAGGGCACCCAGGTCGTGTGGGACGGCGAGCCGGTGCCCGTCCAGCTGCCCTCGGCCCCCGCGTCACCGGTCAGGATCGGACACTTCGAGTGGGACCTCGACACAGGCGCCGTCGAAGCCGATGCGGAGCTGTGCGCGATCCTCGCCACGGAGCCCGAACGGTTCGGGGGAACCATCGACGCGCTGACGGCGTTGCTGGCCCCGGAGGACGTGTGCGGGCTGTGCGCCGTCGCCCGCGGGGCGGCCGGATCGTCAGGCCCGGTCGTACGCCGGTTGCGGCTGTGCGGCCCCGACGGCCGGACGAACCTCCTCGAACTCTCCAGCCGCGGGCCCCGACCGCCCGGTGACGGCGCGGCCGGTCGTCTCACGGGTTTCCTCGTCGACCTCGGTGCCGGGGCGGTCCTCGCGGAGGCGGCAGACCGACTGCCGCGCGGCATCTTCTCGTTCGACCGGCTCGGACGGATCACCTACGTCAACGATCTCGCGGAGGAACTGCTCGACCGGGCGCGCGCCGACCTGGTGGGCCGCGTCCTGTGGGAGGTCCTGCCGTGGTTCGGACACCCCGCGTACGACGACGATCACCGGGCCGCCCTGCTCTCCCACGATCCGGTGCACTTCCTCGTGCGGCGAGCCGCAGACGACTGGCTGTCCGTGTCCCTGTACCCGGGCCACGACGGAGTGACGGTCACGCTCACCGCCACGGAACCGGCCTACACGCCGGGGTCGGTCGTCACACCGGGCGTGGGGATCGGCTCCCCGGCCGACCGGGCGTCCGCGCTCTACCGGCCGGTCGCCCTCGCCATCGCGCTGACGGAGGCCGTCACGGCACGCCAGGTCTCTGTGGTGGTCACGGAGGAACTGCTGCCGGCGTTCGGCGGCAGGCAACTGGCGATCTACCTGCTGAACGAGCGGCACCTCTACCTGGCCTGGGAGACCGGCTTCCCGAAGGGCTTCCTGGACCGTTTCGACGGCGTGTCCCTCGATGCCCACCTGCCCGGCGTCGAGACACTCACCACCGGCCGCCCGATCTTCTTCGAGTCGATGCAGCACATGGCCGCCGCCTACCCCGGCATCCCCCTGGACGCCGAAGTCGGCGCCCGCGCCTTCCTGCCGCTGATCGCCTCCGGGCAGCACGTCGGCTCCTGCATCCTCGGCTTCGACCACCCGCGCGGCTTCACCCCCGAGGAACGCACGGTCCTCACCGCGCTCGCCGGACTCATCGCCCAGTCCCTCCAGCGGGCCCGGCGATACGACACGGAATCCGCCCTGGCCCGTGGCCTGCAGAACGCCCTGCTGCCGCACCGGCTGCCCGTACTCGAACACGTCGACACCGCCGGGCGGTATCTCGCCGGCACCCAGGGCATGGACGTCGGAGGCGACTGGTACGACGTCATCGAGACGGAGCGCGGGCTGGCCCTGGTCATCGGGGACGTCCAGGGGCACGGAGTCGCCGCAGCCGCGACCATGGGCCAACTGCGCAGCGCGGTAAGGGCCTTCGCCCTCAGCGGGCACGATCCGCAGGAGGTGGTGAGCGGCACCAACCGGCTGCTCATCGACCTCGACCCCGGCCAGATCGCAAGCTGCTGCTACGTCGTCCTCGACCCCGTCACCGGCCGCACCCAGGCGGTCCGGGCCGGGCACCCGCAGCCCCTGCTCCGACATCCCGACCACACGACCGAGGTCCTGGACCTGCCGGGCGGCATCGTGCTCGGTGTCGACCCCCGCGTGTCCTACCCGGTCAGCGACCTCCTCCTGGACCCCGGCGCGATCCTGGCGCTGTTCACCGACGGGCTGGTCGAGCACACAGGGACCGACATCGATCTGGGCATCGAGCGGCTGCGCTCCACCATCGAGCGAGCCGACCCGCCGTCGCTCGCCGACATGGCGGATGTGGTGATCCGGGAGGCGAAGCAGGAGTCCGACCGGCCCGATGACATCGCGCTCCTGCTCGCCGCCCGCTGGGAGGCGTAACGGTCGCCGCACAGATCCGCGGAGCCGGCCGGGAGACAGCACTCCCGACCGGCTCTGTGACGTCGGCGTCCGCTGAACGATGATCGCGAAGACCGCACCGGGAAGGTGCGCCACCACGGCATGCAGGAGGGCCCGGGTGTTGGGGAAGCACCCGGGCCCTCGTACGTCTTGTGCTGTACCGCTAGGGCAGCTGAGCCGCCCGTGCCTCGCGCCGGTTGTCGCGGAAGGTGTTCACCCGCCGCGCCGTCGCGAAGAGCGGGATGACCGCTCCCAGGACCACCTGCAGCGCGCAGCCGGTCTGGAGGAGCAGCTGACCGCCGGGGGCGTCGAACGCCCAGGCGGCGAGCAGTCCCATCGCGCCGACGATCCAGCTGAGCATCGCCACCGCGAGGACACCCCGCGGCTTCGGGTACTCGACCCGGCTGACCATCAGCCACGCCACTCCGACGATCGCGAGCAGCGTCGGAACGAAGGGCAGCTCCAGGAGGACGATCGAGACGACCGTGAGCGCTCCGAAGGGGCTCGGCATGCCCTGGAACATGCCGTCCTTCATGGTCACGCAGGAGAATCTGGCGAGTCTCAGCACCACGGCCAGCAGCACGACGATCGCTGCGAGCGCCGACACCCTCTGGTGTGCGTCGTCCGCGACCATGCCGTACACGAGTACGAAGTAGGCCGGGGCGAGGCCGAAACTGATCAGGTCCGAGAGGTTGTCCAGCTCCGCGCCCATCGGCGAGCTGCGGAGCTTGCGCGCCACCAGCCCGTCGAAGAGGTCGAAGACCGCGGCGAGGAGCATCAGGATCACGGCAGTGGCCGCGGAGTGCCGGGCCATGCCGCTCTCGTCGCTGCCCGTGAGGTGCGGGATGAGGATCCCCGTGGTGGTGAAGTACACCGCCATGAAGCCGCACGTGGCATTACCGAGAGTGAGGGTGTCCGCTATCGACAGCCGCAGAGAGAGCGGCATGTCCTCGACGTCGTCCTCGGACTCGGCCTCCGGCACCCAGCCGGCCTGTGTGTCGGGATCAATCACGGTCAATTCGAGTCACCCCCGCGGTGGTGGCCTGGCCGACCTCGACCGCGACATCGATACCTTCCGGAAGGTAGATGTCGACCCGGGAGCCGAAGCGGATCAGGCCGATGCGCTCGCCCTGCTCCACCTTCGTGCCTTGCGGGATGTACGGGACGATGCGACGGGCAACCGCACCCGCGATCTGCACCATCTCGATGTCACCGAGCTCGGTGTCGAAGTGCCAGACAACGCGCTCGTTGTTCTCGCTCTCCTTGTTGAACGCCGGGACGAACCCGCCGGGGATGTGCTCGACCGATGTCACCGTGCCGGCCAGGGGCGCACGGTTGACGTGGACATTCAACGGGCTCATGAAGATCGCGACGCGGGTGCGCCCGTCCTTCCACGGCATGATGCTCTGCACCACACCGTCGGCCGGAGAGATGACCCGGCCCTGGGCGATCTCTCGCTCGGGGTCGCGGAAGAACCACAGCATGCCCGCCGCGAGCGCGGTGGTGGGCACGGCCACGGCGGCCCAGCGTCCGGACTTGCGGGCCCGGGTGAGGCTGAGTGCCGCGGTGGCGACGGTCGGGAGGAGCCACGGCGAAGCTCCGCGCGCAAGGCGGACTCCGCCGCGTGATGCAGAGGTTTGGCTGTCGGGCATGGATGACCTTCGTAGCGGATGATGCCGCGCTGGCAACGGGGGACGGCGGCTTTTCCGGCGATGCTATCGGTTGCGAGCCGCAACTGGGCAAGCCAGCAGCCGAGTCGGACGGCTGGAAGGCACCGGCTGAGGATGACAGGGTGTGATCTTCTTCGCGGCTAAACCACCTCAAAGGGGACAATCAACCCTGGAACCGGTACTCCTCGAGGAGTCGGCGCCCAATGATCATTTTCTGGATTTCGGCGGTACCTTCACCGATCAGCAGCATCGGGGCCTCCCGGTAGAGGCGCTCGATCTCGTACTCCTTGGAGAAGCCGTAACCGCCGTGGATACGGAAGGCGTCCTCGACGACTTCCTTGCAGTATTCGGAGGCGAGGTACTTCGCCATCCCTGCCTCCAGGTCGTTTCGTTCCCCGGAGTCCTTTTTGCGCGCTGCATTCACCATCATCGCATGCGCCGCTTCGACCTTGGTGGCCATTTCGGCCAGCTTGAACTGGATCGCCTGGTGCTGGGCGATCGGCTTTCCGAAGGTGTGGCGTTGCTGAGCGTAGGAAACGCCCAGCTCGAATGCACGCTGCGCGACGCCGCAGCCACGCGCGGCCACATTCACCCGGCCGACCTCGACGCCGTCCATCATTTGGTAAAACCCTCGACCGGTGGTGCCGCCGAGTACACGATTGGCCGGAATGCGTAGTCCGTCCATGATGAGTTCCGTCGTGTCGACGCCCTTGTAACCCATCTTGTCGATCTTCCCGGGAATGGTGAGCCCCGGACGGACCTCGCCGAAGCCCGGCTCCTTCTCCACCAGGAAGGTCGTCATCGACTTGTGCGGGGCGGTCCCCTCGGGGTGGCCTTCGTCACTTCGGCACAGCACGGCGACGAGCGAGGACGTGCCGCCGTTCGTCAGCCACATCTTCTGGCCGTTCAGGACGTACTCGTCGCCGTCCCTGACGCCCTTGGAGGTGATCGCCGACACGTCGGAGCCCAGCGCCGGCTCGGACATCGAGAATGCGCCCCGGACCTCGCCCAGCGCCATCCGCGGCAGGAACGTGTCCTTCTGTTCCTGGGTGCCGTGCTGCTTGAGCATGTACGCCACGATGAAGTGCGTGTTGATGATTCCCGACACGCTCATCCAGCCGCGTGCGATCTCCTCGACGCAGAGCGCGTATGTGAGAAGCGACTCACCCAGGCCCCCGTACTCCTCGGGGATCATCAGCCCGAACAGGCCCAGTTCCTTGAGCCCCTCGACGATCTCCGTCGGGTACTCGTCGCGGTGCTCCAGCTGGGTCGCGACCGGAATGATCTCCTTGTCGACGAAATCCCGGACCGTGGAGAGGATTTCCTGCTGGATGTCGTTCAGGCCGGCGGTCTGGGCGAGTCGCGTCATGGCTACTTCTCCACGTTCTTCTGCGAAGGCTGGTTCAGCTCCGGGCGGCCGGGCTGCTCGCCGCCGCGCTCCTTGATGTACGTCTCGGTGGGGACCATCACCTTGCGGCGGAACACGCAGACGAGTGTTCCGTCCTGCTTGTAACCCTTGGTCTCCACGTAGACGATTCCGCGGTCACTCTTGGACTTTGACGGAGTCTTGTCGAGGACGGTCGTCTCGCCGTAGATCGTGTCGCCGTGGAAGGTCGGCGCGACGTGCTTCAGCGATTCGACCTCCAGGTTGGCGATCGCCTTCCCGGAGACGTCGGGGACGGACATGCCGAGCAGCAGCGAGTAGATGTAGTTGCCGACTACAACGTTCTTCCCGAAATCGGTCGTCTTCTCCGCGTAGTTGCTGTCCATGTGCAGCGGGTGGTGATTCATGGTGAGCAGACAGAAAAGGTGGTCGTCGTACTCCGTGACCGTCTTTCCGGGCCAGTGCTTGTACACCGCACCGACCTCGAACTCCTCATAGGTGCGTCCGAACTGCATGGTCAGGCCTCCGGAGCTTCGAACTTGGAGGTGCGCTGCATGCCGGCCGCGCGGCCCTTGCCCGCGATGACCAGGGCCATCTTCCGGCTGGCCTCGTCGATCATCTCGTCGCCGAGCATCGCCGAACCCTTCTTGCCGCCCGCCTCCGAGGTGCACCACTCGTACGCGTCGAGGATCAGCTCGGCGTGGTCGTAGTCCTCCTGCGACGGCGAGAACACCTCGTTGGCCGCGTCGACCTGGCCGGGGTGCAGCACCCACTTGCCGTCGAAGCCGAGCGCCGCCGCACGGCCGGCGACCTCGCGGTACGCGTCCACGTCACGGATCTGCAGGAAGGGACCGTCGATCGCCTGGAGGTCGTGCGTACGGGCCGCCATCAGGATGCGCATGAGGATGTAGTGGTAGGCGTCCGCGCCGTATCCGGGCGGCTGCTGACCGACGACCAGGGTCTTCATGTTGATCGACGCCATGAAGTCGGCCGGGCCGAAGATCAGCGTCTCCAGGCGCGGTGAGGCGGCGGCGATGTCGTCGATGTTCACCAGGCCCTTGGCGTTCTCGATCTGCGCCTCGATGCCGATCTTCCCGACCTCGAAGCCCATCGTCTTCTCGATCTGGGTGAGCAGCAGATCGAGGGCGATGACCTGCTGGGCGTCCTGGACCTTCGGCAGCATGATGCAGTCGAGGTTCTGGCCGGCACCCTCGACCACCGTGATCACGTCGCGGTACGTCCAGTGCGTGGTCCAGTCGTTGACGCGCACGACCCGGGTCTTGCCCGTCCAGTCGCCGTCGTTCAGCGCGTCGACGATGTGGTGCCGGGCGCCTTCCTTGGCGAGCGGGGCGCAGGCGTCCTCGAGGTCCAGGAAGACCTGGTCGGCCGGAAGGCCCTGGGCCTTCTCCAGGAACCGCGGGTTCGAGCCCGGCACAGCCAGGCAGGAGCGACGCGGACGCAGACGGTTCACAGGCTGGGTCATGCGGGGACCTCCAGAGGGTCGAGCTTGTTCGCTTTCCGGATCTCGTCGACGATACGGCCGATGATCTCCGTGATGCCGAAGTCCTTCGGGGTGAATACGGCGGCGACACCCGCCTCGATCAGCGCGGTGGCGTCGGCGGGCGGGATGATCCCGCCCGCGATGACGGGTATGTCGTTGGCGCCGGCGTCGCGAAGCCGGTTCAGTACGTCCGGCACCAGCTCGGCGTGCGAGCCGGACAGGATCGACAGACCGACGCAGTGCACGTCCTCGGCCAGCGCGGCCGAGACGATCTGTTCGGGGGTCAGTCTGATCCCCTGGTAGACGACCTCGAATCCGGCGTCACGGGCCCGTACGGCGATCTGCTCGGCGCCGTTGGAGTGCCCGTCCAGGCCCGGCTTGCCGACCAGCAGCCGCAGCCGTCCGGTGCCGAGGTCGCCGGCGGTGCGGGCGACCTTCTCGCGGACCAGGGCGAGCGGCGTGCCCGCCTCCGCGGTCACCGCGACCGGTGCGGACGAGACGCCCGTCGGGGCCCGGAACTCGCCGAACACATCGCGCAGCGCCCACGACCACTCGCCGGTGGTGACACCCGCGCGGGCGCACTCCACGGTCGCTTCCATCATGTTGTCGGTGCCGGCCGCGGCCTTCTTGAGCGCCGCCAGCGCCTCGGACGCACGGGCCTCGTCACGGTTGTCGCGCCACTCGTGGAGCGCCGCGACCACCCTGGCCTCGTTGGCGGGGTCGACCGTCATGATCGCGCCGTCGAGGTCCGAGGTGAGCGGGTTAGGCTCGGTCGTCTCGTAGATGTTGACGCCGACGATCTTCTCCTCGCCGCCCTCGATCCGGGCCCGACGCTGTGCGTGCGAGGAGACCAGCTCCGACTTCAGGTAGCCGGACTCGACGGCCGCCATGGCGCCGCCCATCTGCTGGATCCGGTCGATCTCCGCGAGCGACTCGGTGACCAGGGCGTCCACCTTGGCCTCGATCACATGTGAACCCGCGAAGATGTCCTCGTACTCCAGCAGATCGCTCTCGTGCGCGAGGACCTGCTGGATCCGCAGCGACCACTGCTGGTCCCAGGGGCGCGGGAGCCCCAGCGCCTCGTTCCAGGCGGGCAGCTGGACGGCCCGGGCACGGGCGTCCTTGGAGAGGGTGACCGCCAGCATCTCCAGGACGATGCGCTGGACGTTGTTCTCCGGCTGGGCCTCGGTCAGGCCGAGCGAGTTGACCTGGACGCCGTAGCGGAACCGGCGCTGCTTGGCGTCGGTGATGCCGTACCGCTCGCCGGTGACCTGGTTCCAGATGCGGCCGAAGGCGCGCATCTTGCACATCTCCTCGATGAAGCGGACGCCCGCGTTCACGAAGAAGGAGATACGGGCGACGACATCGCCGAACTTCTCCTCGGGCACCTGCCCGGAGTCACGGACCGCGTCGAGCACGGCGATCGCCGTCGACATGGCGTACGCGATCTCCTGGACCGGAGTGGCCCCCGCCTCCTGCAGGTGATAGCTGCAGATGTTGATCGGGTTCCACTTCGGTATGCGGTTGACCGTGTACGTGATCATGTCGGTGGTCAGCCGCAGCGAGGGACCGGGCGGGAAGACGTGCGTCCCGCGCGAGAGGTACTCCTTGACGATGTCGTTCTGCGTCGTGCCCTGGAGCTTCGTGGCGTCGGCGCCCTGCTCCTCGGCGACCACCTGATAGAGCGCCAGCAGCCACATCGCGGTGGCGTTGATCGTCATCGAGGTGTTCATCTGCTCCAGCGGGATGTCCTGGAACAGCCGCCGCATGTCACCGAGGTGCGAGACGGGCACGCCGACCCGGCCGACCTCGCCGCGGGCGAGGATGTGGTCGGGGTCGTAACCCGTCTGGGTCGGCAGGTCGAAGGCGACCGACAGGCCGGTCTGGCCCTTGGCGAGGTTCCGCCGGTAGAGCTCGTTGGACGCCTCGGCGGTCGAGTGACCGGCGTACGTCCGCATGAGCCACGGGCGGTCCTTCTGACGCCCGCTCATGTCAGACGTCCCGGAAGCGATTGATGGCGTCGATGTGCTGCTCGCGCAGCTCCTCGTTGCGCACACCCAGGCCCTCGCGGGGGGCCAGTGCGAGCACGCCGACCTTGCCCTGGTGGAGGTTGCGGTGCACGTCGTACGCGGCCTGACCGGTCTCCTCCAGGGAGTAGACCTTCGACAGCGTCGGGTGGATCTTGCCCTTGGCGATCAGCCGGTTGGCCTCCCACGCCTCGCGGTAGTTCGCGAAGTGCGAGCCCACGATCTTCTTCAGCGACATCCACAGGTAGCGGTTGTCGTACTCGTGGTTGTAGCCCGACGTGGAGGCACAGGTGACGATGGTGCCGCCCTTGCGGGTCACGTACACGGAGGCGCCGAACGTCTCGCGGCCCGGGTGCTCGAAGACGATGTCCACGTCCTCGCCGCCGGTCAGCTCACGGATGCGCTTGCCGAACCGCTTCCATTCGCGCGGGTCCTGGTTGTGCTCGTCCTTCCAGAACTTGTAGCCCTCAGCGTTGCGGTCGATGATCGCCTCGGCACCCATCTTGCGGCAGATGTCCGCCTTCTGCTCGCTGGAGACGACACAGATCGGGTTGGCGCCACCGGCCAGCGCGAACTGCGTGGCGTATGAACCGAGTCCGCCGCTGGCGCCCCAGATCAGCACGTTGTCGCCCTGCTTCATGCCGGCGCCGTTGCGCGAGACGAGCTGGCGGTACGCGGTGGAGTTGACCAGGCCCGGAGCGGCGGCCTCCTCCCAGCTGAGGTGCTGCGGCTTCGGCATCAGCTGGTTCGACTTGACGAGCGCGATCTCGGCGAGGCCGCCGAAGTTGGTCTCGAAGCCCCAGATCCGCTGCTCGGGGTCGAGCATCGTGTCGTTGTGGCCGTCGGAGGACTCCAGTTCGACCGAGAGGCAGTGTGCGACGACCTCGTCACCGGGGTTCCAGGCGTTGACGCCGGGGCCGGTGCGCAGGACGACGCCCGCCAGGTCGGAACCGATGACGTGGTACGGCAGGTCGTGGCGCTTGGTGAGCTCGCTGAGCCGTCCGTAGCGCTCCAGGAAGCCGAAGGTGGACATCGGCTCGAAGATCGAGGTCCAGACGGAGTTGTAGTTCACCGAGCTGGCCATGACGGCGACCAGCGCCTCACCGGGCCCGAGCTCGGGGACCGGGACCTCGTCGAGGTGCAGCGACTTGCGTGGGTCCTTGTCGCGGGTCTCGAGCCCGGCGAACATCTCCGTCTCGTCCTTGTGCACGGTCATCGCGCGGTACGACTCGGGGATGGACAGGGCCGCAAAATCTGCGGCCGTGCTGTCCTGCGATTGGATCGCGTCCAGGATTTCCTTCACGGTGTGCCTCCGGGATGGTGTCTCCCCTGCTCGACCGGGGCCGAGTGCTCGGGGAATGCGTCGAGGGACGGCTGAGGGTCCCTGCCAACGGGGGGTGCGGTGCGTTGTGGAGGTGCTGCCGTCGGTTCGGCTGGTAAGGCTTCGGCCTGCTCTGGTGGAGCAGAAGGGTTTGCCTGTGACGCAGGCGTCCGGGCGCGCAGGCACATGGCTTGCGGGGACAGCCGGCGTACGTGAGGTCTCTGCACGCCGGCCGCCCGGACAACTTCAACGTATGGCACTCCGTGACACCTGGCAAGGCACTGGGTGCCAACAATTTCTCTCACATGTCATCCGGGCGGCACGAATGAGCAACATGCGAGGTGGTTCGCGCTGATCTGTCCTGCCCGGCATGGTCAGGCCGTGCGCCGGTGGACATACGGCGTGGTGGTGCTCAGCGCGGTGAAACCGAGCCGCTGGAGGATCGGACGGCTCTGGTCGGTCGCGTCCACCTGCAGATATGTGTAGCCACGCTCGGTGGCGATGGCGGCACGGAAGGCCACCAGCGCCCGGTAGATACCCTTCCCGCGCCATGGCTCGACCGTCCCGCCGCCCCAGAGTCCCGCGAAACCGGTGCCCGGGTACAGCTCCATGCGGGCCGAGCTCACCGGCTCGTCGCCCACCATGGCCAGCACCCCGACGAAGCTGTCCGGGGCTTCGGTGAGCCGGGCCAGCACCTGATGCCGCAGCCGCGACCAGTCCGAGCCGAAGGCACGCTCATGGGCCCGGGCCATCAGCTCCACATCGGCCGCGTCGGTCACCGTACGCAGCCGGACGCCCTCGGGGAGCTCCACCGCGGTCGGGAGATCGGCGACCGGGGCGATCAGCAGGGTCTCCGGTTCCTCCGGGACGAAGCCGGCCGCCCGCAGCCGCTGCCCCAGGTCCGCCGGGCGGTCGTGCGCGTACAGCTTCCACTCGAACTCGTCGAGACCGAGTGCGCTGAAGCGCTCCACCTGGGCCGCGATCGCCGCATCCGCCCGGAGGGCGTCCAGGTCCGGCGCCGACCAGACGACGCCGTTCCAGTCGTCGGCCGCGCCGACCTGACGTACGACATCGGCGGTGCGCTCGACACGGACTCCGGGGCCGTCGGGTCGGGCATGTTCGCGCATCTCGTGGTCGAAGAGGGCCAGCAGGGCGTCGTGATCATGAGTCATGCGACCACCACAACACCGGCGGGTCCGGGCCGCAACCAGTTTCGGAGCCGGGGCGCGCCTATGCCGGACGGGCTCGAATTCGAGCCCGTCCGGCATACGGGGGTCGACGGAGCGGTTCGGCCAACAGGCCCCCGCTCAGTGGTCCTTGAGCGCCTGCTGGATCGTGCGCATCACTTCGTCGAGCGGTGCGTCCGTCCGCGCCACCGCGACCAGCACCTCGCCCTCCGTGCTCACCGAAGCGGCGGCCGGCGGGGACGCGGGCTCGGTCCCGGCGATCCGGCCCGCGCCGATCCCGGTCCCGAACGTCTCCCGGACGATCGCGAAGGCGTGGTCGAGCTGTGCCTCCACGTCGCCCTGACCGCCCGCCCGCAGCCAGCGACGCAGCACATGGTTGTGCGCGGTGACGACGGCGGACGCCGCGACCTCCGCCAGCAGCGGATCGTCATTGCCGACATGATGGTCGCGTTCGTCGAAATGGCCCAGGAGATAGCGCGTGAACAGCCGCTCGTAGCGGGCCACCGAGGCGATCTCGGCCTCCCGCAGGGTGGGGACCTCACGAGTCAGCTTGTAGCGGGCCACGGAGACCGCGGGCTTGGCCGCGTACATCTTCATGACTTCCTTGATGCCGCGGCAGACGGTGTCGAGCGGGTGCTCGTGCGCGGGGGCGGCGTTGAGGACGGCCTCGGCCCGGACGAGAGTGTCGTCGTGGTCCGGGAAGATCGCCTCTTCCTTGGAGCGGAAGTGCCGGAAGAAGGTCCGCCGGGCGACGCCCGCGGCGCCCGCGATCTCGTCGACCGTCGTCGCCTCGTACCCCTTCGTGGCGAAGAGCTCCATCGCTGCGGCGGCCAGTTCGCGGCGCATCTTGAGCCGCTGGGCGGCGGCGCGCGTGCCTGCGGCACTCTCCGGGGCGTCGGGTGCGGCGGAGACACGGGGGGACCTGGCAGGCTGGGACATGGTGTGAACGTACTGCATCGGCGCAGGAGAGCGCGCCTGCGGGGGCGGGCCGCCGGGCGGCACCTCCCACGCCGACGGCGGTGGCGGCGGGTCGAGCAGCCCTCCCCAGCCGGCTCCCGGCCCGGGCTCCGGCGGGGGGCCGGCCGAGCGGTCCCGGCCGGCCGAGCGGCCCCGCCCGGCCGGAGACCCGGCCGACCGGGCAGGAGCCCGCCGTCCCTCAGCGCCGGGCATATTCGCGGAAGCCACGCCCCGTCTTGCGGCCGAGGCAGCCGGCGGCCACCAGATGCTCCAACAGCGGCGCCGGGGCCAGGCCCGGGTCGCGGAACTCGCTGTGCAGCACCTTCTCGATGGCGAGCGAGACATCGAGCCCGACGACGTCGAGGAGTTCGAACGGGCCCATCGGGTAACCGCCGCCCAGCTTCATCGCGGCGTCGATGTCGTCGAGGGTCGCGTAGTGCTCACCGACCATCTTGATCGCGTTGTTGAGGTACGGGAACAGCAGCGCGTTGACGATGAAACCGGCCCGGTCCCCGCAGTCCACCGGGTGCTTGCGGATCTTCTCGCACACCTCCCGCACGGTGGCGTGGACGTCGTCGTCCGTGAGCACCGTACGGACCACCTCGACCAGCTTCATCGCGGGCGCCGGGTTGAAGAAGTGCATCCCGATGACGTCCTGCGGACGCGAGGTGGCCCGTGCGCACGCCACGACCGGCAGCGACGACGTGGTGGTGGCGAGCACCGCACCCGGCTTGCAGACCTTGTCCAGCGTGGTGAACAGCTGCTGCTTGACCGCCAGGTCCTCGGCGACCGCCTCGACCGCGAGATCGACGTCGTCGAACGAGTCCAGCGAACCGGCCGCGGTGATGCGGGCGAGGGTCTCGTCCCGCGCCTCGGCCGTCAGCCGCCCCTTGGCGACGGAACGCTCCAGCGACTTGGCGATCCGGCCCTTCGCCGTGTCGGCCTTCTCCTGGCTGCGCGCGGCGAGCACCACGTCGTACCCGGCCTTCGCGAAGACCTCCGCGATACCCGACGCCATCGTCCCGGACCCGGCGACACCCACGGACCGCACGGTGCGCCCGGCCGCCGCTCCGGTGCTCTGCTGCGGCGTCCTCGCGTCCGGCACCACGGTCTGGCTGCCCGGCGCCGCGTACGTGTAGAAGCCGCGGCCCGACTTGCGGCCGGTCAGACCGGCCTCGCTGAGCTGCTTGAGGATCGGGGCAGGGGCGTGCAGCCGGTCGTGCGACTCGGAGTACATCGCCTCCAGGACGGTACGGGCGGTGTCCACCCCGATCAGGTCGAGCAGGGCGAGCGGGCCCATCGGCAGCCCGCAGCCCAGCTTCATGGCCGCGTCGATGTCCTCACGGGAGGCGTAGCTCGCCTCGTACATCGCGGCGGCCTGGTTCAGGTAACCGAACAGCAGCCCGTCGGCGACGAACCCCGGCCGGTCACCCACCGCGACCGGCTCCTTGCCCAGCTCACGGGCGAGCTCGGTGACCGCCTCGACGGCCGGCGGTGCGGTCAGCACCGAGGAGACCACCTCGACCAGCTTCATCGCGGGCGCCGGGTTGAAGAAGTGCAGACCGAGCACGCGCTCGGGGTGCTGCGACTCGGCTGCCAGCCGGGTCACCGACAGGGCGTTGGTGCCGGTCGCCAGGATCGCGGTGGGGGAGGTGATCGCGTCGAGCTCGCGGAAGAGCTGCTGCTTGATCTCGTACGACTCGGGCACGACCTCGATGACGAGCTGCGCGTCCGCGGCGGCCTGCAGGTCGGAGAAGGTGCGGAACCGGGCGAGGGCGTCGTGCCGCTCGCCCTCGGTGATCCGTCCCTTCTGCACGGCGCGGGCGGTGGAGGCTTCGAGGGCGGCGACGGCCTGACGCGCGGCCGCCTCGCTGATGTCGATACCGATGACCTCGCGGCCGGCCCGGGCGAGGACCTCGGCGATGCCGGTGCCCATGGTGCCGAGGCCGACGACGGCGATGGTGGAGAGCGGGATGTCCATCACGGGACTCCAGGGATGAGTGACGACTGTGTGGGCGCACGGCACGCACGGAGCTGGTGGGGCCGAGGGGCCCGACCGGCGCATGGCGTGCGGGAATTGCGTGTCGTGGTGCTCAGGGCCGGGGGTGTACCGAACACACCCGGACCCGGGATGGGGTGACGGACTCTGTCCCGGAGTCACGTCTCGCAAAGCTGCCGAACCGACAAGCACTCCGGGTGGCTGCGTCACCAGGCCACTGGAGTCGGCGGGGAGTGTGTCCCGCTCATATGAGGTTAACCGGCGAGTAACGAGCGCGCCAGTCCCGAGTTGTTGTGTGCCCGCTCACACTCGATGTGCCCGCCGATACGCTGACGTCATGGACGAGGAGTTCCGGTCGCTGGCCGACCGGCTGGGGGACGAGGCGGGGGAGTCGGCGGCGTACCGCAGGCTGCTCGCCACCGAGGACGACGAGGAGCTGGCCCAGGTACTCGTCGAATGCGAACGCCCGCTCTGGGCGCGCGAGATCGCCGCGTTCCGGCTCGGCTGCGGCGGCGACAGACGGGCCTTCGAGGCGCTGGTCCTGCTGCTCAACCACCGCGACCCGGAGCGCTGTGTCTCCGCCGCCCATGCCCTCGTACGCCTCGGCGACCCGCGCACGCCCCGAGCCGCCGCCACCCTCGCGACCAACACCCTGCGCACCGCCTACGCCCTGCACCCGGTACGGCTGCTCACCGCCCTGCGGGCCCCCGAGTCCGTCCCGACGCTGATCAGCACCCTGGAACGGCTGCTGGCACCGGACGAGCCGCACTGGCGGGTCGCACTGGCCTGTGTGGAGGGGCTGGGTCAGCTCGGCGACGCGCAGGCGCGCCCGGTCCTGCAGGCGGCGCTGCCGCACCCGAGGCTCGGCGGCGCGGCCGAGAAGGCGATCAGCCGGCTGCCGGCCGGCTGAGAGGACGTACGTAACGCACCTCGGGCACGAGGACGCCACCGACCTGGAAGGGTTCCTCCGCGCCGTCCGGAGCGAAGCCCGCACGCTCGTAGAAACGGCGGGCCGGTGCGTTCTCCTCGAGGACCCAGAGCGACAGATCGGGGAACCCGTCCGCTGCGGAGCGCGCCAGGATCTCCGTCATCAGGGCGCGACCGACCCCGGTCCCGCGCTGCTCGGGCAGCACATAGATGGCGTACAGCTCGGCGCGGGCGAGCCGCCTGCCGTCCGCGCGGTACGGGCCGTAACAGGCCCAGCCGATCACACCCTGTCCCGGCCGTTCGGCCACCACATTGACGACCGTGTTGCGTTCGCCGAAGAAGCCGCGCCGCCGCTGCGCGTCCTCGGCGATGTCCATCGCGTCCAGATACGCCTGCGGGATCAGCCCGGTGTACGCGGCCTGCCAGCCGCGCACCCGGACCGTCGCGACGGCCTCGCAGTCGTCGACCGTCATCTCTCTGACGGACAGTTCGGGGGCGTACGCGGAGGTGGGCCGTGTCGTCATGCGGACCATGGTGGCGTACGCCCCCGAGGGCGTGCGATCGGGTCACCGGGTCCGGAGTCCGGGCCCCACCCGTCAGCCGCGGAAGCCGAGCATCCCGTGCAGTACGCCGCCCCCGTCTGCCGTCGCGCTCCGCAGCGTCTTCGCCGACGCCCCGGCGGCCGGCGGCTCCGGGTCGGGCGACTTCGGGCAGACCGCGTCGGCGCTGGTGCCGGTGCCGCGCGGGACGATGCCCTTGTCGAGGTAGTCCACCAAGTACCGGTCCAGGCACTTGTTGCCGCTCAGCGTGATGCCGTGGTTGCCGCCGCCCTGTTCGACGACCAGGCTGGAGCCGCGAAGTCTGCGGTGCAGGGTGACCCCGCCCTCGTACGGCGTGGCCGCGTCCTCCGTGGCCTGGAAGAGCAGCACCGGCGGGAGTGCGTCGTTGGAGACCTGCACCGGGTTGAGCGGCTTCACCGGCCAGGATGCGCACGGTGCGTTGTACCAGGTGTTGTTCCAGGTGTAGAAGGGCGCCTTGCCGTGCACCTTCCAGCTCTCGCTGCGCCAGGTGTTCCAGTCGCGTGTCCACGCGGCGTCGTGGCACTGCACGGCCGCGTAGACCGAGTAGCCGTTGTCGCCCTTGTCGTCGACGGCGCCGAGCTTCTTGTACGCGCGGACCAGCGCGTCCTGGTCCTTGTGGTTCACGTAGGAGGCGAACGCATCGGCCAGGTAGGGCCAGTACCCGTTCTGGTAACCGCCCGGCAGGAACGTGTCCTGCAGCTCGCTCATGCCGACCGTCCCGCCCGCGGGTTCCTTCCTGACCGCTTCGCTCATCCCGTACCAGGCGGCCTCGACCTTCGCCGGGTCGCTGCCGAGTCCGTACCTCGAATTGTGCTTCGCGACCCAGGCGGCGAACGCCTTCTGGCGGGCGTCGAACGCGTAGTCCTGACCGATGTTGTCGTCGTACCAGACCCCGTCCGGGTCGACGTTCGAGTCGAGCACCAGACGCCGTACCCGCTCCGGGAACAGCTTGGCGTACACCGCGCCCAGATAGGTGCCGTAGGAGTATCCGAAGTAGTTGATCTGTGGGGAGCCGATGGCCTGCCGGATCACATCGAGATCCTTGGCGGTGCTCACCGTGTCCATGTACGGCAGCAGATCGGGGTACTTCGCGCCGCACGCGGCGGCGAAGGACGCGGCGCGGTCGCGGTTCGCGTGCTCGGTCCGGAGGTCCAGCGGCACCGGGTCGGGGCGCAGCGGCTCGAAGTATTTCGGTACACAGTTCAGGGCCGGGGAGCTCTTCCCGACCCCGCGCGGGTCGAACCCGATCACGTCGTACTGCGCGGCGGTCTCCTTCGGCAGCGAGGCCGCCACGAAGCCGGCCATGGTCAGCCCGCTGCCGCCGGGGCCGCCGGGGTTGACGAGCAGGGGGCCCTGCGAGGTCTTCGCGGTGTGCGGGATCCGTGACAGGGCGAGTCTGATGCTCCTGCCCGACGGATCGTCATGATTGAGCGGGGTGCGCACGGTTGAGCACTGCAGCGTCGGATACGACTTCGTGGCGCAGCCGGTCCATGTGAGCTGCGCGGCAGTCGGCGCGACTCCGTCGGCTGCCGACGGGGACTGAACACCGGTCATCAGACCGGCGACTGTCGCACCGACGGCGAACAGAATTCCTGAACGATTCGTCATATGGCCTCCCGTGGTGGAGGGAACGCGGCTGCGGGTGGTGCAGCCCCCGCCGCATGCTCCCCACATTCGGACACGGAAGGACATGTTCTGATGAGAGTTGACCCATTTGCCCGACCCGGGCTCGGACAGGCCCGCGGCAGCTTCGGCGCGAGGGCCGGAACGGAGCCCGGGCCGAGGTCAGAGCAGGGTCAGCTGGGTGGGGCCGGGACCGTCGAGCGGCGACTGCCGCTCCTGCTGCACAGGGATCCGGCGGGGCTCTCCGCGACGCGCCGGACCGATGCCGTACTCGGCGGCCAGTTCGTGCACCCGGCGGGTGACTGTGCGCTGGTACCACGTGGGCGCGTACGCCCCGTCCGCGTACATCCGCTCGTACCGTCGCACCAGTTGTGGGTGGTGCCGGCCGAGCCACTGCATGAACCACTCGCGGGCGCCCGGCCGCAGATGGAGCACGAGCGGGGTCACCGAGGTCGCCCCGGCGGCGGCGACCGCGCGGACCGTGGCCCGCAGCTGGTCCGGGCGGTCACCGAGGAACGGGATGACGGGCGCCATCAGTACGCCGCAGTCGATGCCGTTCTCGCTCAGCTTGCGCACGACGTCGAGGCGGCGCTCGGGGGAGGGGGTGCCGGGTTCGACGGTGCGCCACAGCTCGGGATCGACGAAGCCGACCGAGACGGAGATGCCGACTTCGGTGACCTCCGCAGCCTGCCTCAGCAGCTCCAGATCGCGCAGGACGATCGTGCCCTTGGTGAGGATCGAGAACGGGTTGGCGTGGTCGCGCAGCGCCTCGATGATGCCGGGCATCAGCCGGTAGCGGCCCTCGGCCCGCTGGTAGCAGTCGACATTGGTGCCCATCGCGATGTGCGCCCCGTGCCAGCGGCTGGAGGAGAGATGGCGGCGGAGCAGCTCCGGAGCGTTGATCTTGACGACGATCTGTGAGTCGAAGCCGAGCCCGGTGTCCAGGTCCAGATAGCTGTGGGTCTTGCGGGCGAAGCAGTAGACGCAGGCATGCGTGCAGCCCCGGTACGGGTTCACGGTCCATTCGAACGGCATCCGGGATGCGCCCGGCACCCGGTTCACGATCGAGCGGGCCCGGATCTCATGGAAGGTGATTCCCCGGAATTCGGGGGTGTCGAAGGTGCGCGTGGTCACCGCGTCCGCGGCGAAGAGCGCGCCGGTCCCGGTCTCCCGGGTGTTCTCGACCAGATTGTCCCAGCGCATGGACGCCTCCTCGGTAGCGCTGGACACAGAATAGAACACTTGTTCCCTTGATCGTTTTCTCCCCTTCGTCCCGGCCCGGATTTTGAGCGGGGTGCCGGAGGTGATTGGCTCAGCACACCCCGAACAACCGAGTGGTGGAGGAGCAGCCATGGCGCAGGTCGAGGCCACGACAGAGCGGATCATCGCGGCGGACGCGGAGACGCTGTTCGACGCGCTGGCCGACTACAAGGAGGTCCGGGGCAAGGTGCTGCCCGGCCAGTTCAGCGAGTACGAGGTGCGCGAGGGCGGTGACGGTGAGGGCACCCTCGTCCACTGGAAGCTGCAGGCCACCAGCAAGCGGATCCGCGACTGCCTGCTGGAGGTCAGCGAGCCGACCGAAGGTCAGCTCGTCGAGAAGGACCGCAACTCGTCGATGGTCACCACCTGGATCGTCACTCCGGCCGGCGAGGGCAAGTCCAAGGCCGTCGTGTCGACCGTCTGGAACGGTGCGGGCGGCATCGGTGGGTTCTTCGAGAAGACCTTTGCGCCCAAGGGACTTGGGCGCATCTACGACGAGCTGCTGAAGAACCTCGCGACCGAGGTCGAGAAGTAGTACAGACATCCCTGACCGGCCTCACCGGTTCGGGTGGTTTTCCCGGCCCGCCGGTTGCGCGCCGTAGTGGCTCCCACCGGGGCATAAGCCCCCCGAGTGCGCCGTCAGCGCCCCCCGTCGCGTTTGCCTCTCTATGTCGCGCAATGCGAGAAATGGGCGGCGCAGATGCGACGAGGGGAGCGGCACGTGGTGGGCGGTATCACTCTGGTGAAGGACGAACCGGACGGTGCGGGCGGCGCCGGGGAGCAGACAGCCGCCCCTCCCGGTGCGGCAACCGCGGCGCCGTCCGTATCGGCTTCCACGGATCCCACCGCCCCGCATCCCCCCTCCGCGGATGCCGTCGCCGAGGAGCTCAGCGCCCGAGGGATCCGGCTGGTCTTCCTCGGGCTGATGCTCACCCTCCTGCTCGCGGCGCTCGACCAGATGATCGTCGCCACCGCGCTGCCCAAGATCGTCGGTGAGCTGCACGGCCTGGAGAAGATGTCCTGGGCGGTCACCGCCTATCTCCTCGCCTCCACCATCGGACTGCCGATCTACGGCAAGCTCGGGGATCTCTTCGGCCGCAAGAGCGTCTTCCAGTTCGCGATCGTCGTCTTCGTCGTCGGCTCCGCGCTGGCCGGCTGGTCCCGCACCATGGACGAGCTGATCGCCTTCCGTGCCATCCAGGGCGTCGGCGGCGGCGGACTCATGATCGGGGTCCAGGCGATCATCGCGGACGTCGTACCGCCTCGCGAGCGCGGCCGCTTCATGGGGCTGATCGGTGCCGCGTTCGGTCTCGCGTCGGTCGCGGGCCCGCTGCTCGGCGGCTTCTTCACCGACCACGCCTCGTGGCGCTGGTGCTTCTACATCAACGTCCCGTTCGGCCTCGTCACCCTCGCCGTCATCACCGTCGTACTGAAGCTCCCCAAGCCCACGGTCCGGCCCCGCCTCGATGTGCTCGGCGCCCTGCTGCTGGCCGCCGCCTCCACCTGCGTGGTGCTGCTGACCAGTTGGGGAGGCACGGAGTACGCCTGGGGATCTCGCACCATCCTCGGGCTGGCCGCCGGAGCTGTCGTGACGACACTGCTCTTCCTCGTGGTCGAACGCCACGCACCCGAACCCGTCATCCCGCTGCGGTTGTTCCGCGACTCGATCTTCAATGTCACCGCGCTCGTCGGCGCGGTCGTCGGTGTCGCCCTGTTCGGCGCCGCCAGCTATCTGCCGACGTTCCTGCAGATGGTCGACGGTGCCACCGCCACCGAGTCGGGGCTGCTGATGCTCCCCATGATGGGCGGCATCGTCGCGGCGTCCGTCGTCTCCGGCCAGCTGATCTCCCGTACCGGCCGCTACCGCATGTACCCGATCCTCGGCAGCGCGATCTCGGTGGTCGGCATGTGGCTGCTCTCGCGCCTCGAAACCGACACTCCGCGCTTCGAGTACAGCATCGCGCAGGCCGTGCTCGGCGTCGGGATCGGCCTGATCATGCCGGTGCTCGTCCTGGCTGTGCAGAACTCCGTGCCGCCCGCCGACCTCGGCACCGCCACCAGTGCGAACAACTACTTCCGGCAGATCGGCGGCAGCGTCGGCGCCGCCGTGTTCGGGACGCTGTTCGCGGGCCGTCTCGCGGACGCTCTCGCCGTCCGCCTCCCCTCCGGAGCCGACCTCCCCGACCCCGAGTCGATCACCCCGCAACTGGTCCACGCCATGGACCCCGCGCTCCGCGACAGCTACATCCAGGCGTACGCCGACGCGATGCCCCGGATCTTCCTCTACCTCGTGCCGGTGCTCGCGCTCGGCCTCGTCATCGCCTTCTTCCTCAAGGAGAAACCGCTGGTGTCCCACCACAGCCCCGATTCAGCTGCCGAGTCCGCCTCGATTCCCGGCGCACGTGCCACCGCCGCCCCGCCGCCGCCCGTCCACCTCTCGGGAGTGCCGGTGTGCGGCAGCGTCCAGCACGCCGACGGCTCGAAGGTCCCGCGCGCCGCCCTCACCCTCATCGACGTCCAGGGGCAGCAGGTCGGAAGGGGCGCGAGCGGTGACGACGGGCGGTACGCGCTGAGCGTGCCCGGCTCCGGCAGCTACGTCCTGATCGCGGCGGCCGGCGGACACCAGCCGCAGGCCGTCAGCGTCACCGTCGGCGAACGGCCCGTCGAGCTCGATGTGGTGCTCGGCGGTGCGGGCAGACTGGCCGGGACCGTCGTCACGGCCGACGGGATCCCGGTGCGGGACGCCGCCGTCACCCTCACCGATGTGCGCGGTGAGGTCGTCGCGTCCACCCGCAGCGGCCGCGAGGGCGGCTATGTGATCTCCGAGTTGGTGGCCGGCGAGTACACCCTCGCCGCCAGCGCCCCCGCCTTCCGGCCCGCAGCGCTGCCGGTCAGCGTGCAGGCGGCCAGAGAGACCCGGCAGGACATCGAACTGGCCGGTGGCGCTGTGCTGCGCGGCATCGTACGGGCGAGTGGTGGGCGGCCCGTCGAGGACGCCCGGGTCACGCTCCTCGACGCGGCCGGCAATGTCGTCGACACCCTGACCACCGGCCCCGACGGGGCGTTCCGCTTCGTGGATCTGTCGACCGGCGAGTACACGGTGATCGCGGCCGGGTATCCGCCGGTGGCGACCGTCCTCCAGGTCGCGGGTGGCGGACGCACCGAACGCGACCTCCAGCTCGGGCACGCGGACTGACGCCGGGGGCCATGGTCGGAGCCGTAGGGGGCAGGCTCCAGTGGCAGGACGCGGTTCCGGTCGCCCCTGGGGCCTCTCGTCCGGATCATGTCGGGCTCGCAGGGTCTGCGCTCCAGCCTGATCCGAACGAACGTCCCCAGTGCCTTCCCCGCCCGATTGTGCGCGGTGGGGCGCGCGGGGCGCACCACCCCTGGGGCTGATTCCGCCGATGACCGGCGGGGCCGGACACGGAGCCGTACCGTGGAGTCACAAGCCGCAGAGCTTTGCGGTGGGGAAGGAGCCTTCCACCCATGGACCTTGGTGTACCGCCGCAGAGGGCACCACAGCCGCGCGACACCACTGCCGGACGGGTGCCGCTCGCCGTGGTCGTCGTCGACGCGGCCGGACTCGTGTCGCACTGGTCCACCGGGGCCAGGCGGCTCTTCGGGGTCGCCAGGGAGGACGCCATCGGCTGTCCGGCCGGTGAACTCCTGCCGGTCTCCGGGGCGTTGCGGCAGGACGGGGAGCCCGGCCCGGACGGTACCTCCTCCGGGTTCGGCCACGGACTCGACAGCTCACTCAGCGGGAGCGTCGCCTATCCGGCGGCGGGACGGGCCCGTGTCGACGAGCCACGGCGCGGCCGGATCGACGTCCTGTGGTGGGCCTACCCGCTGGTCGGCCCCGGTCCCGAACGGCTCCTCGTCCTTGCCGCGGACGCCGGGCAGTTGCGCGACGCCGAGGCGAACGGCCACCGGGACAACGAGACGATCGCCCCCGCCTTCGCGCTCCACACCGACTTCCCCGGCTATCAGGACCTGGCCGGGCGGCTCCCCGAGATCCTGCCCAACATGAGCGTCCACCAGGCGTCCCGGATCGTCTCGCAGGTCCTCGAACTGGGCTACCCGATCCTGGAGTTCAGCCACCGCGAACGGGTCCCGGTCACTCCCGACTGGGGTGTGCCGCGGCGGACGCCGCGCCGGCCGGCCGAGGACCCGGAGGCCACCGCCGGAGGTTCGCCCGCACTCCGCGCCGTGCCGCGCCCCGAACTCGACCTCGAGTACGGCGCGGTCCGCGAACGGCTGGAGTTCCTCAACGAGGTCAGCGGCCGCATCGGCACCTCCCTCGATCTCGAACGCACCATCCGCGAGGTCACCAGCGCCGCCGTCCCGCGCTTCACCGACTTCGCCGGTACGCATCTGCGTGCCGCGGTCCTCGCCGGTGAGGGCTTCCCGGACGGGCCGCCCGATGTCACCACCGTCTGGCACCGGGTGTGGGTCGAGCACAACGACGAGCCCGGCCGCTGGGACGACACCGTCCCGGTCGGCGAGTCCATCGCCTTCCCCGAGCACACACCGTTCTTCCAGTGCATGGTCACCGGTGAGCCGGTCCTCATCCCGTACGTCAGCGAGGAGATGAGCAACCGGATCTCGGGCGAGTTCGAGAAGCGCGACCTGCGCCCCCTGATCACCCACCGGTCGCTGCTCATCGTGCCGCTCAAGGCCCGTGACGTGGTGCTCGGCTTCATGGTCCTGATGCGCCGGCCCGGCCGTGAGCCCTTCGACGACATGGACCGCACCACGGGCGCCGAACTCGCGGCCCGCGCCGGGCTCGTACTCGACAACGCCCGCATGTACACGTACCAGGAGAATGTCGCCGACACCCTCCAGGACAGCATGCTGCCCCAGGTCGAACCGCGCATGGCGGGCTGCGACATCGCCACCCGCTATCTGCCCGGCGCCCGGCTCGGCCGGATCGGCGGTGACTGGTTCGACTCGGTGAAACTGCCCGGCTCCCGGACCGCGCTCGTCGTGGGCGACGTCATGGGGCACGGACTCAACTCGGCCGCGATGATGGGTCAGTTGCGCACCGCCGTACTGACGATGGCCACCATGGAGATGCCGCCCGCCCAGCTGCTGCGCAACCTCGACGACCTGGCACAGCGCCTCGGCGAGCAGTATCTGGCGACCTGCCTCTACGCCGTCTACGACCCGATCCACTCCGAGCTCCAGATCGCCAACGCCGGGCACATCCCGCCCGTACTGGTACGCGCCGAGGACGGCCGGGCGGAGCTCCTCGACCTGCCGACCGGTGCGCCCATCGGCGTCGGCGGTGTCGCCTTCGAGACCGCGACCGTGCGGGTGCGGCCCGGTGACCGGCTGGTCCTGTGCACCGACGGTCTGGTCGAGGTGCGCGGCCAGGACATCGGCGCGGGACTCGCCGCACTCTGCGCCTCCGCCGCGCACCCCGCCGCCTCGATGGACGACGCCTGCGACACGATCATCCGCGCCCTGAACCCGAAGGGCGGCCGCAAGGACGACGTGGCACTGCTGATGGCCCGGCTGAACGGCATCCCGGATGGCGACGTCGCCGAGTGGCAACTCGCCCTGGACCCACGCGAAGTGGCCCGCGCCCGCCGGCTGGTCCGCGGCAAGCTCCTCGACTGGGAGCTGCCGGAGGCGGTGGAGTCGGCCGAGCTGATGGTCAGCGAACTCGTCACCAACGCCGTGAAGCACGGGCGCACCCACCACATCGGGCTGCGTCTCGTCCGGACCGGCGCCCTGCTCTGCGAGGTCAGCGACGACGAACCGGCCCCGGCCGCGCTCCTCAACGCCTGCGCCCACGACGAGTTCGGCCGCGGCCTGCTGGTGGTGAGCGGCCTCGCCCGCGAGTGGGGGACGAGCACCACGGCACGGGGCAAGACCGTCTGGTTCGAACAAACACTCACCCGCTTCCCGCGTCCGCGGTCGAACATCAGGTGAAAGACGCCGTCCTGTACGACGGATGATGCGCACCCCCTTGCCCCGGGGCGCTCCGGGGCGGTAGTCCGTTGCTGAGCAGACAGCGGTGGATACATCGGATCCGGGAGTGCGTATGGACGTGTCGCAGGGCTACCGCGAGTCGTGGGAAGGCTTCTGGTCGGCCACTTCCGACGCGCCCGGCGAGGCGATCTGGGACTCTGACCCGTCCCTCACCTCCGTACCCGACAGCAAGCTGCTGCTTCCGTACGCCGACGCCTCGCTGCCCGTCGTCGACCTCGGCTGCGGCAACGGCACGCAGACCCGCTACCTCGCCACCTGCTTCGCCCGCGCCATCGGAGTGGACCTCTCGCACGCGGCGATCGAGCACGCACGCCGCGCGGACACCGCAGGTGTCGCGGAGTTCACCCAGCTCAACCTCGTCGACGGTGACGCGGTGCGGGCTCTGCACGAGCGGATCGGCGACACCAACGTCTATATGCGGGCGGTGATCCACCAGAGCGAGCCGCCGGCCCGGCCGGTGGTCGCCGCAGCCGTCGCGACGCTGATCGGGGAGCGTGGCCGGGCCTTCGTTGCCGAGCTGACCCCCGCCTCCAAGACCGTGCTCCAGCAGGCCGCCCAGGCGCCGGGTGGACCGCCCGAGAAGCTGCGGCGGGTCTTCGAGTACGGGCTCAAGCCGGCCGGTGCCACCGAGGAGGAGGTTCCGGAACTGCTGCGGGCGGCAGGGCTGAAGACGCTGGCCACCGGGGACACCGCACTCGCCCAGACCGAGTACCTCCCCGACGGCACCCGCATCGACCTGCCGGCCCGCTGGTTCGTCCTCGCCGGCGGCTGACACCGGGATCACGGCAGCAGCCGTGGCCCCCGTTTCGCTGCGATGTCCTCGACCCATCCGAACAGGGCCACGGCCGCCGCGATCAGCACCCAGGCGATGGTGAACTGGAACCACATGCTGTCCAGCGGCAGATCCCGTTCGAACGCGGGAACGTTCCACATCAGATCGATCAGCGGGACGCTCGCCATCAGCGCGACCTCGTGCCACAGATAGATCGTCACGGCACGGGCATTGAAGACCTTCACGATCCGGTCGGCCACGCGGTGCCGGGCGAGGCCGCCGAAGTCGGGCCGGAAACGGAGCAGCAACAGGACGAATCCCGCTGACCACAGCGCCTGGGCGAGCGGGATGTCGTCGAGATCGTAGGAACCGTCGACCCGGTGGTGGAGGGCCCACCAGGCGCCCGCCGCCAGCAGGGCCGGTGCCACGGTGACGACGAGTGCGGGGCGCATCCGGTCGAGCACACCGTCGCGGTGGGCGAAGCCGAGCAGCCAGCAGAACAGGAAGACCGACAGGTCGCTGAGGGCACTGCCGAGGCGCCCGTCCGGCACACTCCCCACCGTCTCCAGGGCCACGACCGGCACGAGCGACAGTGCGAGCACGGGCAGCGGGGCCAGTCGGAAGGCGCGCAGCAGCAACGGCGACAGCAGCACGAACCACAGATATGTGCGCAGGTACCAGAGCACCGCCCACGCCTGCTCGCCCCACGCGTTGCCGGGGGGATCGCCGACCGGCAGCACCCAGTACAGGACATCGGGTCCCGGCAGCCAGCCGTGCAGCAGCATCGCCGTACCGATGACCAGCGCGAACACCCAGAGGGGGATCAGCAGTCTGCGCAGCCGGCCGCGGATGACGCGCACCGCGGGCCGCTCCAGCGAACGAGCCATGAGCGATCCGGCGAGTGCGAACATCACGCCCATGGACGGGAAGACCAGCCCCAGCCAGGGCCATTCGAACGTGTGATAGGTGATGACGCGGACCAGCGCGAAGGCCCGCAACGCGTCGAAGTAGCGGTCGCGGCCGCCCTTCGGGGCAGCCGGCACCACGGACTCGGCCGTCACCTCTTCCGTATGGACCGCGACCTGCGGTCCACCCCTGCGGTGTGCGCCTCCCATCAGCGCACCCCCGTGCCCGGGGCCGGTGTACCGACCTCACCGGTGCGCTTCAGCTTCTGCCAGCGCAGCCGGCCGCCGGTCGCGGCGGTGACGCACGAGTGGATCAGCACCAGATACATCAGCTGCCGGTACGCGATCTGCTGCAACGGCAGCATGAGCAGATACCGGTACCGCTCGCGGTCGAGACGGAACGCGTAGGCGGCGCAGACCAGTTGGACGAGCAGCACCGCCAGCCAGGCGAGCAGCGACGCCTTGAAGTCCACAAAGATCATCGCGTAGACCGTGAACACGTCGATGAGCGGCGCGAAGACCGGTGTGACGATCTGGAAGAGGACCACCAGCGGCATCCCGACCCGGCCGAAGCGGCCGGACGGCCCCCGGTCGGTGACCGACTTCCGGTGCTTCCACAACGCCTGCATCGTGCCGTAGCTCCAGCGGTAGCGCTGCCGCCACAACTGCCCCAGCGAGGCGGGCGCCTCGGTCCAGGCGCGCGCGTGCTCGGCGTAGACGACCCGCCATCCGGCGCGGTGCAGAGCGATCGTGATGTCGGTGTCCTCGGCGAGGGTGTCCTCGCTCATCCCGCCGACCTCCAGCACCGCGTCGCGGCGGAACGCCCCGATCGCGCCCGGGATGGTGGGCATGCAGCGCAGCAGGTCGTACATCCTGCGGTCGAGGTTGAAGCCCATCACGTACTCGATGTGCTGCCAGGCGCCGATCACGGTGCCGCGGTTTCCGACCTTGGCATTGCCGGCGACCGCACCGACCTCCGGGTCGCCGAACGGCTGCACGAGTCGCTGAACGGTGTCGGGTTCGAAGACGGTGTCGCCGTCCATCATCACCACGATGTCGTACCGCGCGTGCCGCACACCGTTGTTGAGCGCGGCGGGCTTGCCCGCGTTCGGCTGGCGGATCACCCGCACATTCGGCAGTCCCAGGGACTCGGCGATCTCGGCGGTGCCGTCGGTCGAGCCGTCGTCGACGACCACGATCTCGATGGGGTGGGTGCTCGCGGCCAGGGAGTTGAGGGTGTTGGCGATGCACTCCTTCTCGTTGTACGCGGGCACGATCACGCTGACCGGTCCGGTGACCGATGGGCCCCAGGAGAACCTGCGTCTGTTCCGCTGCCGGTAGTGGCGCCGCGCGAGGAGGAGCATGATCGCGAACCTGCCCAACACGGCCACGCCCACGACCGCCAGCACCCCGGCCAGACCTGGCACGGTCCATTCCGCGACGGCGACCGCACCGAGGAGGGCGCGGCCCTCCCAGAGCGTGGCGGTGTCGGCGGTACGGTGCGCGGCCTGCTCCGGGTTGCTCTGCCGGGCGTCACCGGCGATCGCGGGGGTGCCCTGCGGTGCCTGCGCCTGCTGTCCCTGCGCCTGCTGCCCCTCTGCCTGCTGTCCCTGTGCATTCTGCTGGGCGCCGCTGACCGTGGTGAAGGTGTAGCCCTTCGATTTCATCATCTTGATGTAACGGGGCAGCGCTTCGAGGGTCTGGGCGCGGTTGCCGCCCGCATCGTGGAAGAGCACCGAGGCGCCCTTTCCGTTCTTCGGTGTGGCCCACTTGATGATCTTGGAGACGCCCGGCTGCTGCCAGTCCTCGCTGTCCGTGTCGATGAAGACACTGGTGTAGCCCATCGCGCCGAGCTTCTGGTAGACGGGCCAGGTGTAGTTGTCGATCGCGTCGTTCGTCGACGAGTACGGGGCGCGGAAGAGTGTCGTCGTGATGCCCGCGGCTCCCGCCAGTGCGAGCTGTGTCTGTGCGATCTCCCGGGTGACGCGGGCCGCGCTCTGGTACGAGAGATCGACATGGGTGAAGGTGTGGACGCCGACCTCGTTGCCGTCGTCGACCATCCGGCGCACCACATCCGGGTAGCGCGAGATCATCGAGCCGACCAGGAAGAACGTGCCGGGCACATCGTTGTCGTCCAGGATGTCGAGCACCTTCTGGGTCCACTCGGGGTCCGGGCCGTCGTCGAAGGTGAGCACGATCGTCTTGTCCGGTACGGACCGGGTCCGCGCCGCGCCGCCCTGGAAGCTGAGGAACGGCCCGCCGTCGAGGACGCTGTCGGGCACCTTGCTCGCGCTCGCGTCGGAGCGGACGCGCTGGTCGTTTCCGACCTCGGCCCTCAGGTAGCCGTCGAGCAGCATCACGGAGACGAGGCCGAGCAGGAGCAGAAGAGCGATGATCACCCGCGGCTTGGGAACCGCCTGCCGGCGGACGCGTTCGATCCGGCTCGGCGTGGCATGCCGCCGCTGGGGTCGTACCTGATTCCGGTTCATCAAGGATCAGCCGGTCCCCGTGGTCGCGGACACCGACACGGACACGGATGCCGAGGGGGACGGGCCCGCCCCGTCGG
Source organism: Streptomyces sp. NPDC005262 (assembly GCF_042872425.1). Classification (NCBI taxonomy): domain Bacteria; kingdom Bacillati; phylum Actinomycetota; class Actinomycetes; order Kitasatosporales; family Streptomycetaceae; genus Streptomyces; species Streptomyces sp. NPDC005262. Next base: position 403,908 of record NZ_JBIAKK010000006.1, read on the forward strand.
CGGGAGGGCCGCTCGGTGGTGCGCCGGTGACTCCCGGGGGTGTGATCCCGTCGGGTCGGTGCTGGGCGGAGGGCGCGCCGTCGAAGGGAAGCAGCTCCGAGGGGGACATGGAGATGCCACCCATGAAGGCGAGGCCGAGCACGGCCGCGTAACCGACACAGGCGATGCCCAGGGCGATACCCGCACGGCGGAGCAGCCGGGCCCGGCGCCCGGAGCTGTCCACGAAGACGGGACCTTCCTGCGCTGCGGTGCCGGACAGGGGCCTGGGCAGGCCGGCGTGTTTGCGTCGGCCCTGGCCGAGCGAATTTTTCTCGATGGCGGTGTCGGAATGCATTTGCGCATGCTGACGAACTGCGATGTGCGAAGTCTGAGCCGTTCCTGGCCGAACGCTGTGAGAACGAGGAAAGTCTGTGGATGCACTGAGAACGCCACCGCGGACCAAGCCTGTTCGAAAGTATGCGATGTTTCGTCATATCCCTTTCGGCAGAGGGGGAATGGTTAATATCGAGGTGGCTCCACGGCCTGGCCCGCGCGGGAAATCATCCGGGTTCGGACACATGGCGATGTGTGAGAGGTTTTCGGGGTTCCCCGTTCTTCATTGTTGCTGTTTCGGGACAATTCTCATGAGAGCAGGTGCAAACTTTATGCGCATTTCACCGAACGGCTCTCCGAAGGGTGCGGCGGTCCGTGCGAGGCGGGCGACCTCCGTCGTCGCCGGACTCGTCGCGGTCGTGCTCGCCTGCTCGGCGTGTACGACGGGCGCGGCGGCGAACCAGGGCGGCGACTCCCGCTCCCGAGCGGGCGGCCCGACGGCCTCGGCCGCCACGACCGCCTACACCCCGTACGTCAGCGCCACGACCGCGGCCGATACCGACTCCGTCGGTTCCCCGGACACGTACAACCTCGCCTTCGTCGTCTCCGACGACGACAGCTGCGCCCCGCTCTGGGGCGGCACCGCCGAGCCCACCAGCCGTGCGGTGGCCGCACGCGTCGCCGCACTCACCGCGACCGGTGCGGACGTCCGGGTCTCGTTCGGCGGGGCCGCCGGGACCGAGCTGGCGCTCGCCTGCGACAGTGCCGAGGACCTGGCCGACGAGTACGCCCGGGTGCTCGACGCCGTGGGCGCCACCAAGGCCGACTTCGACATCGAGGGCGAGGCGCTGACCGACCGGGCGTCGATCACCCTCCGCGACAAGGCGCTCCGCCTGCTCCAGAAGAAGCGGCATCTCGACGTCACGTACACCCTGCCCGTGATGCCGGACGGCCTGGAGGCCACCGGGACGGACCTCCTGAGCGACGCCGCAGAGCAGCAGGTGGACCTCTCCGCGGTGAACATCATGGCCATGAACTACAGCACGTCCCACGACGGCGACATGAGCGATTATGCGCAGCGGGCCGCCGAAGCCACCCACGATCAGCTCACCGACGTGCTCGGGCTGTCGGACGCCGAGGCCTGGCAGGCGCTGCACCTCACGGTGATGCTCGGTGTCAACGACACGGCCGGAGAGACGTTCACCCTCGCCGACGCCGCCTCCTTGCGTGCCTTCGCCCGGCGGACCGGCGTCGGTGCGCTCTCCATGTGGGCCACCTTCCGCGACCGGGAATGCACCGACGAGGACACCACGAAGGCGAACGACACGTGCAGCGGGGTCGAGCAGGAACCAGGAGCCTTCGCGACGGCGCTCGGCGGGTGACCCCTGGTCAGTGCGTGGCGCCGGCGCGTACGTCGCTGCGTACCAGGGTCATCAGCGAGCGGGCGCCGGGGCTCATCGCCCCGGCGGCCGGAAGCACCACGACACTCTCGTAGAAGGGCTGGTCGGCCCCGTCCAGCTCCACCGCGACCAGCCCCAGGGCCTCGGGCTTGCGCGAGAAGTGGTGCGGCACCACGGCGATCCCCAGCCCCTCGTGCACCAGCTCCAGCAGGCTGTGCACGTCGTTCACCTCAAGGCCCACCGTGCGGCGCACCCGCGCCGTCGCGAACGCCTCGTCGGCGGCGCGGCGCGGCCCCCAGTCCGGATGGAAGTCGATGAACGACTCACCGGGAAGCTCGTCGAACGGGACGCGGAGCGCCTGCGCGAACCGGTGGCCGGGGGCGCACAGGACGACCATGCGCTCCCGGGCCAGCGGGATCAGCTCGCCACGCCACTCCCCGGCACTCACCGCCGCGGCGAACGCGATGTCGAGCCGGCCGCCCGCCACCCCGTCCACCAGACTCGACGTGCCCTCCTGGCGGAGCCGGATCTCCATCTGTGGGTGTTCGCGGTGGAAGGCCGCGAGCAGGCGCGGGACCCGCACACCGGCCACACACTGCTCGACCCCCACCGTCAGTGTGCCGCGCAGCAGTCCCCGTACCGCATCGACGGCGTCCTTCGCCGCCCGTGCGCCCGCCAGTGTGCGCTCCGCCTCCACGAGCAGTGCGCGGCCCGCCTCGGTCAGCCGCACGGTGCGAGTGGTCCGGCTGAACAGCGGGGTCTTCAACTCCTGCTCCAGGGAGCGGATGGAGGCCGACAGCCCGGACTGCGACACGGCGACCCGTTCGGCGGCACGGGTGAAGTGCTGCTCCTCGGCGACGGCGATGAAATGTTCCAGCTGGCGCAACTCCATGATTGAGAAACATAGACGATAAATCCAACCTGAATCTTCTGTTGGACTGCTGGATCGATGTCGGGGAGCCTGGAGACCCACGCATTCCCGCACCCTCCCTCTCCGTGGAGCCCCGCATGTACCTCCCGTCGCCCGACCGCTACCAGGCCATGCCGTACCGGCGCACCGGACGCAGCGGTCTGCTGCTCCCCGCGCTCTCGCTCGGGCTCTGGCACAACTTCGGAAGCGACCGGAGCGCGGACACCCAGGGGCAGATCCTGCGCCGGGCGTTCGACCTCGGCATCACACACTTCGATCTCGCCAACAACTACGGCCCGCCGCCCGGCGCCGCCGAGAGCGCGATGGGACGCGCCCTGACGACGGACTTCGCCCGGCTCCGGGACGAGATCGTCATCTCCACCAAGGCGGGCTACCTGATGTGGGACGGGCCGTACGGGGAGTGGGGATCGCGCAAGTCCGTGCTCTCGTCGCTCGACCGGAGCCTCACCCGGCTCGGTCTCGACTACGTCGACATCTTCTACTCCCACCGGCCCGACCCGGACACTCCGCTCGAAGAGACCATGGGGGCGCTGGACTCGGCGGTACGGCAGGGCAAGGCGCTCTACGTCGGCCTCTCCAACTACTCGCCGGAGCAGACCCGGGAGGCGGCCAGGATCCTCAAGGACCTCGGCACCCCGCTGCTGATCCACCAGCCGCGCTACTCGATGCTGGACCGCCGGGTCGAGGACGGCCTGCTCACGGCGCTGGACGAGCTGGGCGTCGGCTCCATCGCCTACTCTCCGCTGGAACAGGGCATCCTCTCCGACCGCTATCTGCAGGGGATCCCGGCCGGCTCGCGTGCGGCGGGCGACAGCCCCTTCCTGACGCCCGAGTCGGTCACCCCGGAGCTGATCAGCCGGCTGCGCGCGCTGGACAAGGTCGCCTCCGAGCGCGGGCAGTCACTGGCACAGATGGCGCTGGCCTGGGTTCTGCGGGGCGGACGGGTCACGTCGGCCGTGGTCGGGGCGAGCAGCGTCGCCCAGTTGGAGAACAGCGTCGACGCGGTGCGGCACCTGGAGTTCAGCGACGAGGAACTGGCCCGGATCGAGGAACTTCTGAAGACCTCCTGAGGGGGGCGCTGCTCTTCGGAGGAGGGTGGACCGGGCAGCCCGCCCGGTCCACCCGGGAACGGGGCCGTACCTCGGGCCGGCGAACGGTGACCCGATCCACCGGTCGCCATGCGGTCGGCAGCCGTCTTCACCCGGACGGTCGGCCGATGTCACTCGGCTGCTGCCCGGGCCGCGCCGTACAGGCCGGCTCCGGAAACGCTGGATGCGTCGCCCCCCTCCTCCCGAAGAGAGAACCGCATGGCTGTGTCACCCGTTCTCGCGCCGCGGCACCGGCGAATACGTCCGACACGTTCCCGTCGTGGGCATGCGACCGCGGCCGCACTGACCGCAATGGTCCTCGCCGGAGCCACCGGATCGGCAGCGGCCGACACGGGTACCACAGTCGTCACCAAACCGACCGTCGTGCTGGTGCACGGTGCGTTCGCCGACGCCTCCAGCTGGAACGCCGTCGTCGAACGGCTGCAGGGCGACGGATACAGCGTCGTCGCCCCGGCCAATCCGCTCCGGGGACTGGCGGGGGACTCCGCGTACATAGCCGGCTTCCTCAAGAGCATCCAGGGACCGATCGTGCTGGTCGGGCACTCCTACGGCGGTGCGGTGATCAGCACCGCCGCCGCGGGGAACTCCCAGGTGAAGTCGCTGGTGTTCGTCAACGCGTTCATGCCGGACCAGGGCGAGGCCCTCGGCGCACTGGGCGACAGGTTCCCGGGCAGTGAACTCTCCTCGGCCCTCCGGCCCGTACCGTTCCGCAACAGCGACGGGACCACCGGTACGGACCTCTACCTGCGGGCCGCGAAGTTCCACCAGGCCTTTGCCGCGGACCTCCCGGCGGCCGTGGCGGCCGTGATGGCCGCCACCCAACGCCCCATCGCCGCCTCCGCGTTCATGGACAAGGCTGCCGAAGCCGCGTGGAAGACCATCCCGTCCTGGGCCCTCGTCTCCACCCGGGACAAGGCCATCTCCCCGGCTCTTGAGCGCTTCGAGGCGCAGCGCGCCCGCGCACAGACGGTCGAGGTCGACGCGTCCCACGTCGCCCTGGTGTCGCACCCGGACGCGGTCGCCGATCTCATCCGCCAGGCCGCCACCGGCGGCAGGTCGACCGCCCAGCCGTCCCTGGCCGGCACGGGCCTGAACACACTGGTCCTGGCAGGCCTCGGTCTTCTTGCGGGCGGGACCGTACTGACGGGCTGCGGCCTCATCGGGGCGGCCCGCAAGCGACGTGAACCCAGGCGCTGACCCGCACCGCCGAGCCCCGCCGCCGGCGCAGTCACCGACCGCGTACCGCCGGCGCCGGCATCCCCCGTACGCCCGGCTCCGAGATCCCGACGGTCTTGCACTGGACTGGACCTCTGGAGCTGAAAACACCTCTGGCCTGGGACTCCGCCGCCGCGTACGGTGTTGCGGCAGGAAGATCGCAACGACTTCTGACCTGTGAGAGGACCGGTGCATCGTGAAGATCCTCATCAGCGCGGACATGGAGGGCGCCACGGGGGTGACCTGGCCGGCCGACGTGCTGCCCGGCACCCCGCAGTGGGAGCGCTGCCGCTCGATGTTCACCTCCGATGTGAACGCGGCGGCCCTCGGCTTCTACGACGGGGGCGCCGATGAGGTGCTCATCAACGAGGCGCACTGGTCCATGCGCAACCTCCTGCTCGAGCGGCTCGACGACCGGGTCCAGATGCTCACCGGCAAGCACAAGTCCCTCAGCATGGTCGAGGGCATCCAGCACGGGGACGTCGACGCGATCGCGTTCGTCGGCTATCACACGGGAGCCGGTACGGAGGGTGTGCTCGCGCACACCTACCTCGCCAACTCCATCACCGGAGTCTGGCTGAACGGCGTCCGTGCCAGCGAGGGGCTGCTCAACGCCCATGTCGCCGCCGAGTACGGCGTGCCCGTCGTCCTCGTCACCGGCGACGACCTGACCTGCGTGGACGCGGACGGATACGCCCCCGAGGCCCGCAAGGTCGCCGTGAAGGACTACGTGTCGCGGTACGCGGCGGTGTGCCGCACCCCGGCCCGTACCGCCGCCGACATCCGGGCCGCCGCCAAGGAGGCGACCGCGCTCGCCGGGCGCAGTGATCCGGTGCGGGGCGGCTCGTTCACCGTGGAGCTGGAGTTCGACGCCGAGCACCTGGCGGCGGCTGCGACCGTCGTCCCCGGCGTGGCGCCGAGCGGTGAGCGGCGTGTCGCCTACACCAGTACGACGATGTACGACGGTATTCGCACGTTCAAGGCGGTGACGACGATCGTGTCGTCCGCTGTGGAGGAGCAGTATGGCTGAGGTGACCACCCCCCAGGACTCCGTCGACGGTCTGGCGCTCGACGAATCGGTGACGTTCACCTCCGAACTGATCCGGATCGACACGACGAACCGGGGCGCCGGCGACTGCAGGGAGCGCCCGGCCGCCGAGTACGTGGCAGAACGGCTGGCCGCCGCCGGAACGACACCCGCGCTGCTGGAACGCACCCCGGGCCGCACCAACGTGGTCGCCAGGATCGAGGGCACCGACCCGTCCGCCGACGCACTCCTGGTGCACGGTCATCTCGACGTCGTGCCCGCCGAGGCCGACGACTGGACCGTGCACCCCTTCTCCGGGGAGGTCCGCGACGGGGTCGTCTGGGGCCGTGGCGCGATCGACATGAAGAACATGGACGCGATGGTCCTCGCCGTCGTCCGGGCCTGGGCCCGGGCCGGTATCCGGCCCCGCAGGGACATCGTGATCGCGTACACCGCCGACGAGGAGGCCAGCGCCGCCGACGGCTCCGGCTTCCTCGCCGACCAGCATCCCGAACTCTTCGAAGGGTGTACGGAGGGCATCAGCGAGTCCGGTGCCTTCACCTTCCACGCCGGACCGAAGATGCCGCTCTACCCGATCGCCGCCGGCGAGCGCGGCACCGGATGGCTGAAGCTCACCGCCCACGGGAAGGCGGGCCACGGCTCCAAGGTCAACAAGGCGAACGCCGTCAGCACACTCGCCGCCGCCGTCGCCCGGATCGGCGCGCACGAATGGCCGGTGCGGCTCACCCCGACCGTACGCTCGGCGCTCACCGAGATCGCCGCGCTGCACGGGATCCGGGTGGATGCCGACGCTCCCGGATTCGACGTGGACGGGCTGCTCGCCAAGCTCGGACCGGCCGCCGCACTGGTCGAACCCACCGTCAGGAACAGCACCAACCCGACGATGCTGGAGGCCGGTTACAAGGTCAATGTGATCCCGGGCCACGCCGTCGCCTACATCGACGGCCGGATGGTGCCCGGTGGCGAGGACGAGTTCCACGCCACCCTGGACCGGCTGACCGGACCCGATGTCGACTGGGAGTTCCACCACCGCGAGGTCGCCCTGCAGGCCCCGGTGGACTCGCCGACGTACGCGAAGATGCGCGCCGCCGTCGAACGTTTCGACCCGGACGGTCATGTCGTCCCGTACTGCATGTCGGGCGGCACGGATGCCAAGCAGTTCTCCCGCCTCGGCATCACCGGCTACGGCTTCTCACCGCTGAAGCTCCCGATGGGCTTCGACTACCAGGCGCTCTTCCACGGCGTCGACGAACGCGTGCCCGTCGAGGCGCTGCACTTCGGCGTCCGCGTGCTCGACCACTATCTGCGCACCGCCTGACCCGCACCGGGGGGATTTGATCATGGTGTCCACAGGGGCTTACGGAACATGGCCGTCACCGGTCGACGCGCGGCTCGCCGCGTCGCACGACGGCCGCCCGGAATACGTCGGCGTGGTCGGCGACGAGGTGTGGTGGACGGAGCCGCGCCCGGCCGAGGCGGGCCGCCGCGCCCTGGTCCGCCGCCGGGCGGACGGGACCACCGAGTCAGTGCTGCCCGTTCCGTGGAACGTCCGCAGCCGCGTCATCGAGTACGGCGGACGACCCTGGGCGGGCGCCGGCCGTACCGACGGCGGACCGCTCGTCGTCTTCGTGAACTTCACCGACCAGCGGCTGTACGCGTACGCGCCGGACGGGTCCGGCGAGCCGTGGCCGCTGACCCCGCTGTCGGGCGTCGGCGGCGGACTGCGCTGGGTCGACCCGCAGCTGCACCTCGACCGGGGCGAGCGGGGCGAAGTGTGGTGTGTCCTGGAGGAGTTCACCGGCGAGGCGCCCACCGACGTACGACGGGTGATCGCCGCCGTGCCGCTGGACGGTTCGGCGGCCGAGGACCGTGGCGCGGTGCGCGAACTCTCCGACGACCGGCACCGCTTCGTCACCGGACCGAAGGTCTCGCCCGACGGGCGGCGGGTGGCGTGGATCGCCTGGGACCATCCGCGGATGCCGTGGGACGGCACCGAGGTGATGCTCGCCGACATCGCCGACGACGGCACCTTCCGCAGCGCCCGGAGCTTCTGCGGCGGACCCGAGGAATCGGTGCCACAGGTCGAATGGACCGCCGACGGACAACTCCTCTTCGCGAGCGACCGCACCGGCTGGTGGAACCTCTACCGTGCCGATCCGCACCGGGACGCGGTGGCGCTCTGCACACAGGAGCAGGAGTTCGCCGGACCCCTGTGGAAGATCGGGCTCGGCTGGTTCCGGCCGCTGGAGAACGGACTGATCGCCACCATCCACGGTAAGGGCACCACCACCCTCGGCATCCTCGATCCGGAGACCGGCGAACTCGCCGACATCGCGGGGCCCTGGACCGAATGGGCCGAGACGCTCGCCGTGCACGGAAGCCGGGTCATCGGCGTCGCCGCGAGCCCGCGGAGCGCGTACGAGATCGTGGAGCTGGACACCACGACCGGCCGCAGCCGCATCATCGGCGCCCGGCACCGGGACGAGGTCGATCCCGCCTACTACCCCGAACCTCACCAGCGCACCTTCACGGGGCCCGACGGCCGCGACATCCACACCCACATCTACCCGCCACGCAACCCTGAACGGGTCGGCCCGCAAGGGGAGTTGCCGCCCTACGTGGTGTGGGCGCACGGCGGCCCCACCGGGCACGCCGCGCTCGTCCTCGACCTGGAGATCGCCTACTTCACCTCGCGCGGCATCGGCGTCGCCGAGGTCAACTACGGCGGTTCCACCGGCTACGGCAGGACGTACCGCAACCGGCTGCGCCGGCAGTGGGGCGTCGTCGACGTGGAGGACTGCGCCGCCGTCGCCCAGGCGCTGGCCGCCGAAGGCGCGGCCGACCCGAAGCGGCTCGCCATCCGCGGCGGCAGCGCCGGCGGCTGGACCACTGCTGCCTCGTTGACCAGTACCGATGTCTACGCGTGCGGCACCATCAGCTACCCCATCCTCGACCTGACCGGCTGGGGCACCGACGAGACCCATGACTTCGAGTCGCAGTACCTGGAGTCCCTGGTCGGCCCGCTCGCCGAGGTCCCGGACCGCTACCGCACACGGTCGCCGATCAACCGGACCGACCGGCTGACCACGCCGTTCCTGCTGCTCCAGGGGCTCGACGACGTGATCTGCCCGCCGGCTCAGTGCGAGCGGTTCCTGGCTGCGATCGAAGGCCGCGGCATCCCGCACGCCTATCTCGCGTTCGAGGGGGAGAGCCATGGGTTCCGGCGTGCCGACACCATGATCGCCGCACTGGAGGCCGAACTCTCCCTCTACGCACAGACCTTCGGGATCGACCGCCCCGACGTACCGCAACTGGAGCTGAAGAAGTGACGCTGACTCCTCTGACCCGCGCCGCCCGCCTGCGACCGGGTGCCCGGGTCGCCGTCGTGTCGCCCAGCGGACCGGTGCCCGTCGACCGCCTGGAAGCAGGCCTCGATGTGCTGCGCGGCTGGGGCCTGGAGCCCTTCGAGATGCCTCATGTCCGGGCCGTGCACCCGGAGTTGGGCTATCTCGCGGGTGCGGACGAGGAGCGTGCCCGGGACCTCCAGGAGGCCTGGTGCGATCCGTCGGTCGAAGCGGTGATGTGCGCCCGTGGCGGGTACGGGGCACACCGCATGGTCGACCTGGTCGACTGGGCGGCGATGCGCGCGGCCGGGCCCAAGGTGTTCGTCGGCTACAGCGACATCACCGTGCTGCACGAGGCGTTCGCCCGGCACATGGGGCTCTCGACGTTGCACGGCCCGATGGCCGCCACGGAGACCTTCCTCAAGGACCCGGACACCCAGGAGTCGCTGCGGGCCACCCTGTTCGAGCCGGAGTCGGTACGGACCCTCGGCCTTCGCACGGCCGGGGTGCTGGTGCCCGGCCGGGCCCGAGGCATCACGTACGGCGGCTGCGTGAGCCTGCTCGCCGCCGACATCGGCACCCCGCACGCCCGGACGTCCGCGCGGGGCGGGCTGCTGATGATCGAGGACACGACGGAGGATCCGTACCACCTCGACCGTATCCTCACCCAGCTCCTGAGGGCCGGGGCGCTGTCCGGGACATCCGGGGTCGCCTGCGGCTCCTGGCAGGGCTGCGAACCGTACGAGGAGGTGCGTGCGGTACTCGCCGACCGGCTCGGCGGGCTCGGCGTGCCCGTCGTCGAGGAGCTGGGCTTCGGGCACGGCCCGACGGCGCTCACGATCCCGCTCGGTGTGCCCGCGGTGCTGGACGCCCCGGAGGACGGCGGGCCTGGCACGCTCACGGTCGAGGTGCCCGCGCTGATCTGAACGTAGTCCGGATGCGAAGAAGTTGAACATCCTTCAGGAAACGCTGCCGTGAGCGTTGACACCGTTATGACGCGTAACACAGCATGAGCGCGCCCCAGTCCCTACTGGTCGGTAAGCTGCCCTCGCTGTGGAGGTCTTCGTGTCACGCGCTGTTCGCAGATCCCGGTCCCGTAAGTCCTTCGCCTACGTAGCCGGGGCGGCGCTCGCCGCACCTCTGGCCCTCACCGGCGCGGCGCACGCCGCCCCCACGGCCGCCGCTTCCGAATACACCGTCACCGCACTGAAGTTCACCGTAACGGCGGGCGGTCGCTCCTGCACCGTCGACGCCGACCTCTACCGCCCTGCCGGGGCCGACGCCGCTCACCCCGCCCCCGCCGTCCTCGCCACCAACGGCTTCGGCGGCAGCAAGTCGGACGGCTCGACCGACGCCATCGGCAAGGCCTTCGCCTCCCGCGGTTACGTCGGACTCGTCTACTCCGGCCTCGGCTTCGGCAAGTCCGGCTGTCTGATCACGCTCGACGACCCGGCGATCGACGGCAGGGCAGCCACCGGGCTCATCGACTTCCTCGCGGGGACCCGCGCCGCCGACGACGGGACGAAGGCCGACTTCGTCACCAAGGACGGCAAGGGCGACCCACGCGTCGGCATGATCGGCGGCTCGTACGGCGGCGCCGTCCAGATGGCCACGGCAGCCGTCGACCGCCGCGTCGACGCCCTCGTCCCGCTGATCACCTGGAACGACCTGTCGTACGCGCTCGACCCCAACAACACGGCCACGAGCAAGGGCGTCTCCTCGGACACCCCAGGTGTCTTCAAGTGGCAGTGGACCAACGGCTTCTACCTGATGGGGGAGGGGCAGCCGATCCTCGCCCCCAGCCTCGACCCGTCCCGGTTCGGTAACCTCACCTGTCTGCACTTTGCCGCGCAGGCCTGCGACACGATCCGTCTGCTCAACTCCGGCCGCTACCCGGCCGACGGAGCCGGCGCGATGCTCGACTACGCGCGCAGCGTCTCCCCGGTCTCCTACCTCGGCAAGGTCAAGGCACCCACCCTGCTGGTCCAGGGCCAGACCGACAGCCTGTTCAACCTGAACGAGGCCGCCGCCACGTACCGGACGCTCGAGTCGCAGGGCACCGCGACAAAAATGATCTGGCAGTCCTGGGGCCACAGCGGCGGCCAGGTGCCCGGTGAGCTCGACCTGAACCAAGGCAACCTGGAGACCAGTTACGTCGGACGGCGCGTGCTCGCCTGGTTCGACCGATACCTCCGGCACAGCAAGAGCACCGACACCGGTCCCGAGTTCGCCTACTACCGTGACTGGAAGACCGGCTACGGCACCGCGGCGGCCGTGCCCGCGCTGTCGCAGAAGGTCTACCTCTCCGGTGACGGCAAGCTCGTCGACAACCGCTCCGAGGTCACCCGCGGCAGCCGCCGTTACGCCAACTGGCTGGTGCCGACGAGTCACTCGGAGAGCTCGCTCGCCGGCCTCGTCGGACTGCCCGACCCCGAGCCGTACGACACCCATGGCACCTACCTCGGCTGGACCAGCGCCCCGCTGGCCTCCGCCGTCGATGTCGTCGGCGCGCCGAGAGCCACCCTGAAGGTCGTCTCGCCGAAGACGGAACGCGTCCAGAACAGCGGTGACGCCGCCGACAAGCTGGTCCTGTTCGCCAAGGTGTACGACGTGGCGCCGGACGGCTCCAGGACACTGGTGAACCGCCTCGTGTCCCCGGTGCGGGTACCGGACGTCACCCGGCGGTTCACCGTGCAGCTGCCGGGCATCGTGCACCGGTACCGGGCGGGGCACCGGCTCGAGTTCGTGATCGCGGCCAGCGACAGCGCGTACTTCGGCAACCGTGGCATCAAGCCGGTCACGGTCGTCAGCGCCCCGGACGACACGGGGGTGCTGGAGCTGCCCGTGGTCGCCGGCCGGGTGAACTGAAACCGGGCGGACCGACCTGGGCCGGAGCGTCACCCGTACGGCCGCTCACCACCGCCCCCGGGCGCAGGATGGAGACATCCTGGTACCGGGGGCGGTGGCGTTCCAGGAACCAGAGAGAGGGCCGGACCATGAGCCCGAAAGATGTGTCGAGCGGCGGCAAAGGTTCCACCGGACCGTTCTCACCGTCCCGCATCGTCGTCCTCGTCATCGCGCTCCTGTCGCTGGTCTTCATCGTCGAGAACACCGGCGAAGTCACCATCCGGCTGTTCATCCCACTGGTGACGATGCCGCTCGCGCTCGCGCTGCTGGGGATGTTCGTCGCCGGGATGGTGTGCGGTGGCTATCTCTTCCGACGCCGGGTGAAGTGAGGCCGACGGCGGTTGCCTACGCTGTCCGGATGTCTGAGAACGCCTACCTGGCCGAGGGCGCGCGCACGGCGATCCGCCCCTTCACCCCCGCGGACGCCGAAGAGTTCACCGACCGCGCCAAGGAGAGCCACGGCATGCACCACCCGTGGCTTTTTCCGCCCGACGACGCGCGTGCGTACGCCGCGTACGCGGGCCGGCTGACGGAGGACGCCACGAAGGCGGGCTTCCTCGTCTGCGAACGTGCGGTCGACGAGGGGAACGGGCCCACGGCCGCAAGTGGCCCCATCGCAGGCTTCATCAACATCAACAACATCGTCGGTGGCGCCTTCCGCTGCGGCGCGCTGGGCTACGGAGCGTTCGCCCACGCGGCCGGGCGCGGCCTGATGAGCGAGGGGCTCGGCCTGGTGATGCGGTACGCCTTCGGCCCGCTGGGTCTGCACCGCCTGGAAGCGAACATCCAGCCCGCCAACGCGGGCTCGATCGCCCTGGTGCGCCGGGCAGGCTTCCGCCTCGAAGGCTTCTCCCCGGACTTCCTCTTCATCGACGGGGCATGGCGTGATCACGAGCGGTGGGCGATCACGGCCGAGATGGTGCGTCAGGACCCGCCGAGGGACGCCGACACGATGGCCCCGGGCTCCGGTCCGGCCTGGACGGCCACGGCACCGTCCGGAGCCCAGATTCCGGAGCCGCCCGACGTCTGCGGATAGGTACCGCTGGCTCCCGCCGAGGTGGACAGCACCACCCACACGCCGTGCGCGGCGGCCCGCTCGCTCATGTGTCCGTCGCGCCGGGCGGCCGATCCGGGACCCGCACCGTAGAGAGCGCTCGCCACATACGCGTCGACGCCCAGGGCCGCGGTGTCGGCGGCGTGGTCGGGGGCAGCCGGGTCGTAACAGATCGCAAGCCCCAGCCGCACTCCGTCGACAACCAGGACCTCCGGCTTCTCGCCCGGGCTGAAGCGGTCGAACTCCTCGCCGTGCAGCCACATCTTCCGGTAGACGCCACGCGCGCCGTCTCCCGTGACGGCGAGCGTGGCGATGTGCTCACGCCCGTCGGCGTCGCGCACCGGGGCCCCGGCCAGCGCCGTCGCCCCGGTGGCGCGGCATGCGGAGACGATCGGCCCGAGGCGGTCGTCGTCGGGGGAGAGGGCCGGGGCGGTGAGGTCGTAGCCGGTCAGCGACAGCTCCGGGAAGACGACCAGCCGAGCCCCGGCTTCAGCAACTGCCGCCGCATGGGCGGTGGCGTTCGCGGCGACATCGAGGTGGGCACAGGCTGGCTGGGCGACGGCGACGGTCAAGGGTGCGGACACGTGCTGCTCCGGGGCGGTCGGCGGCGGTCGACAGAGCTGTCGGACGTGCACAGGCCTGTTCATACGCGCAGGTCACGGGTATGAACAGCGTCATCCACAGGATAGACGGCGGTCGGCCGGGGATCCGCAACCGGGACCGGCTCGCACGCACACGCCGACTGACGGTGTTCCAGCAGATCCGAGTCGCCGGTGTGCCCGGATACGGGACCGCCCCGGCCGCACGGAAGTGCGGCCGGGGCGGAACGATCACCGCAGTCGTCGGGTGGCCCGAAGGTCAGCCGAGGGTCGCGATGGCCTCGTTGAACGTCGCCGACGGACGCATGGCGGCCGCGGCCTTGGCGGCGTCGGGACGGTAGTAGCCACCGATGTCGACCGGCGAGCCCTGCACGGCGATGAGCTCGTCGACGATGGTCTGCTCCTGCTCGGTCAGCGTCTTGGCGAGACCGGCGAACGCCTCCGCGAGCTGCGGGTCGTCCGTCTGCTTCGCCAGCTCCTGGGCCCAGTACATCGCCAGGTAGAAGTGGCTGCCGCGGTTGTCGATGCCACCCAGCTTGCGGCTCGGCGACTTGTCCTCGTTGAGGAAGGTGCCGGTGGCGCGGTCGAGGGTGTCCGCGAGGACCTGGGCGCGCGCGTTGCCCGTGGTGGTGGCCAGGTGCTCGAAGCTGGCGGCCAGGGCGAAGAACTCGCCGAGGCTGTCCCAGCGCAGGTAGTTCTCCTTGACGAGCTGCTGGACGTGCTTCGGGGCGGAGCCGCCGGCGCCCGTCTCGAAGAGGCCGCCGCCGGCCATCAGCGGGACGATGGAGAGCATCTTGGCGCTGGTGCCCAGCTCCAGGATCGGGAACAGGTCCGTCAGGTAGTCACGCAGGACGTTGCCGGTGACGGAGATGGTGTCCTCGCCACGGCGGATGCGCTCCAGGGAGAACGCGGTGGCCTCGACCGGCGACATGATCTCGATCTGCAGACCATCGGTGTCGTGGTCGGCGAGGTACGTCTTGACCTTGGCGATCACCTGCGCGTCGTGGGCGCGGTTCTCGTCGAGCCAGAACACGGCCGGGACACCGGTCGCGCGGGCGCGGGTGACCGCGAGCTTGACCCAGTCCTGGATCGGCAGGTCCTTCGCCTGGCAGGCGCGGAAGATGTCGCCCTGGGAGACCTGCTGCTCCAGCACCGCCTCGCCGGACCGGTCGACGAGGCGCACGGTGCCCGATACGGGGATCTCGAAGGTCTTGTCGTGGCTGCCGTACTCCTCGGCCTTCTGCGCCATGAGGCCGACGTTCGAGACCGAGCCCATGGTGGACGGGTCGTACGCGCCGTGCGCCCGGCAGTCGTCGATGACGACCTGGTAGACGCCGGAGTAGCTGCTGTCCGGGAGGACGGCGAGGGTGTCGGCCTCGTTGCCGTCCGGACCCCACATGTGGCCCGAGGTGCGGATCATGGCCGGCATGGAGGCGTCGACGATGACGTCGCTCGGGACGTGCAGGTTGGTGATGCCCTTGTCGGAGTCGACCATCGCGAGGGCCGGGCCCTCGGCCAGCTCGGCCTCGAAGGACGCCTTGATCTCGGCGCCCAGGTCCGGCACGGAGTCCAGGCCCTTGAGGATGGCGCCGAGACCGTCGTTCGGGGACAGGCCCGCGGCAGCCAGCGTCTCGCCGTACTTGGCGAACGTCTTCGGGAAGAAGGCGCGGACCACGTGGCCGAAGATGATCGGGTCGGAGACCTTCATCATCGTGGCCTTCAGGTGAACGGAGAACAGCACGCCCTCGGCCTTGGCCCGGGCGATCTGCGCGGTCAGGAACTCGCGCAGCGGTGCGGCGCGCAGGACGGACGCGTCCACGACCTCGCCCGCCAGGACCGGTACCGACTCGCGCAGCACGGTGGTGGTGCCGTCGTCGCCCACGAGTTCGATGCGCAGCGTGTCCGGCTCGGCGATCACGACGGACTTCTCGGTGGAGCGGAAGTCGTCGACACCCATTGTCGCGACGTTCGTCTTCGAGTCGGCCGTCCAGGCGCCCATGCGGTGCGGGTGCGCCTTGGCGTAGTTCTTCACGGACGCGGGGGCGCGGCGGTCGGAGTTGCCCTCGCGCAGTACCGGGTTGACCGCGCTGCCCTTGATCTTGTCGTAGCGGGCGCGGACGTCCTTGTCCTCGTCCGTCTGCGGGGCGTCCGGGTAGTCCGGCAGTGCGTAACCCTGCTGCTGCAGCTCGGCGATGGCCGCCTTCATCTGCGGGATCGACGCCGAGACGTTCGGCAGCTTGATGATGTTCGCGCCGGGCGTCTTGGCCAGCGCGCCGAGCTCGGCGAGAGCGTCATCGATGCGCTGGTTCTCGTCGAGGCGCTCGGGGAACGCGGCGATGATCCGTCCCGACAGGGAGATGTCGCGGTTCTCCACGGTGACCCCGGCCGTCGAGGCGTACGCCTCGATCACGGGCAGGAACGAATACGTGGCCAGCGCCGGGGCCTCGTCGGTGTGCGTATAGATGATGGTCGAGTCAGTCACCGGGTGCTCCGCTCCACGTCTGCAACATTGCTTGACATCAAGATATCCCGTGACGCCCACCCGTTCGACAGGGCCCCGCCCCGACCGGTGGCAGAAATCACGGACGAGGGCCGTCGGCGCGCAGGATCAGTTCGAGGAGGCCGGGGAAGCGCGCGTGGGACTCGTCCCGCCGCAGTGGGTCGACCCGCATGGGCCCCTGATCGCGCTGTTGGACCGGACCGTCGGGAGCGCCCGGCCGCGGGCGCCGGGGCGGCGGTTTCCTCCCGCCGCTGCCGGGCGGAAACCGCAGAGGCACGCACCGCTGTGGGCCGCCGCCCGGTGCAGCGGGCGCGGGAGCGAGATCGCCGGTGCGCTCCGTGCGAGGCAGGGGCAGCAGGCGATCACGTCGTGCTGCTCACGGCCGGGCCTGCGCCCTTGACCTCGGTCCAGTTCGCGGAGTGGGGTCCGGACGACGGGTGCGAGTGGGTCACCTCGGCCGGCCAGCGGGCACCGGAGTCGAGGATCAGGGTCACGCAGCCTCGGAGCAGCAGTGCTTCGCCGCCGGGCGCCGTCAGCCGGGCTGTCCATCGAGGCGTGTCGATGGGCCCGGGGGTGTCGTCGGGGTTCTCGTCGAGCGAGACTTCGGCCCACACGCGGACTGTCGAGCCGTCCGCCAGCTTCACGGTTGCCAGTCCCTCGTACGGGTTCATGGAACCAGTTTCGGTCGGCATCCGTACCGTTGCCCCTCGGGACCGGCCGCCGGAGCCCGGTGCACGTGGCGCGGTGGGTGATGGAGCCGATCCGGTCCTCGAGGTCGGCGGGTCCGGCCTCGTCGCCGGTGCGGGCGCCGCGCACGGCTGCGTCGATGGCTTTCAGCGCCGCTGCGGCGGCGAGGAAGGAGACCGTGCCCGGATCCGGGCCCCGGGACAGGTCGCGGAACGCATCGAGCCCACAAGATCGCAAGATCGCCATCGACGGACACTCAGAGCACAATGAGATCCAAGGCTGAGCGAGGTCGCGCCCGTGTCAGCGACGGAGGCCTAGGAGGTGCTTGACCATGGAGCGAGGAAGCAGCCAGGTCAGTCCGTGGGTGGACGACGAGAGGAAGCACGCGCTCAAGGACTATCTGAGGTCCGGACACCCCACCCACACGGTGGAGTCGTACGACCCCGAGCCGGCGGCCGACGACGATGTGACGGTGGACGTCGGCGGTCCCGTTCCGCCGCCCGGTGCAGGAAGGGACCGGGCGCGTGCCGAGGCAGAGGCCGGACGCCTCAGGTCCGACCTGGCACGGCATCTGAACCGCAGCGACTTCCCCGCCGACCGCACATCACTCCTGCGGACCCTGTCCGAGGAGCATGTGCCCGACCCACTGCTCGAAGCAGTACGGGACCTGCCCGCGGACGAGCGGTACGGGAACGCCGGGCAGATCGTCCGGGCGCTCGGCTACCGGCCCCGCGTGTGAACGTGCACGGCGGACTGTGCTTCCGGAGCTCGGAGTTCGTGCGGCAGCCGGTACCACTCGGTCCGTGAACTTGCCGTGGTCTGCGGCGGATCGGCGGCAGGGGTCCGGTGCCGTCCGGGTGGCGTACGGGGTGTTGTGGGCGTATGGGTGGAGTGCGTGCGGCGTCCGCGGAGGACGTCGCACGGCGCGAGGGAATCGCCACCCGGGCTGCCGCGCGCAGGGCCGGATGCAGGAAGGGAACGATGTGATGCCGGCAGGATCGAGTCGTAAGCGGGAGCGGCAGTACGAGCACATCAAGGAGAGTGCCGAGAAACGTGGCGCCTCCGAGGAGCGCGCGAAGGAACTCGCCGCACGCACCGTCAACAAGGAGCGCGCCCGCTCAGGAGAGGCGAAAACGGCGAGCAGGGCTTCCCTGCGCGATCCGAAATCCGCCTCACAGCGTGGCGGTGAGCGGTCCCATCGCGGAGCGCAGGGGCCCACGAAGGACCAGCTCTACGAAGAGGCGAAGAAGAAGCACATCGAGGGCCGCTCGACGATGAACAAACAGGAGTTGCGCGAGGCGCTCGGCCGCTGACAGCACATCGTGCGGGGGCGAGGAGACAACACTGATGACGCCCACAGGGCACGTCGCGCCGGTGTGCGGAACACCGTGCTGGGTGAACCTCATGACCCGCGACCTGCGCGCCACGCAGGACTTCTACTCGGCCGTTCTGGGATGGGAGTTCCGGCAGGGCAGCCTGGGAACGGGCTTCTCGGTCGCCTTTGCCCACGGGCAGCCGGTGGCCGGGCTGGGCGAAGTGGCGCCCGGCCGGCCCGTGGCCGGGTCGTGGACCCCGTACTTCGCCGTGGCTGACGCCGACGTCACCGCGGCCCGGGTGCGTGAGCGCGGCGGCACCGTCGCCGTCGGCCCGGTGCGATTCGGCCTGGGCCGGGGCGCGGTGGCAGCCGACCGTGACGGAGCCGTCTTCGGCTTCTGGGAAGGCCGGGCCCTTCGCTGGTCGGACGAGCACGGCAACCCGCCGGCCTTTCTCGAGCTACGCACCCGGGACGCGTTCGACGCCGCCATGTTCTACGCAGAGATCTTCGACTGGGCCTCCGGCGAGCCCGGCGGCTGCGAGGTCGCCTACGCCTACGAGAACGACACCGTCACCGTGCGGCAGGTCAAGAACACCGTGGCCACCGTGCGCGGAGGCGGCGTCGGGGAGTCTCCCGACCCCCGCGTGCGGCCACGCTGGCACGTGCACTTCCGGGTCGACGACGTGGAACCGGTCGTCGCCGCCGCACACGCGGCAGGAGGGAGCGCCACTCCACCGGCTCCGTCCCCGGGCGGCGGGACCGAGTCCGTCATCAGCGACCCCGGTGGAGGTCTCTTCACCGTCTCCACCGGGTCGGCCCCGGCCGGTCCGGTGACCAGGAAAGGCTCATTCGGACACGGCGGACGATAATCGTGAGTGCGTTCGCGCAGCAGGACTGTCTTGGGAAGGTCTCTGAGGACGACACGGCAAGGACGGGGTGCATGGCACCGGACACGCACCACACCGAGGTCGGCAGTGCGTCCGGCAGCCCGTTCGCTGCGACTCGAGCGGCCGCAGCCGTGATGGACGCCCGCGGGCTTCTCATCGGGTGGAGTGCGGGTGCGGAGCAGCTGCTGGGCTACGGGGCTGCCGAGGTTCTGGGGCAGCCTGCTGCGTCCCTGCTCGCCGCTGCCGGCCGCGCAGCAGTCCTCATGGCAGCCGCCGACCTGAGCGGCGAGGCGGCGCGGGGGCGGCAGGTCGGTGCCACTCTGCGGTGCAGAGACGGCCGAGACCTGGCGGTGGCCCTGCGGGCACACCCCTGCGTGGGCCCGGACGAGGCGCGGTTCTGGCTGCTGCTGGCCGCCGAGGAGGCCGAGACGCGGCGGTGGGAGGAAGACCTCGCGGTGCTGTCCGGCCTGTTCAACCAGTCGCCGGTCGGCCTGTTGGTCTCCGACACCGATCTCCGCTGCACCCGGCGCAATCTGGCGCTGGAGCGGATGACCGGTGTGCCGATCGGGGAGCGGCTGGGCAAGAAGATCAGCGAGGCGCTGCCCGACCTCAACGTCGCCGAGGTCGAGACGGTGATGAAACGCGTCCTGGCCACCGGCGAACCGGTGCTCGACTTCATCCAACGCGGCCTCACTCCGGCCGAACCCAGCCGCGAGCACGTCTGGTCCACCGGGATCTTCCGGCTCCAGGACTCCGAGGGAACGGTGCTCGGACTGTGCCACGCGGTCGTCGACATCACCGATGCCCACCGCGCCAAGGAACGGATGCAGCTGATCAACGAGGCGAGCATACGTATCGGCACCACTCTGGATGTGGGGCGCACCGCGAAGGAACTGGCCGACGTGGCGCTCCACCGACTGGCGGACAGCGTGACGGTGGATCTGCTGGACTCGGTGCTCCGGGGCGACACGCCCACACCCGGCCCACCCGACCAGGGCCTCACATTGCGTCGGGCGGCCCACGAGACCGTTTCCGAGTCGACGCGGCCGCCGAAGGCGTTGGCCGTGGGCGACCTGAGCCGGTTCGGTCCGGCCTCGCCCCAGGCCCTGTGCATGGCCGATCTCGAGGTGAAATTCATCGCTCACCTGGACCCCACGGCGCCATGGCTGGACGAGGATCCCAGGCGGGCCGAGATCATCCGCGCCACCGAGGTCCACTCGATCATCGCCGTACCCCTGACCGCGCGGAACGTCCTGATGGGCGTGGCCACCTTCTACCGGTGGCGGGACGTCGAGGCCTTCGACGACGACGACGTCACCCTGGCCGCCGAACTCGTCTCCCGGGCCGCCCTCTCCATGGACAACGCCCGCCGCTACACGCGCGAACGCAACACCGCCCTGGCCCTGCAGCGCAGCCTGCTCCCGCAACGCCTGCCGGTGCTCAACGCGGTGGAGGTCGCCGGCCGCTACCAGCCCGCCGGCTCGGACACCGATCTGGGCGGGGACTGGTTCGACGTGATCCCGCTCTCCGGGGCCCGCGTCGCCCTGGTGGTGGGGGATGTGCCCGGACACGGAGTACAGGCCTCCGCCACCATGGGGCGGCTGCGTGCCGCGGTACACACCCTGGCCGATCTGGACCTGCCGCCCGACGAACTGCTCACCCATCTCGACGACCTCGTGGCCCGCCTCGCCGAGGAGGAAGGCGTGGGCCGCGACGAACCCCATGACGGCGGGACCGCCATCGGGGCCACCTGCCTCTACGCGGTGTACGACCCTGCCGAGCGGCACTGCACGCTCGCCAGTGCCGGCCACTACCCGCCCGCTGTGGCGGGCCCGGGTGGCTGCGTCGAGTTCCCGGAGGTGCCCGCAGGGCCTCCGCTGGGTCTGGGGGGACTGCCGTTCGAGACGACCGAACTGGATCTTGCCGAGGGCAGCCTGCTCGTCCTGTACACCAACGGGCTGATCCTGGCCCGGGACCAGGACATCGACATCGGCCTCGACTCGCTGCGCCGCATCCTGTCCCAACCGAAGCCTGCGCTCGAGGACATCTGCGACCAGCTGACCGTGGCGCTGCTGCCGTTCCGGCCGCCGGACGATGTCGCGCTGCTGATCGCCCGCACCCGCGCACTCGGCCCGGACCGCGTGGCTTCCTGGGATCTGCCGCTGGATCCCGCCATCGTGGTGGACGCGCGGGCCGCGGCCACCCGCCAGCTGGACCTGTGGGGGCTGCAGGACCTGGCGTACGTCGCCGAACTGGTGGTCAGCGAGCTGGTCACCAACGCCATCCGCTACGGCAAGCCGCCCATCCGGCTACGCCTGATCCACGATCAGAACCTGATCTGCGAAGTGTCCGACGGCAACAGCACGGCCCCACATCTGCGCCGGGCCCAGAGCGACGACGAGGGTGGTCGCGGCCTGTTCCTCGTCGCCCAGCTCACCGACCACTGGGGCACCCGCTACGCCGCACGCGGCAAGATCATCTGGGCCGAGCTGTCCCTTCCGCACTGAGTTGCGGGACTCGGGCCGAGGCCGCGCGGTCGCCGAGGATCGCCTTCAAGGAGGCGGAGGACCAAGGCCTGTCGCGTGATCCCTGACGGGCGGGCGGCGGCAGCGGCAGCACCTTGTCGGAGCGCGCGTATGCACCTGCTCGACGGCCGCCGCGTGGCCGTTCACCACCCCGCCGGGGCCGGTCTTCATGGTGTGCCTGACTCGTCAGCCTCCCCCGGACGGTGCACTGTGGAGGTTATGGGAGGCGGGCAGCCCTTTGCCGGTTGGCGGCCATGGCAGTCGAGCCATGCGCTGCTGGTGATCCCGATCGCGCTCATCGTGGTGATCACGGTCGTGGACATCCTGGTACCGGCCGACGTACACCTCGGTCCGCTGCTGGTCATCGCACCGGCGATCACCGCCTCGTTCGCCGGCCCCCGGCTGACCGGCGCGATCGGACTCCTCGCCGTGGTGGCCCAGGCGTACATCGGCTGGCACTTCGGCGCGCACTTCTCCCGCAACGTGGTGGTGCAGATCGTCGCGTTGGCAGTGCTCTCATGTCTGATCGTGTGCTTCTGCGTGGTGCGCGAGCGGCGCGAAAGGAAACTGGCCCAGGTGCGGTCGGTGGCCGAGGCCGCGCAGCACGTGCTGCTGTGGCCCCTCCCGGACCGGATCGGTCCACTGCGCACCGCCTGCCTGTATCTGGCCGCCGAGGACGAGGCCGAGATCGGCGGTGACCTGTACGCGGCGACCCGTACCGACGGCGGTACCCGAGTGATGATCGGGGATGTGCGTGGCAAGGGCCTGGCGGCCATCGGAGAGGCAGCACTGCTCCTCGGCGCCTTCCGCGAGGCCGCCCACCAACACACGTCCCTGCCCGCACTGGCCGACGCCCTGGATCGGAGCGTGGACCGCTACCAGGCAGAATTCTCCGAGCCGGAGGGTGAGGTCGGGGAACGTTTCGTCACCGCCCTGCTGCTGGAGATCCCCGACGACGACCACATCACCAGGATGACCAGCTGCGGGCACCCCCCGCCCCTGCTGCTCAGCCCCGGCCACTCCGTGACCGTCCCGAGCCTGCACCCCGCGCCCCCGCTGGGGCTCGGCCTGATGCGACAGGCCCACACCCTCGATGTGTTCACCTTCGAGGACGGCGACACCCTTGTCCTGTGCACCGACGGCGTCATCGAGGCCCGCGACCGGGCCGGTGAGTTCTATCCGTTCGCGCAGCGCGCGGCACAGTGGACCGAGTGCAACCCCAAGGCGCTCCTGCACCACATCCAGCGTGATCTCCTCGCTCATGCCGGCGGGCGCCTCGGTGACGACGCCGCCCTCATCGCGATCAACCTGCCACCCGCTCACCACCGGGACCGCACCCACGGAAGGATCTTCCATGCCGACGAGTGATGCCATGGCTCCGGAACCGGACCACGGGAGGTGAGCCGGGCGAGCCGCCGCCGAAGCCGTGGAACCAGGAGGGTCCACGGCGATCAGTGGTCGTCCGTCGGGCACACACCGTGCAGCCGGTGCTGTGTCAGCGCTCGTTCGAGTGACCGCGCACGCGCGGTTGTTCACTGCCGTGGGTGGTGCCCTCGAGCCGGCTGCTCCGGTCCGCGGCACGAGCGGGCTGCGGACCGGAGCAGGGAGGGGCGGCGGTTACCCGTGACTCAGGTGATCTTGGGCATTTCACCCTTCGTCGTGTTGAGGTCGATCACGGAGAAGGTCGCGCCCTGCGGGTCGGAGACGGCCGCGAAGCGGCCGAACGGGCTGTCGTGCGGGCCGAAGTGCACTTGGCCGCCGTGTGCGGTGACGGTGGCGATCGCGTCGTCGCAGTTGTCGACGGCGAAGTAGACGTTGATGTACGGAGGGACCTCGTCCGACCAGTCCTTCGTCATCTTCATCCGGCCGAGCGCGGTGTCGCCATCGAGGTCGTAGAGCTTGAAGTCGACGGCGTCGTCCTGCATGGCCTTGACGCCGTAGCCGAAGACCTCGGGGAAGAAGGCGTCGGCCTTCTCCGCATCGCGTGTGGTCACCTCGGCCCAGCAGAACGCGCCGGGCACGCCCTGCTTCTCGAAGCCCTTGTGCGTACCCGCCTGCCAGACGCCGAAGACGACGCCGCTCGGGTCCTTGGCCATCAGCATCTTGCCGAACTCGCCCACGGACATGGGCTCCATCATCAACTCGCCGCCGTTGTCGCGGATCTTGGCGGCGGTGGCGTCGACGTCCGACGACGCCATGTAGATGCTCCAGGCCGGCGGGCCTTCCCAGCCGGGCATCTGGGGGGAGAGGGCGGCGACATTCTTGCCGCCCGAGTACGTCTGCGTGTAGTTGCCGTACTCCTCCGACGACTCGCCGAAGGTCCAGCCCAGCAGTTCACCGTAGAAGCCCTTGGCGGCCTCCAGGTCGGGGAACATCGCGTCGGCCCAACAGGGCGCGCCTTCATTTGCGGCCATGGTCTGACTGCCTCCTGGTCGAGGGACATGACTGGTGACTGGCCGGCCACGCTATTCGTTGTTCGTGAGCCCTGGCGGGTAAAGAATTCGAACATATGGTCAATTCTTTTGGTGCGGGCACACACGGTGTCGTGGCCGCCCCGGCGGCCCCGGGGGACCGCGCGGCCACCGCACGCCTGTCGGCCGAAGGGAGCATCGGCTGGGCTTGGTCCGACGCCCCCGTACGGACGGATGTGTGCCCGATCGATCCGGGGGACCATGGAAACTGAAGCTCTCGGCGAACGGGGGACAGGCGGCAGGTAAGTGGTCAGGCCACGGATCGGGGCGTGGGAGCGCCCCCGCGGCCGGCCGGTGGAAGGAGTGCCCGGGTGAGCGAGCTCGAAGGGGGCGTGGCCGACGGCGGCCGGCCGGGGGCACGGTCGTCGCAGCCGAGCGGGCTGGTGGACCTCCTCGGTTTCGCGGCGCTGCTGCTGGACGGCGACGGGCGGATCGTCCTGTGGAGCCCGCAGGCCGAGAAGGTGTTCGGATACGCCGCTGATGAAGTGCTCGGGCGGTACGCGGTGCAGGTGCTCGTCCACGAACAGCACCGGGAACTGATGATCAAGCTGTTCGCCCACGTCATGGGGACCGGTGAGAGCTGGGCCGGAGCGTTCCCCGTCCGGCACAAGGACGGCAGCGCCCGGCTGGTGGAGTTCCGTAACACGAGACTGCTGGACGACCGGGGCGACTTCTACGCCCTCGGGCTCGCCACCGACGAGTCGACGTTGCGTGAGGTGGAGCGGGACGTCGCGTTGTCCACCCGGCTGATCTCCCAGTCCCCCATGGGGCTGGCGATCCTCGACACCGGCCTGCGGTACGTGTCCGTCAACCCCGCCTTGGAGCGGATGCACGGCATGCCCGCCGATGACCACCTCGGCAGGGACTACCGCGAGATCATGACCTCCGCGAAGTTCGGGGTGGTCGAGGCCGCGATGCGGCAGGTCCTGGACACCGGGACGCCCATGGTCGACCAGTCCACCATCGTCGGCCGCAGCCCCGCCGACCCGCAGCACGAGCATGCCTGGTCGATCTCGTTGTACCGGCTGGAGGACCCCCAGGGGCGGGTCCTCGGGGTGGCCGAACTGGTGGTGGATGCCACCGACCGGCATCAGGCAGCCATGGAGGCCGCCAAGGCCCGGTGGCGTCTGGCTCTGATCGCCGACAGCTCCGTTCGCATCGGCACCACCTTGGAGGTGGGGAAGACCGCCCGGGAGCTGGCCGAGGTCACCGTTCCCGAGCTCGCCGACGTGGTCGCGGTCGACGTCCTGGATTCCGTCCTCGGGGACTGTCAGCTGGCAGCTCGCGAGGGCCCCGCGCTCTTTCGCGCCCTCGCGGTCAAGGCCGCATACCCGACCGAAGCCGCTGAGGCCGCCGACCCACCCGGCCACCTGGCCGCTTACGGCACCGGACGACTGGCCACCGAATGCGTACGCACCGGCCGCCCGATCCTGATCACCCAAGCGGATGACAACGACCTGGCGCGCATCGCCCGCGACGACCATGCCGCTGCCCTGATGGCCCGCGCCGGCGTGCACTCCTACATCGCGGTCCCGCTCACCGCGCGCGGCCAGATCCTCGGCTTCCTGGGTCTCACCCGTGCGCGCAACCCGCAGCCCTTCGACGAGGACGACCTCGCCCTCGCCGGTGAGCTGGCCTCTCGCACCGCCATGTGCATCGACAACGCCTGCTCGCACCAGAGGGTGCGCAACGCCGCCGAGACCTTGCAGCGCAGCCTCCTTCCGGAACATCCGCCCCGCCTGCCCGGCCTGGAGGTGGCCTCCCGGTACCTGCCCGCACAGGCCGCATTCGAGGTCGGCGGTGACTGGTACGACGTCCTGCCGCTCGATGGCGACAAGAGCGCACTCGTCGTGGGCGACGTCATGGGCAGCGGCATCGGCGCCGCCGCCACCATGGGACGCCTGCGTGCCGCCACCAGTGCCTTCGCCGACCTCGACCTGGACCCCGCCGAGGTTCTCCAGCACCTGGACAAGATCACCTCAGGGCTGGGGCACCCCATCGCCACCTGCGTGTACGCCGTCTACGACCCACACCGCGCCGAGTGCCACATCGCCACCGCCGGCCACCTGCCCCCCGTCCTCGTGCGCGGTGGCCGGCATCCGGAACTGCTCGACCTGCCCACCGGCATCCCGTTGGGAGTGGGCGGCGTCCCCTTCGAGACCACCACCTTCGACCTCGGCCCAGGCGACCAGCTGGTCCTGTACACCGACGGACTGGTCGAAACCCGCCACGACCCCATCGACAATCGCCTCAAGACTCTCCTCCGCGTGCTGGACGCGCCCGACCGTTCCCTGGAGAGGAACTGCGACCGGCTCCTTCAGGAGTTGCGGAGTCCCGACGACCCGGATGACGTCGCCCTGCTCATCGCCCGGGCACATCCCTTCGAGCCCTCGGCGGGGTGACCGGCTCCGACGGCCGGCGGAAGCCGTCGCGGCGCGAGGCCGACGCCGGCGTGGGGGTGGTGTCCCCCGCCGGACACCACCCCCGTTGCCCTTCAGCCGGCCTCGGGCAGCTCGGCCACGACGTCGATCTCCACGAGGATGTCGTAGAGATCTGAACCCGCAGTGGTGCGCACCGGATGCGCCGCGGCCTGCTCGGGCGCCGCCGGGGTGGTGTCGCAGCGACGCCCGGCTACGGGAATCTCCACCTGCTGGATGTGGGCTGCCATGGCCGGGTCGCTGATGCCGTCCCCGCCGGTTTCCACGCGGCCGGCGAAGCGGCGCTCGTGCGACGAGCCGTCCACGGTGACGGTGAAGTCGTACCAGTGACCGCTCGGGTTCACCGACCAGCGCCGCTCGACCTCCTTGCGGGACGGCACATGGACGGTCCGGGGCTCGGTGAAGCGGTAGGCGTGGGGCTCGACGTGCAGCGTGACCGCCTTCGGCCCGGGATTGTGCACGCTGAGGACGACGGACTTGCGGTGACGGTCGTACCGAACCCGGAGCTCCGGGCCGGCCTCGGAGGCCGCATTGCCGGCGAAGGAACGGAAGAAGCCGCCCGGACCGTGGACCTCGAGGTCGTACGCGCCCGAGTCCGTCGCCATGGCGTCCCACACGTCGGCGAGCCGCTTCCCGGCCTCGACGGTGTAACGCCGCGGGATCCGGTCGAGGTGAAGCCTGTCGTACACGTGGAAGACGGCGCCCTTGTGACCGGAGTTGCGGAACTGGAGGGTGACCGTGCCCGCGCCGTGGTCGGTGGAGGCGTCGGTGTGGAGTTCGTACGGCAGCGCGCGGGAGTAGCGCGGCCCGCGCTCCTGGAACAGCGGCTCCGGTGCCGTCGGCGCCTTCGGCGACGGCAGGGTGCGCTGGTGGGCGTCGGAGGCGGCCCAGTCGCTCTGGTCGGGGAGTTCCGGGAACCGCTGCTTGTTGGGGTGCTTGAAGTCGAACGCCGAGGTGAGGTCACCGGAGACGGCGCGGTGCCACGGGCTGATCGCGTCGATCCGGACGCCGAAGCGCTGCTCGAGGAACATGCCGACCGAGGTGTGGTCGAACACCTCGGAGTCGACCCAGCCGCCCCGGCTCCACGGGGAGACGACGTAGAGCGGCACGCGCGGGCCCATGCCCCACGGGCGGGTCGTCCCGGTGACCGTGTCGTCGGCCTTGAGCCACGACGACGGCTTGCCGGACGCGTCGAAGTACTCGCCACCCACCGGGACCGTCGACTTGCCGGCGAGGGTGCCGTCGAGGTTGTACGACGGGACGGCCGGTGCGGGGACGTGGTCGAAGAGGCCGTCGTTCTCGTCGAAGGTGAGCAGGAAGACGGTCTTGCTCCACACCTCCGGGTCGGCGGTCAGCGCGTCCAGCACGTCGGCGGTGAAGTTGCCGCCGTGCGTCGGGCTGGAACCCGCTCCAGGGTGCTCGGAGTTGGAGGCGGTCGTCAGCACCCAGGAGACCTGCGGCAGGGTGCCGTCGAGCACGTCCTGGCGGAGCCGGTCCAGGAAGTCGGGGCCACCGGTCATGCCGTGCTCGTACACCGGCGTGCCCGGCTGGGCGTTGCGGAAGCTCTCGAACGCCAGGCAGCCGTTCATCGCGCCGGTCCAGTTGTCGTTCATGTCCTGGTAGATGTGCCAGCTGACGCCGGCGCGCTCCAGTACATCCGGGATGGTGTCCCAGGCGAACGCGTTGCTCGCGTACTTGTAGGTCTGCGGCCACGCGTCCGGCACCCACTTGCCGGTGATCCAGCACCGGAGATTGTTGGGCTCGGACTGGTCGGGGCCGGAGTTGACGCCCTGGCGGCCGAGTTCGGGGTTGAAGTTGGAACCCGACCAGAACGTGACGCGGTTGGGGTCGGTGCCGGTGGTGATGGAGCAGTGGTAGGAGTCGCAGATGGTGAACGCCTCGGCGAGGGCGAACTGGAAGGGGATGTCGTCGCGCCGGTAGTACCCCATGGAGTACTCGGTCTTGTACTTCGGCCAGTGGCCGAGCTTGCCCTGGTTCCACGCCGCCTGCGCGTCGGCGAACGAGTGCGGCGTCGAGGGTATGAGGAGGGCGCTGGAGCGCTCGGGGTCGAGGTGGTACGGCGGGATCTCCCGCGCGCCATCCGACTGGTACCAGACCGGCTTGCCGCTCTCGAGCGGGATCGGGAACCGGTCACCGAAGCCGCGCACGCCGCGCATCGTGCCGAAGTAGTGGTTGAAGCCGCGGTTCTCCTGCATCAGGATCACGACGTGCTCGACGTCCTTGACGGTTCCCGTGCGGACGGCCGCGTCGACGGCGAGGGCCCGGCTGATGGATCCGGGGAGCGCGGACGCGGCGGCCGCCGCCCCCAGAGTCGTGGCCGACCGGCGGAGAAAGTCGCGTCTACTGGTTGGTGAGGGCATGACACATTCCTTCGCTCGGCGGAGGGGCTGCGCCCGGACAGGGACCGGCTCCGGAAACACATCGGCCTCCGAGGCCGGGTGTTTCCCGTGTGGTGACGGCTGCAGCCAGCACAGGCTAGGAAGGCGTGATGAACCCGGACCGACCGTGCGGAAGATCGGCATGAACAGCGCCGAACACGGCGCCGGGCTCGTGAGGCCGCGCGTTGGTACTGCAACCGTTTGAGGCGGGTCTTCACCTGGGCGGCAATCAGCCAGTGCATGGTGCGGCTGACGTGCGTGTTCAAGTCGTCCCACACCAGGACGGCGGGACTGCGGTCGAGCTGCTGGCATCCAGCAGGTGGGCGTAGCCGTCTCATGTGCCCGGATGACGACTGCTGAGGGTGGGTATGGATTCGCGGGTATACCTCAGAGCCGCTGTGGCGGTGGCCGGGCTCACGCGTTGTGAGGTCCGGGGGTAAGGAGGAAGCGAGTGAAGATCACAAATGTGGTCGGCCGGATCCTGGCGGTCTTGGTCCTGGCTTTAGGGGCGACAGCATTGAGTCAGGGGTCGTCTCTCGCGGCGCCTGTTGCTCCGTTCGCGCGTCCTGCCGGGGCACCGACTGCGCCGGATGGGGCTCAGGCTGCTCCGTTCCACGAGACCTACAACGCCCTGAACGGGGCGATGGGGACCCACATCTCGTATGCGGAGTCGCTGCGTTACGCCAATTCTGTGGGCTATGGCGTGGCTGTGTTCTACGACGGGCTCGGGTACAACAACAGGACCGGCGACACGCTGGTCATCATCATGCCGAGGGACTGCACCGCATCCACCGGCGACAAGGACTTGCGTCTTGCGGAGATGCCTGGAGATTGGAACGACAGGGTCAGTTCGGTGACCACGCAGATGGGCAACGGCACGCACTGCGATGTGTGGTTCTCGTCCGACATCAATTTCGAGGGCGAGTGCGGCAACCGGTGGATTCACATGCAGGCGGACCTACGCAAGGACGGCTGCCAGAACCGGGCCAGCTCGTTCGAGCTGAGCTGAGCTGCCATACGTACTCTCCGCGCTACCGGCTGTGCACCAAGGACGCGAGCGTTCGCGCGGTAAGCCTCCTCCAGCACGGCATCGGTCACCGGCCGGTCGAGCCAGCGGTAGTTGGGCTGTCGGGCGAGCTCTGCCGCCCTTGGAGTACATGCGCTGCTTCCTGGCCGTATACCTGGCCAGTGGCTCCCCGGCTGGTGCGGCAACCCAGAGTGTGTGTGGCCCTGCTCATGGTGGTGAGCTGGAATCAACACTCCCCTTCGCTGCTGGTGGTCGGTATCGGACTTGTCGCGTTGGGGCACGTCATGAAACCCACGCGATGACTCGGCCTGCCAACACTCCGAGGCGACGGCTGTCGGATTGGTGCGGTCAAGACGCCCCGGATCATGATTGGTCCGGGGACTTTTGGCTGGTGTCCCGGCAGGATTCGAACCTGCGACACCCGCTTCGGAAGGCGCCTGGCGTGATCGTCGGCGCACCCCTCCTGACCTGGTGCTCCACGGACGCCGAACGCGATGGATCGGCGCCTTCGACACGTATTCGACAGGGGGCGCCAACGTCCACTGGCTACGGCCGCTCCTGCCGGGTATCTGGCTGAGCATGCCTGCTCTGATCTATACCTCGCACAGCGCGGCAACCACGGTGTCGGCCTTCGTGGGAGCCATTCGCATCGTGCCGGCGGCGAGTTGGTACATCCGGATGAATCCCACCTGAGGCGCGATCCAGATTTTTCGGAGTTCGGCGGTCTGCGGATGTAGAGAACGTCCCACCGGCTCCGTCCCAGGGGCATCAGCGGCCACCACCGGCCGCACGAGGAAGAAGGAGAAACCAGCATGGCGATTCAGCGGATGGACAACGTCGGCATCGTCGTCGAGGACATGGATGCCGCCATCGCGTTCTTCGTGGAACTCGGTATGGAGCTGGAGGGCAGGGCGGAGGTCAAGGGCGTCTTCGCCGACCAGTGCACCGGACTCGACGGCGTCCGCTGTGACATCGCGATGGTCCGGACCCCGGACGGTCACAGCCGGCTGGAGCTGGCGAAGTACCGCAGCCCCGCGGCGATCAGCGCCGAGCCGCGCAACCGGCCGCACAACATTCTGGGCACGCACCGCGTCATGTTCGCCGT
The DNA here is from genome assembly GCF_042872425.1 of Streptomyces sp. NPDC005262. Lineage (NCBI taxonomy): Bacteria > Bacillati > Actinomycetota > Actinomycetes > Kitasatosporales > Streptomycetaceae > Streptomyces > Streptomyces sp. NPDC005262. The sequence goes on from NZ_JBIAKK010000006.1 coordinate 435,181, forward strand.
CGACGACATCGAGGACACCGTTGCCCGCCTGCGCCCTCACGGCGCCGAACTCGTCGGCGAGATCGCCCGGTTCGAGGACAGCTATCTGCTCTGCTACCTCCGCGGCCCGGAGGGCATCATCGTCGGACTGGCCGAGCAACTGCGCTGAGAAGGAGGAACCGAACCATGCAGCCGAACGGAAGCCATGAGATGACTCCCGGAGAGAGGCGGCTGGCCACCTCTGAAGTCGTTCATTAGCGTGGCGGCAACTTCGCAATTTGTGCGACGTCTTCGTCCCGAAGCAATGCGGGCGTCCCCGCAAGCCAAACTGCTCGTGCCCTGGGCGGACCGTCCGCGAGCGTCCGTGGTGTGCGCCTTGCTCTGGGTCCGTATGAAGCGCAGCCAGACACTCAGCCGGCATACCGCTACAGGCCACGTAGCGCCTCACATAGATCGTCGTATGTCATGGACAGGCTTCACGAGGCACAGGCTGTGGAACCCGAGAACGATCTCTGGTTGCAACACCTCGTCGGCTCCGTCGAAGGCGACCCACTTCACCGCCCGGTCTGGATCCAGGACGACAGCCTCTTGGTCGCCGGATACGTCGGCGATCTGCTGAAGGGTCCACCCCGGGGGTAGCTGTGCGTCTGCCATCTGCGGATGATCTCACTCGCCAGATGTGGATACCCGCTGTAGGAGCGACGTGGGGCGAGTCGGGGCCTGACCTTGCGGCAGTGCTGCTTCGGCGGAAGGGAAGCTGTGGTCTCATCCATATCAGGACGGTCCGGCATCCCTGGTACGCCGAGGGATCCAGCTGGTTCACCGGTCGTGGCGATCGCTGGTGATCGGCCGTAACCGCGAGTGTTTGCTGCCGTTGGTGTGTCAAACGTTGATCTCAGGATTCGCGTCCGCCCGGCCGGCGCTTCGCCGAGTCGACCCCATAGCGGAAGGCGCTAAGAACTCCTATCGCAATGACTTCAGGCGTCGCCAGCAGATGAGTGCGCATGCGAGCGTGAGGAAGGCTTCGTGGATGTCGTCGCGGATCTCC